>NZ_QRGP01000001.1:1539371-1847245 GCF_003367235.1 Sphingorhabdus pulchriflava
GGCTTCGGTTCGACGAGAAACTGCCGCTTTATGGCTGGCAGGAAGATGTCGATTTCACGCATCAGTTGAGTTGGCGTGGACGGCTGGTCAAGACCAGCGAGCTGACCGGGATTCACATGGGTGCGCGCAGCGGAAAAACCTCCGGCAAGCGGCTCGGTTATTCACAGATCGCCAACATCATCTATCTCTGGCGCAAGGGGACGATGTACCCTTGGCTTGGCGAACGGCTGCTGTTCCAGAACATCGCCTCAAATGTCGTGCGCAGCATTTGGCCAGAACCTGACATAGACCGGCGCGGTCGGCTGGTCGGCAACTTGCTCGCCCTGCGCGATTTGGTCACCGGCAGGATCGATCCCGAACGGATAGAGGCGCTATGATCGCAACTGCATCTTGCCCCTTGCCAATGTTACCATCCAGCGGTTTTGACAGGGACAAGACATGAGCCTGCGGCATGGTGTGCTCCGAGGAGCTATCTCGCTCGGTTCGGCACGCATGGCGATGAGCCTGCTCAACGCCGCAAGCATCATCATATTGGCGCGTATCCTGTCGCCGGACGATTTCGGCATCGTTGCAATCGCGATGGCAGTTGTCAGCGTGATAGCTGCGGTGACCGAAGCCTCGCTCCACCAATCATTGGTGCAATGCGATGAACCGACACAGGACCATATCGACACCGTCTGGACCATGTCTTGCCTCCGTGCAGGGCTGATTTTTACGGTAATCGCGCTCGCCGCCTGGCCGTTATCGCTTGTTTATGGTGACGAGCGGCTAGGCGCAGTCTTTCTGGTGGCAGGCGTCGGCGGTGCCTTCATGGAGTTTTACAATCCGCTGCTGACGATGGCGACACGTGAAATGCGCTTCGGTCCGTTCGCAGCATTCCAGATCGGTCAAAAGGCCGCCGGACTAGGCCTCGCTATTGGCCTTGCGCTCGCTCTGGGTAATTTTTGGGGGATCATAATCGGCAATGCTCTGGGCGCGGTGTTTGCATCGCTGGCAAGCTACCTGATCATCCCCTATCGCCCTTCTTTTACCTTGTCGCGCGTAAGCGAAATATGGGGCTTTTCGGGCTGGATGTCGCTCCATCAGCTCTGTGAGACGATCAACTGGCGCTTTGATCAGCTTGCACTAGGCGTTGCTGTTAGCAAGGTAGAGCTAGGCCAATATTCGGTAGCAGACAGTGTCGCAGTCATACCCACGCGCGAACTGTCCTTTCCGCTGCGTAACGCGCTGTTCCCGGGGTTCGCGCAAATTTCCGCACAGCCTGCGAAGCTGCGCGAGGCGTTTCTCGAGGCGCAGTCGGGGGTCGCGCTGGTCACCGCACCGGCCGCCGTCGGTCTGGCCTTGTTGGCTTATCCTACAGTCGACCTCTTGCTGGGTGCCCGATGGATAACAATCGTACCTCTGTTGCAGTTGCTCGCAATTACCTATGCTTTTGACACGTTCATCACGGTCATCCGACCATTGGGGATGGCGATGGGGGCAACCAAACTTCTGTTCCTGCGCCAGCTTTTAGGGCTGTTCGTCCGGATTCCATTAATCATTGGCGGGTTGGCGCTGGGCGGGCTTGTCGGCGCAGCCGCCGGCCGGGCATTGAGCAGCCTCGTCAATTGCCTGATCAGCTTCATGCTGGCCAAGCAGCTGGTATCTGTTGGCGTCTGGGAACAGGTTCGTGCGCATGGCATGACGTTGACGTGCCTGCTGGCGATGTCCGCTGCGGTTATAGCTGCCCAAACGGCACTTCCGCCTGCCATTGCTAACCAGCCACTTTTCCAGATTCCTGCGCTGATGCCGATCGGAGCACTGACTTATGCGGGATCAGCATTCGGGCTCTGGCACGTGACCGGTCGCCGGTCAGGGCCAGTGAAGGAATTGCTCAGGATAAGTATGCGGGTGTCTGACTTGGCCGTTTTCCGGCACCTGCGGCGGACATGAACGCTAAATTCTCTTCGTTAAAGCTCTCCGCACTGGCACTTCCGCTGGCCGTCTATACGGGGTGCTCGTCAGGCAGTACTGATTCCACCGAGCGAATCAATTTGTGTGACTACGAACTTCATTTCGCTGACGAATTTGACGATCTGGCGATCGCGCCGCGTAAGCTCGAAAATGGCGCTCGCTGGACAGCACATACCCCATGGAACGGTGACTTTGGTGACGCACCATTTTCCGATCCGCGACCCGAAGGGCCATTCGCGATTGCGCATGGCGTAATGCAAATTACGGCGCACCGGGATGAGAAAGGCCGCTGGCGTTCCGGCTTGATCGCTGCCGCGGAAGGTTCGGGAAAAGGCCATGGCGTGCAATATGGATATTTCGAAGCACGAATGAAATTCCCCCCTGGCCCGGGCACTTGGCCTGCCTTCTGGTTGATGAGCCTGCAACCAGCCCAGCAAACACCCAAGATCGAAATCGACGTCGTCGAATATTACGGGCACATGACCGACAAATATTTCGTAACGGGTCATGTTTGGTATGGCGGCGCGGAAGAGCATCGCACCCGTCGCGATGGCAAGAGCCTGTCGGTTCCTGCCGGATCGCTGACTGGCGGGTTCCACCGCTACGGCGTTCGCGTTGACGCAAAACATATCACCTATTTCCTGGACGGCGAGGCGGTGTGGCAACAGCCGACGCCCGAAGAGCACCGAGCACCGCTTTATCCGCTGGTCAATCTCGCGCTCGGCTCAGGCTATCCGATCGACAAGACGCCCAATCCGTCGACTTTGGAAGTGGACTATGTCCGGGTCTATCGCCCGCAGCAGGATGGTCGAATGGACACATGTGACACCAAACATGGCATCGCCGATCAGCTTAAACCCCAATTGCCGTCAGTATCTGCGCAGCAACGATAGCATGGCCTGTCGACTATCGTTCAGCAGAGCGAGTGCGCCGGAAGGTCGAAAGGGGTAGGTTGCGACCCGAAAATCTTCGGTCACCTCATGCGGCCAATTGTGCTGCCAGTCTTCGTACACACCGAGGAAGGAAAACGACGTGGCACCGATCCGGCATGATTCACGCAGCGATTCGTGCGACAGAAGAATTCCTGGTGTAAAACGACGAAATTCCTCGTCAAATCCGATCTTGATCGCGAACCCGCCTGTCTGCTGCCAAAGGAGCAAACGGCATGCTGCATCTCGCCCGCCAATCTTGAGAAAGGCGAACTCAATCGACCCGTCTTGGGCAAACGCGCTGGCCATTTGCGACACAAAGCACCCCATTCGGTGGTCGGCAGAAAGCGCGGTTCCCGATCGTTGCTTCCAACCCGAACCTTCCAAGGCCATGAAGCGCCCCATCAGCACCGGTAGGTCGCCGGACTCCGGCGTTACAAATTCGGTCACGACTTCACCATGTTCGCGCGTTGCTGCGCGCCACTTGTTCCGGATGGCAGACAGGCGCTTGCGCGACATAGACGCTTCGAACGTTTCGAAATCGGCCGGTAGCTGAGTGGTCGCGCTGGTGTACCGCGGCTTGCAGTAAACGGCAGCCTTTGAACGCAGCGCTGAAGAAAGCACCGCCAAATCGGTTTCGCTGGATTGCAGTCGCCTAAACAGGATTGGCCGCTTCAGCCGCGCGCACGCATGCGAGAGTAAGGCGAGCGATTCAGGGTCGCGATACAGCAGCCGAAATGGCTCGCCAGCGAAGGCGTCAATCGGAACTAGCCGGGCAGGCGTCAGCATTTTGTCGAGCATTAGCGGTGCCGCCGCGATCAAAATTTCACCATTCCAGATGAGTACGACCGAAAGTTCGAACATGTGCTGTTGCAATGCAGCGAGCGCGGCCATGTACCAGGCATGGCGCGCCAAAGGGGTTGCAAGGTGAACGGCTAACGCGTCCCACTCTTTGGACAAGGCGGTAAACCGCTGAGTATCTCGCACGATCTCTGTTTTCAGAACTGCTTCGGTCATTGAGCTACCGTAGTCGCAGAAACTGGAGTTTCAGCTCGTCTGAACGGATCAATGCGGCGTGCGAGATCGAATGGTCGCAGCGCCAGCGAGGCACTGGCCAAGATTACAAAAGTCACCCCTGGAACAGCGGTCGGCGAATTAACGGCTGCAGGGATCAGGCTGAGTAAGGCAGCACTTCCCAACGCGCCGCCCAGATTTTCAGCGGGTATCGCGGATTCGGTCCAACTTGACCTGCGCCAAGGCTGGAATGCTGCGATGAGATAGCTCAGGAATGAGAGGATACCAATGACACCCATCGAACCGAGCATTGCAAAGAAAATACTCGATGAGCGGAAGCTGCCTGGACCAACGCCAAG
Organism: Sphingorhabdus pulchriflava; assembly: GCF_003367235.1. Classification (GTDB taxonomy): domain Bacteria; phylum Pseudomonadota; class Alphaproteobacteria; order Sphingomonadales; family Sphingomonadaceae; genus Sphingorhabdus_B; species Sphingorhabdus_B pulchriflava. Next base: position 1,543,627 of record NZ_QRGP01000001.1, read on the forward strand.
GCCATACGAATGCCGGAACAGATCCCAGCCCTGTTGCGCCCAGTAGAGCCGCTGCATGCCTGAGTCACTCGATGATTTCTCGATTGTCATGCGCTTGACGACGTCGACCACCCCTTCGACCAACGCCGGAGAAGCAATGAATAGTAACGCAGAAAGGAATATGATCGAGCCGATCGCTGCAAAGGCAGTCTTCGCCTTGGCAAAATTCGTGGCACCCGGCAGGGCAAAGATCCGCAACGCAAAGAACAGGCCATAAATAGCAAGGCCGAGATAGGCAGTAGAAGACGTGCTGAAGAACAGTACCGTTCCCATTACCAGTGTAGCAAGACCAGTCGCGGTGCTACGGATCGATCTATACCACATCTCTGAATTTGCAACGAACAGGACAAATCCAAGCGTCGCATAGGCTGACGATTCGGGAAATATTCCGCGAATGCGTACAAATCCGCCTATGGCATCATCCATCTGCACATAAGCCGAATTTCGAAACAGTTCGAACACTGCGTCCACAGATGTACCGCGAATGGCGATGCCAGCCAGACCCAGAATGGAATGCACCCACGCCATGACGATTAAAGTGCCAACCATAGTTGCAGCGGCATCTGTCCTTCGGCAGGCGATCCAGACGACTATGGCTGACAGCAAAGATCCGAGCAGGTAAAAAGCTGCTGTCAGATTCTGGGATGTGGGCTCAAGCGGTACTGTCGCGAACAGGTCCGCCACGTCGTTAAATTGCATCGGATAAACGTTAACCGAGCCTGCAAAAATGCGCGGCAAGATGAATGCTGTTGCAATACCGTAAAACGAAAACAGAGCTAACATGCGATTGGCCTTGAGAGCTTCTGGGAGGTCGCCAATCGCTGCGCTTCCAGGCATCAGAATTCGCAGGAATACAAAAGCCAGAGCAAATTGGATTGGCGGTATCGATGAACCGCCCAGCGCAGGAAGCAGGATCGCGGCTGACCCATTGAACAGAGCCGAGGCCATCAACAGCATCAACGCGTGGCGCATGTTTCCGGCGATGACGACCAACATGCCAAGGACAATCTGTGCATAACCAATGAAGGTCAGTTCCATCGATCCGTCCCTTCAAATGTCTGCGATCAACCGGCTGATCCGCTGGTCGAAAAACTCGGGCGCAAACCGGCTGGCCTCAGCAACGGCATGGCGCGGATCGAAATGGCGCAGGAATAATTCCATCTCCTCTACCGCCGCAATCAGGTACTCTATTTCCTGTCGGTCAAAGAAGACCCCCGTTCGGTCAGGCACGACTGTGTCCAGAGCACCGCCGCGCCCATAGGCGACGACCGGGCGCCCCGATGCCATTGCTTCGACCGGTGCTATGCCGAAATCTTCCTCTGCGGTAATGACGAAAGCCCGCGCACGCGCATAAGCGCGACGCAGGGCGTTAAAATCCAACCTGTCAACGAAACGGATATTGGGCCCAGCACGCGCCTTGAGCTGCCGGAGCATGCTGCCCTGCCCGACCATCAGTAGCGGTCGGCCATTGGCGGTGAACGCATCGACCGCCACATCGGGTCGCTTGTATGGCACCATGGCGCCAACCCATAGATAATAGTCATCGATCTCGTTGGAGGGCGTAAACAGCGATGTCTCTACCGGCGGATGGATCACCTCCGCGTCTCTTCGCCAGACCTTGGCGATGCGACGACGGACGAACTCGGAGTTTGCAGCCAGTCTGTCGATCCGCGCGCTCGAGCTGACATCCCATTGCCGCAGCCAGTGATAGATCGGTGGCATTGCCAATCGGCTCAAGGGGTTAGCGGCGTTCCGGTACTGATGATAATGATCCCACAAATAACGCATTGGCGAATGGCAGTAACAGACATGCAGACTGTCCGGCGTCGTGATCACCCCCTTCGCCGGACCCGATTCGCTGCTGATCACCAGATCGTATTCAGACAGATCGAGTTGCTCGAGCGCCATCGGCATCAGCGGAAGATAATATTGATAGAATCTTCTAGAACCCGGAAGCCGGTTGATGAAACTGGTGGTTACTTTTGCTTTTGAGATAGTCGCAGAAACCAGATCCGGATTGTAAACATGGGTAAATATGTCTGCCTGCGGATACAAACCCAGCAGTCGTTCGACCACCCGCTCTCCACCCCGCATCGACACGAACCAATAATGCACCAGCGCAACCCGCGGCTCCGAAAAGCGGCTAGGGCTAGCGTGGTAGACCGGTCCGCGTTGCGGAGAAATCGCGTTCATGAATAATAGTCACGATATTGCTTGTAGTAGAAGGAAGGATCGCCGCGTTCGAAATAGGCCCGGCGGCGCATATCAACTTGGTTGAGTGCCAAACCGACCAGATTGACCTGGTCAGCTGGCAAGCGCTTGAGCGCCGCCCGCAACGCAAAGCGCGAAGTTTTGCGCCAGCGCGTGGTCATGACAGTCGCGTCTGCCCGGCTGGCCAGTATAGGTGTCGAAGCAATCGGTAGTACCGGGGGTAGATCGAGAATGATATGGTCGAACCGGGTCCGCAATTCATCAAGCAAGCGGATAAAGGCATCGCCGGTCAACAGGTGATCGGGCTGCTCATTGCTCGGGCGAAGCGGTAGCACGCAAAAAATTCGTTGATCCGACAAATCATCGAAATTGATGTCTGTCTTACCGTCGAGATATTCGATCAGCCCGTGATCATGCTCTCGCATGTCAAGCAAACGGCTCATCCCAGCGCGACGCAGGTCGCAATCGATCAATATGGTTTTCTTACCGCTCTGTGCCAGAACATAGGACAGACAACAGGAAACAACGGTTTTACCCTCATCGGGCAAGGCGGAGGTGATCGCGATCACCTGATTTCTGCCGTGGGTGGCTTGGCTGATCGCGGTGTCAAGCGCCCGAAAAGATTCGGCGAAGCCCGAATTGGGCGAATGCTGCATGGCAGTCACTGCGTGGCGGATTTTCGGCTCTACCGATTTCAGCAGGGGTATCGAAGTAAGGTAATTCCCGCCCGATGCCCTTTCGAGCTCGTCCGGTGTCGAAACGCCGTGGAATATGGCTTCAGCGATATAGGCCGCAATCACTCCCAGGCCCAGCCCGACAACCAGCGACAATATGATGGTCATTGGGATGTTGGGGCTCTCTGGCCATGCCGGAACGCTGGCAAGCGTAAGAATTTTTGCATTGGGCCGCTCGCTTCCCTCAGCAGCCAGCAACTCCTTGTAGCGATTAAGATAGGCCTCGTAGATGCCCTGCGATGCTCCGGCCGCCCGCTCAAGGTCGCTGAGACCAACCATCGCCGAATTATTCTGCGTCAGCTGGCCGCGCGCCGATGCAAGGCTGCCCGAAAGCGAAGCCATGCGCTGCTGAGAAACATCGCGTTTGGCGCGGAGATTGGAAATGACCCGACCGATCTCCGCCTGGATCTGTGCACGCACTTCTACCAATCTGCTCTGCGCCTGGATCAACTGCGGATGGTTCGCACCATATTTGCTGCCTAGATTGGCAACTTCTCCAGCAGCTTCGGCCTCCTGCGCTCGAAGCGACGAGATCACTGTCGAACCGAGAGCTTCGCCTACATCATCGCCCGATGAACCGGAACGGAGTTGGGCAAGCGCCGTTTGCAATCGTGCTTCGTCCTCAGCCGCGGCAGCCCGCGCGCCCGCTACCTCTTGATTATAGTTGGAAATCTCCTGCTCGGTTAACGAAGCCCCCGAGGTACTTAACAGGTTATTGGCGATGCGATATTGCTGCAAAGCCGTGGTGTCGGCCTGTGCCTGCGCGCGCAACTCGCCGAGCCGCTGCTGAACTAAAGTCAGCGATTCCGCATGATTTTCCTTGTTGCTGCGTAATTCCCACCCGGCGAATTGGCGGGCGAATTCATTGGCAATGGTAGCAGAAGCCTCCGCTTCGGTGGCCGAATAGGAAATTGCAAGCGCGTAACTGTTTCCGGTCCGCTCAGCAGACACTTCGCGCTCCAGCTCATCAATCACATTGCGTAGCGCGTCACTATTCAATCCCCTGCCCATCCCCAATGCCCCGGCAACGCGTTCGGCCATTGTCCGCGATGTGATGATTTCAACCTGGGTATCGACCAGTTCGTTGCTTAGCACTTGGCGGCTTTCAGGCCGATCCGCCGCACGAATTTTTTCGGCCGCGTTGTCGGTCAGCATTACGGTGGCTTTGGCGGTATATATTTTGGGCGCCAGCATAGCGTAGGCCAGACCAGCGATTAGGCAAAGCGCCAGAACGCCCAATATCAGCGTAAACCTGCGACGAAAAAAGGCGACGCTTTCGGTCAAATCGAGCCGATCCGCTGTAGCCGGCAGAAAAGTCTCGTGGCGGGTTGAGGGCGGGCCTGCCGACGCGGGTGTCACCGGAACAAGCTGGTTGGATTCAGTCATGACATTGCCTCGGTTGCGGAACGGGTTGGATCGTCCTGTTTTTGGTGCTGGCGGACCATCAGAACCGGGCCCTGACGCCAAGGGTAACGGTGATGCCCGCATAGTCGCGCCCCAAGGCATTGCCGTCCTGTTTTCGCCAGCCGACGCCGGCGACCAGCCCCACATTGTCAATCAGGCGATAATGTGCCCTGGCAGATGCATGAAATCGCATGTCTTTGCGGCCACTGCCCTGATACTTTTCATCGCTGATACCCAATTCAGCGGAGACAAGCGTGCGGTCGCCAAGTGCCTTGCGGGCTTCGAGAGAAAAATCGCTATGCACGATAGCCGGCGCATCGAGGCGAAAGCTGGGGTCGATTACCCTGTCGGCAGCTGCGGTGATCTGCCAGTCCGCACGCGGCGTCCATTCGACCTGCAAATGGAAATTGACGTCGCTGACATCCTTGACCGACGGATTGTCGAACTTCTGGCGCATATAACCCACGCCGACTTCCAGATTTACCAAGCTGGTCAACCGCAGCAGCATGCCGGCGAGCACACCATAGCCATCGGAGTCGCGCTGTGTTGGAAGCGAATTCGAATAGTCGACCTTGTTGATCGAGGCTTCCACGAACACTCGTGAATAATGGCTGGTGGGCGCGCTACTGCGGATCCGGGCACGCGTCACCGTCGAATCTCTCTCGGAAAGGTCGAATGGCAGCCCATTGATCTTCGTATCCCGGTACCGCGTTTCTGCGATCCGTCCTTCTGCCATCAGTTCGAGAAAACCGCCCTCTCGCCGTACCCTCAATCCGCCAAACTTCCGATTGAAAGCCACTGGCTCGTCGGTCAGAAACTGGTCGCCCGCAGTCCCGCGCTGTTCGATGCCGCGGCGGAGGCCAGCATCTACAATGACTTCGGTGCGCTCGGCCAGATCGAACCTTCCCTTGCCCTGAATATCGAACTGCTCGCTATTCTCACCTTTGATATCGGCATAACGGCGAATATCCGCTCCGCTGGTCAGGCTAAACTCATGCCGCTGCAAATCGGTTCGAATAGTGGACCGTGGCCGGAATGAGAGAACCAGATCGTCCAATTTTGACTGGCTGTTGTTGTAAACATTATCATCGTAGGTCGCATCGCTCTCGATCGACGGGAAAAATAGCAGGTTGGGGCTTATCCGAATGCCCTCGCCGCGTTCGGGCTCGAACAGATCGAAAGGAGTGACGATCTCTTCGCTTTGCGCAAAGGCTGGCCGCGACACCAATGTGCACAGAAGAACCGCTATCGGCCCCAGTTGTTTGGGTTTTGTCCTGACCTGCCCGGGCAGTGGCTTGATCCGGATCGCGCGCACCGTCTGCGGTTTGAGCGACGAGAATGCGTCAAAGGTCAAGGCCGAGATTTCGGAAAGAATGTCAAAAATGCTGGTGACGCTCGATTTAAAGGGGATAGCGACCCGGCCACAAGTGCGTACACTGCCAGCCTGGCTCTTGCGTCCAGGCATATTCGAAAGTATCAGTCGCCTACCTAATGGTGATAAGGCCATCTGAATGATAGAGTTGCCGCCCGGCTCTGGTGTTGAAGAACATGCGCGTAACGAAGAGCGGAGCTTTGCCCGCGGGCTGATGGTGGCACTACCGCTCGCGCTCGTTGCGTGGCTGCTAGTGACCTTGTTTATCTGATAGGATCCCCGGTTCGGCATCACAATTACCTGTTGCCGACGAGTACAGCTGGGACGGTGGCTAACAATATTTTGAAATCAAACGCCAATGTCCGGTTTTGTACATAGAGCACATCGGTCGCGACCCGTCGCCGATAACTTGTTCTGGCATTCCGCGTGACTTGCCAAAGTCCGGTCAATCCCGGCCTGACACTGGTGTAAAACGCCGCGTAACGCCCGTAGCGGCGCATCTCATCCTCGACGATCGGTCGCGGCCCGACCAGGCTCATTTCGCCACGTAGGACATTGATCAACTGGGGAAGCTCATCAAGCGATGTGTTGCGAAGAATACGCCCGAACCTGGTCACGCGCGGATCACAAACAAGCTTTTGTGTATTGACCCATTCGCGCAGCAGCGCATCATCATTCGCGAGCAACCGGACCAACCGCTGGTCGGCATCAACACACATTGTACGGAATTTAAGGCATTCGAAAATCTTGCCACCAAGGCCTACGCGCCGATGCGCAAAAAATACGGGACCGCGTTCGAACAATAGCAAGAAAATCGTAATGAAGGCCAATACCGGAAGCAGCACGACAAGCAGGGCAGCGGCGGCGATGACATCCACTATCCTGCTAGCCGAGGGCAAAATTTGTTTTGGCCGCTCCGCGTGGTCGGGATAGACGCCAACCTGTGTTTCGCTTTGGATAAGCGCCGCGTCTGCAGCACTTACATCGTTAGATGCTACCAACGGCCGTGTATCGCCAATGTCCAAATAGAGCGAGCGGTCGGCAATCGGTTCGAGGCGCTCTGCCTCCGCGGTCATGATTTCGATTCCTGCTTCGGTGGAATTACGCATTTGCTCCAACATTTTCATTGCCCCGGTTTGCGCGACCACGCTCGGCTTTTCTGACCGTTCAACTAGTAAGGAAAACTGCTCAAAAACCGAGGCAGATACAAACGGTCAAAGGTTGTAACCCGAGTCTATCCCGATGGACTAAGAACCGGCGAATTGGTTCGGGATCCCATTCCCCTACTTAGTAATGGCGCGCGCAAGCCATCCATTTTATGCATTGGACATATGGGCTGATTGAGCAACTGCACCCAAGCTATGGACGACAATATGATTGACATGAACGACGCTTCTTTCCGCAAAATCGCATTTCTGGCGGTTTCCAGATTTGTACCTCCTTTGTCTGCGATCGGAGCTGGTTTGCTTCTGGCATCCTGCGCGACGTCAGATTTACCCCGGGTGTCGGTTGCAGATGCCAATGCCGGACTGGTCCAGGGTTATCGCATTGCAGGCGGCGACAAGCTCAAAGTGACCGTGTTCGACGAGCCGACCCTGACCGGTGAATTCAGTGTCGGATTGGATGGCAGCCTGTCGCTGCCGCTGATTAATGCCATGCAAGCCAGCGGGCAGACGCCTGGCGAACTTTCAGCCAAGATAACGTCCGCACTCGCAGCAGGAGGTTATGTGCTTTCACCGCGCGTTTCGGTTGAGGTCGCGCAGCATCGGCCATTTTACATATTGGGCGAAGTAAATGCTCCGGGCGAATATCCCTATATCGGTGACCTGACGGTTGAGCAGGCAATTGCCAAGGCGCAAGGCTATTCTGCACGAGCTAACAAGTCGGAAGTGGTGTTGCGACGCCAAGGTTGGGCTGAAGGCCGTAAAGTGCGGCTTGGTTCAACGCCGCTGTTGATCGCTCCCGGTGACACGATCACGGTTCAGGAAGCGTTTTTCTGACCGATATAGATGCCGCAGTCGGCATCAATTTCGCGCAAGGCTACCTATGGTTTTTGTAAGGATTAATCCATTTTGACTATGCCATTCGGCATGTTGACTCGGTTGTAAACCAAGGTTAGGCTCCAAATTGTTAATGCTTTGTTTAGGTTATCGCGCCGTCAGAGTCGCTAGCCACTAGCTTGCCCAGAACAGGCTTTTCGAGTCGCCAAAGCTGCATCGAACTTCGGCTTAATTGCTGAGCTTCATTGCTAACATGTGGTGACTAGGAAACTTTGGGGGCAAAATTGCGGATAGATGTGTGTCTGATTAGTTCGAACGACATTTCCAGAGAGGGGATGACGTTGATTCTCGAAAAGGATGGCTTCAACGTCGTCCATTCTTGGGAATCGATTGACGAACTTGAACCGGTAAAATCCTCCAATGATTTTATCACTATCCTCGATTGCGGTTCGTCGGCCAGCCAGGTTGACGCAGTCGAACGCGCCAGGAACACCCTCCCCAGTTCCCGCTTGGTAGTTGTGTCCGAACAATTTGATCTGAAGACGGTGATAGATTGCTTCAGCGCGGGGGTACAAGGCTACATTATCAAATCTGGAAGATCGACGCGGATGCTGGCGGCCCTAAGGCTTGTCGCGCTCGGCGAGAAGGTTGTGCCATCCGATTTCATCGATACGATCAGCGAGTCCGGAGTAGAGCGCCCCATCGGTTCAGATTTCGATCTTGAACGCGAGGAAGCGAAACTTTCTCCACGCGAGTTGGATGTGCTCTGCTGCCTGATGGCCGGCTATTCAAACAAAGTAATCGCGCGAAAACTGGACGTCTGCGAAGCAACGGTGAAAGTGCATGTCAAAGCCATCCTGCGCAAACTGCACGTTCACAATCGTACCCAGGCAGCGTTGTGGGCCAACACGCATGGCATCAATGAAATGTTCCCGATTTCTGATTCTGCTCTGATCGTCCCAAAGTCAGAAGAAGTTCTAGCTTAACTTTTCCTATCGCGAAGCAGTCTGGCGAGTTCCCGGTCAACACTGGGTAGACACTGGCTATTGGCAGGTCGCTCGACCTTGTCGCAATCCCACAATGCGATCTCTATTCCCGAAGCAGCATCCCGAACAAAAACGAAAATTGGCTTCTCGCGATCGCCTGGCGATATCGCGCTGTTGCGGGCCGTTAGCTCTTGAGTTTCATAGGCCAGAACGCGACAACCAGTTTGCCCCGCACATTTTCCGAGAGCCGAAACCGCCCAGCGGCCACTTGGCGACGCCCGGTCGACTGCCAGGAAGATGGAACCGTCGGCTTTTGGAGCGGGCGCGGCCGAAGCAACGTCCAACAGCCTTGATTCAGGCTGTGTCAGCGGTGCGGTGGACGCTGCCATGGCGGTCGCAGTCATTTGGGCTTCGGCCGCTATGCTTGCAGCCGGCAGAACGTCGGGTTGGCGAACATTCTGGTAACTGAGTAGTGAAAACGCAGCCTCGCTTGCGGAACTTGGTCGTCCTGAAAGGGCTCCACGCATCCCGGGCCAACGATAGAAAATATGCGGGCCAACCTTGTGCAGGCGGACCAGCTTGCTGCTCCACCACGGCATGACATAATCGGCGTGGTAATGCGTCGCCTGCGAGACCTCCGGATATATCGGGCTTTTCAGAGCTAGTGTTGCAATGGCGCGCGCGCGCGCCATTGCCGCCGCAGAAGGTTGTCGGCGCACCATCGAACCGTCGCATGTGAAAGAAAACTGGCAGCCGGTGGCACGGTGTGAACCCTCGAACACAACCCCGCAAACAGATTTGGGAAAACTGGGATGGGCGACCCGGTTCAGCACCACTTGCATCACCGACCGCTGGCCGTCGAGATCATTGCCTGCTTCATACCAGGCAGCAAGTGCCAGGCAGTCGATCGCGCGATCACGGTCGCCGACCGGGCCCAAAAACTGAAGCTGCGCGGCGAATCCGTTGTTTGTCTCGATCAAGGGCTTCGCAGTTTGCGTGAAAGTGCTTACTGCCGCAGCAGCAGGAGAAATGACCGCTAGGCGCAAAGCATCGACAACAATATGCGTGGGGCTAGCCCTGTCCACCGTTGACGAAGCTGAATGCAAGCTCGATTGATAGGCGGGCAGCAATAACAGCCCGAAAAATATGGGCAGGATCCATGCAAATCGCCCCGCGAATTGCGCGAATGGAGGTCGATATGCGACGATGTCTTTAACCTCTTCGGCCAATTCGCTTGTCTCGCTAAAATTCGCTCTGCCAGTGTTGTGAATATAGCCCATGTCGTCATGCCATGGCCAAGACCATTCGGGTTAATATGCGGTGGTCCTCGGCATAACCCTTTTGGGCAGATAATCACGGTCACTACCGCCCCGGCAGAGCGGTACCGGTCCACAAACGTTCGACCGACTTTCGAGGATAGGCGTTGATAGCGGCAGGCAACACACGCTCTGCAAAGCCCAATATGGTGGCATGGCCTGCACGGGCACGGGCTGCGAAACTTCCTTGTTGACAGACCGACCCTTTAACCATCGGAATCAACCGGTCGGCAAACAGCGTTTTGTAACGATCATCACCTTTGCCGAAATCGATCGTGCATATTCCCTCGATAGCCGCTTGGCGCGCGCAACGGTCGATCAACTGCAACCCCGGACTGTAGCGCTGGACCCGAAGGTCATAAGCGGGGAACCACCAATGAAGGACGCCGTTTGAGACAATCCCGAAATGTGCTGCGACCGGTTCCTCCCCTGCGTAAAGCACGCTGAGCGCACCGCAAAAGCCTGGACTCCCAACATTTCGAAGGCCCCGAAGAACTTCTCCCTGCCAGCCGATGCAATAGTCCGCGCGCAGCCCCATGCGGCGATAGAGTGTGTTGCGCATCTCGACATGCAAATCGAAGGCTTGGTCAGACTCACTCGAAAACTCGCAACGAACCGCGCCTATTTCTCGTTCCATCTTGCGCAATTTTCGGGACATATCGCGTTGCCCACGCCGCCACGAATCGCCCTTTGCTGCGATAGATGCTTCATAGCCCGCGCTGAGATCCATTTGTGGTGATGCCAGGCTGGTATCCGCAGATTGCATCCCGAGCGCGAATTGCAATGGCAGGTGGTCGAAGTCATAGGCGTCGAGCGCGGCGGCGCGCAGCAAGCCCGGTTCCGCAAGCACGCGGCCGGGTTCGAGAATGGCGCCGTGATAATCGTTCAAATGTCCGCCAATCGGTTTCGCAACGCGGCCCCGCACGCGGTGGAACGGAAGAAATCCGACAATCCGCCCGTCCTGTTCAAATATCGCCACCTCTGCGTCCCGTCGGACTTTGCCGACGGCCATCGCAAAGTGCGGCGAATAGAAAGGGCTAGCATAAATTGAGTTGGTCTCACGCAATTGCTCCCACCGCCGGATACAATCGGCGTCGAGTTCTTGAGTAGATATAAGCGAGGCTTTCATTCGGTCACGATACCCCAATGCGGGAGCTGCCCACGGAATAGCCTGCAACAGACGATCCCGCCATTGCGCAAAAGTCGCATCCAAATGACGATGAGCGATGTCCCTTCCCACTTACCCCCGAAATACTCGAAGCCGACATTACCTACTTTGGGGACATACCAATGCCTGTTTGGCAATCGCCGTCGGTCGATAGATATCTGCCGCTGTACGATGCAGTTGTCTGAGAGTTTTTTGTCGGGTTGTTTGGCCGTCGTCCCAGAGTCATCCATGGTGAAATCAAGAAGAGCAACTTCGTCCAATTGTGCAGAGCACACATGACAGTGGTCGTCGAACTCTTAGGTGAATTCCTCGACTCGGAGACGCACGTGGACATCAGTGAGTAGAAGTAATGGTGAACCTACAGCGAAAATCGCCCATTGAAAGCGTGTGAAAATGAAAGAGGCAATCTACCTCATTGATTCAATCCCATCATTTGCCTTCACATGGACGACCTTTTTTTGCGCCGGGATAATCCTGTTTTTGCTGAGATACAGAAAACGGATTGTCGCTTTCTCGATTCAAGATGCGCTCAAGACCTGCATTCCCTTCGATATTCGTCGATCACAGAGCTTTCATACAGATTTGAAGGTTTATCTCATCAGGAAGCTGACAGATTTCGCTTTTCTGATCCCGGGAACCTATGTGCTTTTTCTTGTCTCTAATGGACTATTTGACACGCTGTCTGCGCTCGACGGGACACATTCGTCAGATCGAACCTCGCCAGCACTGGTCCTTGGCGTAGCAAGTGTGTTGATCGTTGCAGCCGAGTTCAACGCGTTTCTCTGGCACTATTTTGAGCACAAGATACCCTTTCTTTGGGAATTACATAAGGTTCATCATTCTGCGGATAATCTGAATCCTCTTACAAACCACCGCGCGCATTCAATCGTGCAAGTTGGCAAATATGCAATGAAGGGCTGTATCAGCGGCGTTCCGACTGGACTGTTTATGCATTATTACGGCTTTGGATTTATTGAACTGTTGGCAATTGCAGCGATTGCCAACAAGCTTTTGACCGTTGCCACGCTCGATGTGCTGCGCCACTCCCATGTGCCTTTGCGGTTCGGCCTATTGGAAGGGGTATTCATCAGTCCACACATGCACCAAATTCATCACTCCAGCCTCGAAGCGCATTGGGACAAGAATTTTGGTACCAACCTGGCCATTTTCGATTGGATGTTCGGTACCGCCTATCGTCCGTACAAGGGTGAAGTGATGGTCAACGGGATCTATGGCTATAGTCCCGAACAGCTCCAGGAGTTCCATTCTCTGAGGGGAACTTATTGGGATCCTCTAGTCCGAAGCTTCGAGTGTCTTAAGCGCTCCCTTAGGCCAGCTTCGGAAACGACAGTCTGCTTCGATGCTAAGATTGAGCACGCTGAAAAATGACGACGTGATAGGGTGGCGCTTTCTTCTCCTGTCAATGATGGTGCGCGCAGCTAACCACTTCGGATTGACCCCTATGTTTCCTTCATCCTCATCAACGGCGGCACTAATATGGCTGCATTCGGAGCCAATATTGGAGCTCTGCAAATTCGCCATCCCGACCAAGCATGAATGTGAGGCAGTCCATGAAACTCGACGAGCAACAGTTGGTTGGCAACAAGTTTGAGGAGGCGCAGGCAGCTCTGGCGACGGGTCCGGACGAGCCATCCCCGACCAAACCGAAATCTTCGGAAATGACGCCGGGGCCGGGTTATATGATCCGCACTGAATTTCCGCGCCTGTCACAGGAATTCATAGAGCAATTCAGGGAGTTCGAAACCGCGGATGTCTCGGACGTGCTCAATCGGCTCTATGCCATGAACGGTGCAATCCGCAACCAGACCAACGACAAGGAACTGCTCGGTACCGCTTGCACCGTAAAGCTCTATCCGGGGGACAATCTGATGGTCCACAAGGCGCTCGATATCGCCAAACCCGGTGACATCGTTGTGGTGGATTGTAGCGGAGCGATGTCGAATGCGGTACTGGGCGACCTGGTTGCCAACAAATCGATACATCGCAAGATAGCCGGTTATGTGATCGACGGACTGATCCGCGACCTGGACGGTATCAAGGAAACAGGTCTGCCGGTTTATGCCCGCGGAGTTACTCCTTTCGGGCCGCTGCATCGTGGCCCGGGGGAAATCAATACCCCAATTTGTTGCGGCGGTGTGGTGGTCAATCCGGGCGATATCATCAAAGCCGACACCACAGGGATCGCGGTTATACCGCGCGGTTTTGCCGACGAAATCATCCAGCGTCTGCAAGCGAGTAAGGCACGTCTCGCTGAATATGTTGCGAGCGTGAAGCGAGGCGACTTCTCCAACGCATGGGTCGATGAACAGCTGCGGGAAAACGGGTGCGCGATCTGCAATTGAGCCCCAGCCAGCGCCTGCCGCGGCAATTCCAGCTAAAACTTCCATCGACCGCGATGCAAGTCTGGCTCCGCAATCGTCGTCGGCTCACTGATATCGGGGGCATATTCGAACGGCGTCGCTTCCAGCTAATCCGCAAACGCTTCTATGATGAGCTGTGGCGCGATGCCGCGTGCGAAGTCGGAGCAGAAATTGTCACATTGCCCGGCGGACTGAAGCGGATAAGTCGAGGCAGCCTGCAGACATTTGTAGATAAATCTGAAATCATGCTCGACAGCGCAATCGTTTCGCGCTTGCTGCTGAACAAAGCGATCGTATTCGAATTGCTCGCAGCGAAAGGCTTGCGCGTACCGCAGCGCCGGAAGTTTGACATGGACAGTCTGGAGCGAGCGGTCAACTTCCTTCGCGAGAATGGTGGACCTGTCGTTGTCAAACCGGCTGATAGGACCGGATGCGGCCATGGGGTTACGACACGGATTATCGATCGTGATGGTCTGTTAAAAGCGGCACGCCATGCCGCCGCCTTTCACTCAGAACTGCTGGTTGAGGAACAACTGGTTGGCGCGTCTTTCCGCCTGCTGTATCTGGATGGGATATTAATCGACGCGGTCCGTCGGGATTCGCCGGTCGTGACAGGGGATGGCCGCTCCAACCTTCGCCAACTCGTTTCAGCGGAAAACGAACGGCGCCGGTCGGGCGAAACTATCACGGCGCTAAGCCCGCTTATGATCGACCTTGAATGCCGAAACACGTTAGCGGCTGCGGGCGTTTCGCCCTCAACCATTCCGGCTGCTGGGCTTGAGATGATGGTCAAGCTTGCCGTCAACGAGAATGGTGCCGCACAAAATCATTTGGTGCGTGAGGAGGTTCATCCCGAAATCGTCGAAACCGGCAGCCGCATCGTCCGTGAATTTGGAATCGGTTTTGCTGGCCTTGATTTGACGGCAACGGATATCTCGCAACCGCTATCGGAAGGAAATGTCATCTTCAACGAAATCAACGCAGGCCCGGGTATCCATCACCACTATCTGGTGTCTGATCGAAAACGGATCGCGCATGTCGCGCCGCGTATTCTCGAGCATATGTTTTCAACCCGGCGCGGAACGATCCAAATATGAGTTCACTGAATACCTCTCGTCCGGTCCTGCTGCTCGGTGGTGGTGCCAGCACGCTTGCTGCCGCACGAAGTCTCGGTGGTGCCGGAGTTGCGGTCTATGCCAGCGGGCGGACGGGTTGTCGCGCCATGCATTCGCGCCATTGCCGAACAGCGCTGCCGGTGCCTGAAGATATGGACGCGGCGCGATATTGGGAGACGATTCTCATATCGAAGCCCGACCCAGACCTTGCCGGATGCGTTATCATGGTCGGCTGCGATGAATCGCTGGAATTCGTCGAAACGCACGAGGCGGCGCTACGCCAACTCTACGTTGTCGAAGAGTTTCGCCCCGAACTGCGCCGGGCTATGCTGGACAAGCTCGATACGCTGACCATGGCGCGCGAAGCTGGCGTTCCAACTCCAAATTTCTGGGCAGTGGATACGGTTGAAGATGTTCTGGAAATACGAGACGAGCTCCGTTTTCCGGTGATGGTAAAGCCGCTGAATTCACTTACCTTCATGGAAGAATTCGGGCGCAAGTTGTTCATCGTTCGTGAAGATTTCGCCGAGGTAGTTGAAAAGGTGCGGCTGTGCCGAGAGCGTGAACACAAGGTTATGGTGGTCGAAATGATCCCCGGTCCTGACAGTCTTTTGTCGAGTTATTATACCTACCGCACGAGCAGCGGCGCGCTACTCTATAATTACACTAAGAGCATCATTCGCCGCTGGCCGGTCAATCGCGGCGGAGCATGTTTTCACCAGTCCGAATGGTTGCCCGAAACTGCCGAGATGGGACGACGGATGTTCGACGGGATCGGCTGGCAAGGCATTGGCAATGTCGAGTTTAAGCGCGATCTGCGCGACGGCCAGCTCAAAATAATCGAGGTGAACGGGCGGCTGACAGCGGGCCATCCGCTGGTAACACGTGGTGGCGCGCCAATCGACTTGATCATCTATTGCCACCTGACCGGACAATCTTTGCCGCACTTCGACAGTTATTCGCAGACGCTGAGGCTGTGGGATCCGATGCGTGACTTTATGGCTTTCCTGCAATTGCGCCGCGCGGGTGAACTGGGTTTTAGGGACTGGGTGCGCAGTATTACTGCACAGAAAGTCATTCTCCCCTTCTTCTGCTTTAACGATCCGCTACCGGGTCTCGCGGAATTTTCGGGCTTGCTGCGCAAGCTGGTTCGCGCGCCTCTGGCGATGCGCCAGAGGGCCGGGCAAAATGCGGATTGACCATTACCGCTATCGGCACATACTCGAATGTCTGCTGGCGGCTGGCAGAGTCGATCCGGTGCAAGCAGCAAGTGTCGCCGACAATCTCACCTGGTGCGATATGGCTGGACGGCGCAACCATGGCATAGAGCGGCTCCCGATTCTTCTGAAGCGGGTCCGGACGGGCGCGATTAAGTGCCCTTGCGATCCGCAAATTTCACGTCTGGCTCCGGCAATTGGACGGATCGATGCCGATTCCGGCTTCGGGCATCACGCTGCAACACTCGGTATGGAACTCGCCTGCGAACTTGCCGCCGAAACCGGCATTGGCGCGGTCGGTGTGCATAACAGCAACTTTTTCGGCGCCGGCGCCTATTATGTCCAGATGGCAGCAGATCGCGGCATGATCGGCCTAGCCGCGAGCAATTCTTTTCCCAAGGTGGCCGCTCATGGGGGCATCAAGCCGGTCCTGGGGACCAATCCGCTTGCCATTTCCGCCCCGCGTGCAGACGGCAGGTCGATTTTAATCGATATGTCCACTGCAGCGATGGCTGGATCATCGGTGCGTGAAGCAATTGCCAAGGGAGAGTTGCTTGAACCCGGGCTCGCAATCGACGCCGATGGTGCACCCATTGTCGATCCAATGCTTGCAAAAGCGGGCACCTTGCTGACCGCCGCCGGAGCGAAAGGATTTGGCCTTGCAATTCTGGTCGAATTGCTCAGCGCTGTCTTGACTGGTGCCGGCGTCGCCGGAGAAGTTGCATCGATGTACGCCGATCTCGATCGACCGGGCAACAACGGGCATTTTCTACTCGCGATCGACATTGCGCGCTGGATGCCGCTTGAGCATTTTCATCACCGGGTCGAAGCGCTCGCAGTAGCGCTCACCTCGCCACTCGGCTCGCAAGAGGTACGTTTGCCAGGCGACACCAGATGGGAAGAAATTTCCCGAAGCAAGAGCCAAGGCATATTGATCGAAGACCACATCCTCGCACAAATCGAACAGCTGGCAGACAGCCTCGGCGTGGCGCTGGACTGGCGCTGACACCGTAATGGCGCATACAACGCTTCGGGTTGTTCTTGTTCTGTCTGATCCGGACGCGCCCCTCGGATGGGTCGCGCGTCTGATTGAGCGGATTGGGGACCTTGATGAAATTGGGATTTGTGCCATCGCCGCTACCCCTACCCCCCGGCGACGACGGAGAGATAATTTTCTTTTCCGTTTGCTCTACCGGCTGGAACTGGCAGCTGGAGAGACACCGGTTGCATCGGACGATTTGTCAGCAAACAACATTCCGCGGATTTCTCTGGACGACGAAGAAGCGCTGCACGCACTGGCACCCGATGTCATACTTGACCTCTCAGGAAACCACGGTGCGGGCATCTCGGCTGCTTCGGCGCGCCACGGTGTGTGGTTTACCGACGCTTTCGGCAGCGTTCCCGGGATTGCCGGTTTGCAACCGCTTCTCGAAGGACGCCCTGTCAGCTCGATCAACCTGTTCCGCCGCTCCCTTGCCCAAGCGTTGCCAGATTTGATCGCAAGTGCAGCGGTAAACATCAAATTCGTCGCTTCGCGCAACGAACGATTCTTGGCGGAAAAGTCAGTCTCACTGATCCTGCGCGAACTAAAACGTCGTGCACGCGGATTGCTTTCCGCGACGCCCAGTGAAACGGTCCTGTTTGTTGCTCCGCGCGCACCAGGAACCAGCGAGACACTCGCCTATCTAGGTAGAATGGTGGGTGAACTTGTAAGGCGGGCTTGGCAAAAATTCGCAACTACACTGGGCCTTCGACCGGGGATGTTCTGTATCAACTTGACCGAAGGTGAGCCTCTGAAATTCAATCCGGCATTGGCCGAGGCCGTTACCTCGCCCGCGAATTGTTACTACGCCGATCCATTCCTTTGGCCACACGGAGAGGACACCTGGTGCTTTTTTGAAAGTTTCGATTATCACATGGGGCTGGGATATATCAGTGCCGGACGGATTGAAAACGGGCGATTTGAGGATGTCCGGACCGTGCTTGCTCCGGGTTATCATCTCTCCTTTCCATTCCTGTTTGAACATGATGGGCAGCTGTTCATGATGCCTGAAAGCTGCGCTTCGCGGCGAATTGAGCTGTGGCGGTGCACCTCGTTTCCCGACGGCTGGGAACTGCACAGGACTGCCCTGGAAGGCACCAACGCCTCCGATTCAACGCTTGTACAAATCGACGAGCAATGGTGGCTGTTCACCAACATCAGCGATGATCCGTTTGCCGACATGAGCTCGGAACTTCACCTGTTCCGTGCCAATAGCCCGCTTCTGGAAAGACTCGAACCGCACCCTCTCAATCCAGTGGTGTTCGATTCGCGCTGCGCTCGCAATGCTGGCCGCATCTGGCAGCGCGACGGCGTTTTTTACCGCCCGGCGCAGGATAATTCGCACGGAACCTATGGTTATGGACTGCAGCTGATGCGGATCGATGAACTCACAATGGAGCGTTACCGCGAAAGCTCGGTTCGACATATTACCCCCAATTTCAAACGGGGGATTATCGGCTGTCATCATATCGATGTTCTAGACAACCGCATCGTTTTTGACGTGCGACACCGCTATGGAGGTCGGGGATGACGCGCGCGCGGGACCAGAGCGATGGCATCGAGCGCGTTGTGGTGATTCACGATTTCGCCGCACCAGAAGGCGGGGCTGGCGTCCTGGCGATCCAGGCGGCCCAAGAATATCGACGGCGCGGAATTCCGGTGACGTATTTTGCCGGCTCTATTGATGGCGCGGGTGAAGGGTTGGATGGGATAGACTTGGTGGGCTTGCACGCAAGCCGCTTGCTGGACACATCACCAACCCGGGCGATGATGCAGGGGTTTCACAACCGTACGGCGCACAACTACCTGGAGCGCTGGATCGCGAAGAACGATACTGATCATACCGTGTACCACCTGCACAACTGGTCCCAGATACTATCGCCAGCCATCTTCGCCGCACTGGCGGGCGTAGAAGACCGGTTGGTGGTTACATGCCATGACTTCTTTAACATCTGCCCCAATGGCGGATTTACCGATTTTTCCCACGCGCAACCCTGCGGTCTCAAGCCGCTTTCGCTGAGCTGCCTTGTCAGTCAATGTGATCGGCGCAGCGGCCTTCACAAAGTGTGGCGGGTGGCGCGACAGGTGCATCTGAACAGGCTGGCGCGTCCTGCGCGGTCGAAGGCTACCTTCACCTTTCTGCACGATCGCATGCTCGCAAAGTATGCGGATAACGGCTTTTCCGCGCGCCAGATGGTGACGATCCCTAACCCTGTCGAACCCTGGTCCCGCGCGCGTATCCCCGCTGAGCAAAATCAAGAATTCCTGTTCGTCGGGCGACTGGGGAGCGACAAGGGCGCTGATCTGGCCACTGCGGCATGCATTCAGACAGGCGTTCCGCTCACGCTTGTCGGGGAAGGAGAATTAGAGGGTCGTTTGCGCGAGACAGGCGGTGACTTACAGCTCGCGGGCTGGTGCAACCGGGCGGAGATTCTCGATCATGCACGCCGTGCTAGAGCATTGATCGTGCCGAGCAGGGTAGTAGAGCCGTTCGGCCTCGTGATATTGGAGGCAGCGACAAGCGGCCTGCCGGTTATTGTCTCCGAACGGGCCTATCTGGCAGGCGATTGCAAGAGATTGGGCTTTGGCCAGTCCTTTGATCCGGCGGAACCCCAAAGCTTGACCGAGTTGATCAAAAGGATCGCCAACGATGACGCAGCAGTCGAGCAAATGAGCAACAACGGTTTTGCCCGCGCAGACGAACTCGCTTTGTCCGCTCCCGAATGGGGTGAAAGATATATCGGTCTGTTTCGCGATGCCATCGCAGGACGGTAAATGACTTGCAGAGCAGAAGCTGACAGGAAAATGGTGCGAGAAGCGGCCTCGCGATATATTTTTATCTATTTGTTTTTATAATGTATTATTAGTTCGATCGTCGATGAAACCCAAGTCGAGGCCCCAAATCCGTTTCGGCAGCGAGGGTTCGAGTCCTCAAGCCCAAAAACTCGTTTCCGCCACTGCATAAGTTGTGACGTTAATAATACCACAAGGCAGTCGATGAAGCGTGGGCATAGTTTTGTTTGATGCAAGCGTTTCATCGGGTCCGATTTCGAGACATTCGCGACATTGGCTTTTGCAGGCTGACTGCTCTGAAATCCACATTCGTTTCGGCAGCAGACGTCATTATGTTGGTCGTTTTAAAGCGTGCAAAAGGCCCACACTAGCTGCGCTCCTGAATTCCCTGATGATGGCTGATATTGGCCGGTGCTTTTGGTCTGACTTTTCACCGCGAAATGGCGATCAAGAACGAGAACGGGGCTGCAAACTGCCTGCAGAAAACCGATCCTCGCGTTTTATTTATGAATTGTTACATCTAGGACAATTCAATCGCAAACGCGCGCATATGCTCCGCCGAGTTGAAAATCATGCTGGCCCTTGGGGAGGAAAAATATGCGTGCGTTCAAACTTGCTGGATTTGCTTTTCTTCTGAGTAGCAGCACAACGGCAATGGCTCAAACTGCTGACACCATTTGCCATCGCCCGTCATTTTCACATCGATGTGTTCGCGAGCAATGAGTTGGAACGTGTTCTGAACATTGAAGCACGCGGTTGCCTTGGCCTTGCGCTTTTCCAGGGCCGGATCGAAGCCGTCAGCGAGGCTTATCCTGGCCTCATCGCAGTTCCTCCTGGCTTTCGCCAAGCTGACATCAGGATAAGAACCTAAGGCGAGTTTCTTCTCTTTGCCGTGCACGCGATATTTCATGCGCCAATGCTTGCCACCGGCTTTGCTGACGAGGAGATACAACCCCCGTCCGTCGTTCATTTTATAATCTTTTTCCTGAGGCTTAGCAGTGCGAACCAGAATGTCAGTCAGTGGCATTGGGGGCCTTTTCCCTTCAAACGACGGTCAAGAACGTCATTTTTGAGCATTCGGCCCCCAAAAGGCCCCCATTTCGTTGTGGCTGAAGGCGAACTGGAGTGAACGTCCGTGACCAGATGAAGGCTGGTTTTTAGGGGATTTCTGCGGTTTTTTTAACCGTTAGTGAAAACATCGTGTGTCGCCCAATTTTAAAGCGTCGATACACCCTTTTTCACCCTGCCGCAGCATTCGCTGAGTTGCAGCCGTAACGCGGTCGAGCGCATTTTCATCGGATATGATGCCCATATGGGTGATCCCGGGCAGCACGTGCACGGCGATATGCGGATTGGCACTGCGAATTTGTGACGGGTACGCTTTGGCGATGAACAGTTCATCCTCCGAGCCAATGAGTATCTTTGTTGGTGCCTCTATGGCCGCCACCGATGGTTTCCAGTCTCGCGGCAAATTGGCCGACGCCAGAAGTGCATGGCTATAGCTTCTGGGGCGTAGGTCGTCATTTGGCGGAACCGCCATGGCGAGAACGGTCATATGGTCGAGCGCGGATATTCCAAAACCGTTCAAAATGCTGAGCACGACAATGCGCGGGACGCTGACCGAAGTCCATCCGCCCTGATTGGGTCGATCCATGGGCCCGCCGGGAGCGATGAAGGGTGAAAGCGCAAGATAAGCGTCGAAATTCTTGGCGTAGCGAGCCAGACTTGCTGTTCGAAGGATGACCGAGCCGCCTGTGGAATGCCCAAGCAGAAGCAGCCTTTCTTCCGGATTCGCCTTTCTGACAAATGCAGCCACATCTGCGAGATCGTCTTCATACTGCCCGCGATAGGCGACATCGCCTAGCTTGCCGCCCGGACCAGGGCTCAAACCATGGCCGCGCAAATCGATCGAATAGACTGTGATGCCCCGCTTTGAGAGAGTGTCCGCGACACCGTGCATCGCTGCTGTGCTGCCCGATGAACCATGAACGGCAACGACGACCCCCATTCCCATTTTCCCGGGATAGATGCGGTAGGACAGTCGAGTGCCGTCGCGAGCCTTCAGAAAATGCGGGGACGGCTGCTCCGCAGCATAGCGGCCCATGGTATTGGACGAGTTCTGGATTGCGGAAATTAGCGGGGGCGCAGAGGGAGCGGTAAAAGCAAGCACGAGCCCTGCAACGACGAGCAGGATCAAAGGCGTTGCCACGGCCATTCGTAAGATATGTTTCACGTATTTTTGCCTTTCGGGAGAAGTTCGCCGACCGCTTGCCCGTCATTTCTGCAAAATGTCATTTGTCTATTCGCGGTTGGCAGACCTGCTTCGCCAATGGTAGGCGCGCGCGCTTATGAACCCGCTAAAATTCAGGTCAGCACCATTGCTCAATCATCCGGCCTTGCTGTCGATGCCGGTAATTGGTGCTGTCATCGGCGTGATGGGGCCGTTCGAAAGTTACGGCACGATGGGTTTTGGCGAACGCGTTGGTCACTTTGCTCTTTGTGTAACGCTGATCGGCGCAATGGTGATGACATCCAGTTACTATATCGCCCGACGATTTTTCCAGGGATATTGGCCCGTTTGGGTTGCGCTCTGTCTGGATCTTCTGCTGACAATCCCGGGGGCGGCCATCATATTGGGCAGCCTGTCTGTCTTTGCACCTGATAGCCTGGGCGAAGTACATTCGCTCGATCTTCTCTGGCAAAATCTGGTCATGATGCTCGCCTTTCGCGCCAGCAGCCTGCTGGTCTCTTGGCGGCGGATACGCGAAGGGCCGCAAGCAGCCTCGTCGCTGGAACAAAAGCCGTCACCCGACGAGTTCACCAAGCGCATGCCATTCGGCCTCAGGGGTGAACGCATTCTCGCGCTGTCATCAGAGGATCATTATCTTCGCGTGCATACTCCAAGGGGAGAGGCGTTGATTTTGATGGCGCTGTCGCACGCAGCTCCTTTGATGAGCGACGGATTTCTGGTGCATCGGTCGCACTGGGTCGCAAGAGAGGCAATCAAATCGGCGAGTTCCAACTCGGTCAAGTTGATCACCGGCTTATCCGTGCCGATTAGCCGCCATCGCGCCAAGGAATTCCGAACATGGCTGGACAGGCAACTGCCGCATTCAAGTCTGCTGGCCGCAGGTTAAAAGACCGAAGGTTCAGCTTTCCACGGCGAGGCCGTTTCGGATCTTCAATCGCTTACCCACCGATACAATGGATTTGATGGCGGGCATCAGCTCCTCACCCAGATCGGTCAGTTGATATTCGACCGATGGCGGCGAAGTCGGAACGACCGATCGTGCGACCACGCCAGCGGTTTCCATTTCCCGCAGCCGGGTGGTCAACATCTTGGCTGAAATTTCCGGGATATCGCGCTTCAACTCGCTGAACCGGCGCGCGCCGCCGCTCAGGTGCCAGATGATATTGGGCGTCCATAGTCCGCCGATAAGCTGCATGCACTCCCCCAATGGGCACAATGGCTCCATTTCCTCGGACCGGTTTTTGCGCATTTTTAAAGCCATCGGAACCCCCGGTTACTTGGCGGTAACCGGAGAAAACCGGCGCCCACTTGCATCATAAGTTTCACGAATATATCTGGTTACCAATAGTAATCAACTAGAAACAGGAAAGCGATGTTGGATAACCACTAAACCAATCGCGAAGTTAATCGACCATTCGCGAACCGACGTTCGCGGACGGCATCCCGAAACGGCAAGGCAGGGTCAAATCCATCTGCTTCGAAGCGTCTCCGCATGGTGCGGCGGCGCACGCGCAGTCTTGCCATTTAAGTCAGGCCAGAGAGAAAAATGAAAAGCAATGCATCTACCTCGCTCACCCAGATATTGGGTTTGGATCTCCCGCTTATCCAAGGCCCGTTCGGCGGCGGCCTTTCGACCGTCGAGTTGACCGCAACCGTTGCCAATAATGGCGGTTTGGGATCTTTCGGCGCGCATAATCTGGAAGGCGACGGTGTCGCACAGGTTATCGCTTCCATCAAATCGCAGACTGATCGCGCCTTTGCGGTCAACCTTTGGGTTGGCGATCATGATAAAGGCGGCGATGATATGTCGCTGGCGACTTTCGAGCGGGCCTGGAAATTTTACGAGCCCTATTTCCGCGAATTCGGATTGGAGCAACCCGAGCCGCCGCAACATTATCATCCAAAGTTCGAAAGCCAGATTGATGCGTTGATCGAAGCGCGACCGCACGCTTTCAGTTTCGTGTTTGGTATCCCGTCCGCAGCAATATTGGAGAAATGCCTCAAGTCCGACATTCTCACCATAGGCGCTGCAACGACACCGGCAGAAGTCGAGGCATTGGATTCGGCTGGTGTCGACGCAATCGTAGCGTCGGGATTCGAAGCAGGCGGTCACCGCACTTCGTTCCTAAACCGTGCCGAAGACAGCCTGATGGGCACTGCGGTTCTTGTGCGACTGGCGAGCACGAAGACGAACAAACCCATTATTGCCGCGGGCGGCATCGCCGATGCAGCTGGCATCCGGTCGGCCCTTTCCGCGGGGGCACAAGCGGCACAGTTGGGCACTGCCTTCATCGCCTGCAAGGAATCCGGGACCGCCGACATCCATCGCGACGTGCTTTTCTCCGACCGTGTGGCAAATACCGTCCTGACAAGATCCTATACGGGCAGGCTTGCGCGCGGCATCCCCAATCGCGTCATTGCCGAGTTCGATAAGCGTGCCGCCGAACTGCCGCCCTTTCCAATCCATGGCTGGTTTATTGGCAAGCTGAAAGCTGCGGCGATGGCAGCCAATATCGAGGATTTTGTCTCGCTATATGCAGGGCAGGCCGCGCCCCTGCTTCGGCATAGTACCGCATCGGATTTGATCGCAGCAATTCGCGACGAACTCTGAATATCTCTTCCCCCTCCCAAGAAAGGAAAGTCATGAAGCTTTATTATTCTCCCGGCGCCTGCTCCTTGTCGCCACACATCATCCTGCGCGAATTGGACAGCGATTTTGAATTGGCCCGTGTCGATCTCGCCACCAAGACGGTCGATGACGGGCGGGATTTCAACGAGGTTACGGCAAAGGGTCAAGTACCGGCACTTGAACTGGACGACGGCACAGTTTTGACCGAGGGCGTCGCCATTGTTCAGTATCTCGCCGATCAGAAACCGGATGCCGGCCTTATGCCTCCGGTCGGCTCGGTCGAGCGCGCGCGCGTCCAAGAAACCTTGAACTTCATCTCTTCCGAGTTGCACAAGTCATTTGGCCCCTTGTTTAACCCCGCCACATCGCATGAAGGCCGCGCGGCCGCATCAGAAGCAGTTGCCGCCAAGCTGTCTGTGCTTGAGGCGCAATTGTCAGACGGCCGACCCTGGCTGGCAGGCGATGCATTCTCACCCGCCGACAGCTACGGATTTGCGGTGACCCGCTGGGCGCCGTTTCAAGGCATTGTGCTCGACCATTGGCCCAGTCTCTCCACCTGGTTGAGCCGCGTCGAGTCACGATCAGGGGTACAGGCAGCTCTTGCATCAGAAGCCTGATCCCTGATGGAGGCGCGGGCGTCGCTCGATAGCACACCCCTACCCCAGCGGGAGTCGGCGTTCGCGCCTCCACACCAAATCCGATAGCCGTCAATCAAATGCCGCAGCTGGTAAAAAGGTCGTGCTCCGCAAATGATCGATGGCCGCCCCGGCCGTTTCGACGGTCGGGGCGTAAGATTGAAGCAAGATGCCAGCCGGGATGCCTGCAAGACCCGCGTCAAAATGCAACGAAACCCAGGTCGCTTAATTCAAAAGGTAGCTGAGCTAATGATTGTACCGATTTACATAGTGGACGCTTTCACCACGCAACGTTTCAGTGGAAACCCAGCGGCAATAGTGCTTTTCGACGCTTATCCTGAAGATTCAATCTTACAAGCCATCGCGGCAGAGAATAATCTCGCTGAAACCGCTTTTCCAGTGCGTCGAAGCGACGGCAATTGGGACTTGCGCTGGTTCACGCCCAAAGTCGAAGTTCCGCTATGCGGCCATGCCACTCTGGCGAGTGCCTATGTCCTGTTCAACCACATAATCCCAGAAGCCGAAGAGATTATTTTCGAAACACGCCATTCGGGACCGCTCAAAATCACGCGCAATGGCGAACGCATCACCATGGACTTCCCGGCAGCGCAAACGACCCTATCAGATGATGATCTTTCAAATCTGTTCGGCGAGAGCGTTATCGAGGTGCACAAAGACAAGGCCTTTATTATGGCCGTTCTCGATAGCACCGATGCCGTTCGCCAGTTCGTGCTGGATCGGGAAAAAGTCCTCCAGCTTGACCGCTACGGCCTGATCATCACCGCCGCAGGCGACGCTGGATATGATTGCGTCAGCCGCTTCTTCATGCCCGCACATGGTATCGACGAAGACCCCGTAACGGGTAGCGCACATACTATGCTCGTTCCCTATTGGTGTAACAAACTCGCAATGTCGGAATTGCGCGCCTTTCAGGCATCTGCTCGTGGTGGGGAGCTGTTTTGCCGGATGCAAGGAGATCGTGTTGCGATATCAGGATTCTGCGCACCTTACTTAACGGGAATGATCGAGACTTGAGCATTCAAGCCAACAAACGCTCACTATCCTGGAACTGATATCGAGATAGGTGATTTTATGAACCGAACATCGAGAACAGCCCTATTCCTGATTTGTAGTTGTGCCTTCATCGTCGACGCATCGGCACAGTCAACATACGAACAAGACATGGCCCGCCAAAGCCAGCACTTGTATGAAGAGAATATGCGTGCCCAGCAGCAAAGGCAAAATGGCCAGCAAGGTTTGCCGCCGCCAAGCCAGCCCCGCCAATCGATGAAATGGGTGTCCAGCTATGGAGCAATTGTCGCCCACATCGACACATCAAATTATTGGGCCGTCATGGGCGCGCGCTCGTTCGATGCTGCATATTATGCGGCCCTCGATCTGTGTACGAAGGCAATGGGCGATGGATGTTCGGCTGTTGCAGAGGGCGCCAATGGCTATTTCTCCATTGGCATTACTCCAGACGGTTCGGTGGCCACCGGCTTCGGTAACGGCGCAACGGAGGCGCGGAACAAGATGCGCGAGAACTGCGCAGGATTTAAGCGTGAATGTCGCGAAGAGCCTCCGCTCGCCGCGCTACCATGGCAGGAGCCGGCAAGCTGGGGGGCCATGGAGGCGCAAATTGCAGACGAGAGTTTTGCCAGGCCGCGTTCGGTCACCCCCGCACCCTTGAACCGGCGATCGCACGTCATGCTGGCATTTCCCAAACCCTACTCACCGGAAGAAGGCGCAGCCACCATCTGGATCGCTTCGGGTCCATCATGGGATGATCTAGCCGCGCGGCTGCTGCCCGCTTGCAGAGCAAATGCGGGGACCGAATGCGAGATTGGCATGAGTGTTTCGGGTTCTTCCGTCATCGTTGAGTTCCGAACCGAAGCAGGTGAGGATCTGATCCGCAAAGCCACATCAAAGGCTGCCGCACCTGCAATGGTTGCCGATCATTGCAAGACGCTCAATGTCCGCTGCTCGATTATCAGAATCCACTCGACAACCGATGATCCGAAATTCGAGCGCTTGCCACCGGCCGCTCCCTGACAACCTTAACGCGCCACGACGCAACCAAGGCGTTTTTCGACCAGCTGGATCGGCTCGCTGCTCAGGAAAAGCTGGTCTACGAACTTGGCTCGCTGAGGCGAGCTTGCGCGCTTTAGCGCGTCCAGAAAGTTCATCGACGTCGCAGCGCGCTGGTTCAGGCTTGAATCGTCCGCCAACCGCTTCAGTGCGCCAAATATGGCTGCATCGCCCATTTGGGTGCGAAGACAGGCGAATGCCAAGGTGGCACGCGAGTACATGTCTTCGCTTTCTTCCGCATCAATGAGGAAGGCCGTTGATTGTTCGGGATCAAGCCGAGCATGGCGATAACGGTCGCGCTCAAACTCGACGAGCGCGCGCATCGCCCTGTTCCCATAGCGCTGTTCGATCATGACCAGCTCCGCATATTTGGCCAGGGATTCAATCAGGAAGGCGCGCTCGTCGATAAGGCCATAGCCCAGAAGATGACCGAACCATTGGTGCGCCGTTTCATGGACGGCACGACGGTATCGCTGGTCGAAGCCGGCATCCGGCTGGAGTTTGGCGCGGAAACCGAGACGATGCGAAATCTGGATGATCTGCGGATAGGCAAAACCGCTTGGGCCTGCGTCAGGCGATGCCAGAAAATGCAGCCTGTCTCCGGGATAGGGAGCGATGTGTTTCTCAAGTGCGGCTAACGTGTCTCTTGCGGCTAACACATTTGGATCGTCGGCTCTCAACTGATCCGGCGCATAGAAATGGAGTTTATATGGCCCGGACGCAAAGATTTGCGGTTGCCATGGAACAGAAAAAGCGGACGGTGTATTATGGATCGGTTCCCGGGTGCGATAATGAAACACGTCCCTGCCCCTTTCTATCCATCGACGAAGCAGAGCGCCTTGCGCAATCGCATAGTTCCCTTGATCGGTGCTGATGATGGTATCGATCATGGCTGTTTCACCGGACAAAGAGCCCGATAGTGGCGCCGCAATCTGCGAAGGCAATGCCCGTTGCAATGCAGGCAAACCCTGCTCCTTGCGCGTCACAGGATCGCGGAGTGTCAGTTCGCGCTTGAAGCCGATGACAGGCAGCACGGCAAGTACCGGCAGGCTACTGAAATCCTCCCGGAGTATCAAAGGAAAGGTCGATGGTTGCAGCGTCGATCTGGATATGTCCAATTCAAAGCCGAGCTCAATCCTTTCCCCAGGACGCACCGGAGAAACGAGCTCGAAAATGGTTTGGCCTAGCTTGATGTCGCGATGTTGTTTGGAAGCTCGGTTGATCGCGACATTGCCTGGCCCGGCTATCGCCCCTTTTCCAACCAGAATTTTCGCAATCGGCTGATCGGTTCGGTTCACAAGGATCATGCTGGCACGCAATCCGGCGCGATGCTCTGCAGGATAGAAGTCGATTTTGGTCCGGATAGCTTCGACTTCAGGTTGTGCGACACGCACCCAACCAGCATAAATCCGTTCATAATCAGCGCGTGCTCGCGCGCGCTCATCGGGCGGTATGAGGGCGCCTTCCGCTCGCAAGCGGCTATCGATTTTGGCCCCCTGCCAGGCGGCAAAGAAAAAGCCGAGTGCGGCCACAATGATTGCCGGGCTAAGCAAAATCGAATTCAAACGCACTTGAGCCGAGGCCAGCGTCCGGTTGGCCGATAGGATTGCGATTATGAGCAGTGCGAAAACAGCCAGAAGCCAAACCGACATGTAAGCAACATGGCCTCCAAGACCGCCCGCATACCCCCAAAGATGATCCGGTGCTTCAAGCGGCGTGTTGAATAGCTTCCACAAAGGATGATGCAAACCCATTGCCGGTGCGAGGTTACTCAAGCCGAGTGCGAGCAGCGCCAAACAGATGAGATTGGCAATTAGGCGCGGGCGTACCAACCCGTGCACCGCGGCAAATGCTGCACCGAAAAGCATCATCCGGCCCAGCGCGAGCCCGAGTTGAACAAGATATTCGGTAGGCTGAATGGGTGATCGAAGCAGGAATTGCGCTGCCAAAACTGCAAAACCGGTCAAAAAAGTGAAGAAGGCTGCCAAAATCGAAAGGCTTGCCACCTGCGTTGCAATCAAGCGTAGCGACGGATGCGGGGTCGCCGCATACAATTCGTGCATCCCGGTCGCCGGATACAATCTGCATATGCGATCGGCAGCATAGAGCATGGCCATGGCACCCGCCAACGGGAGCACGTCCCAAACCACCCGGTTCAAAGCATCCCGGCTATCGGGTGCAACTGTCGAAAGCGGCTCAGCATAATCCATTCCGCCATAGGCTTCGGGCAGAAACAGTGCGAGCCAACCCAGAACTATCGGCCAGAATATTTGGTCGCGCGTGAAGTAGCGAAGGTGCAATCGGACATGGCCGAGTTTCGCACTATTTGAATTCAAGGCTAGTGGCCGGTTTGGCGCAGATGACATCCCGATCAAACGCCGTTCAACCAAAGTCGGCATCTGGGTAATTCTGGACAGCGTAAAAATGGCGAAACCCATCCACAAAAACCTGCCGACGCCGACATTGAACCAGCGCGATTGGAGCACACCCGTTTCGGGCATGGGGTTGACCAACGCTGTTGCTGCATAGGGGTCGAGAACTAACATCGCGTGCTTCAGCACCGGCCAAACGGTTTCGCTGCCTGCTATCAAAGGAGTACCGGTAAGGGTCGCTATGCCAAGATAGGCGATCCAGCCCAACCCCGCTGCCAGATAGAGAAAACCGGAACTGGCCTTGCGGCAAGCGAGCCATGCCAGGACGCTGGCCCAGAACAGGCAAGCGGGTATGTGCAAAACCACTAGCCAAGCGAGCGTTTGTGTCGCCATCTCGGTCAATGCATCCACATGTAACGGCCCGAGAACGGCCAAAAACATCGCCTGCGCAACCAGGGAAATGAAGCAAAGAAGCAAGACGAAATTCCCGCCCCGCATCAACAGCCAATCCTTGAGAGTGATCGGATAGGTACCTACCATGTCAGCCATGTCGTGCTCGACCTCACGCAGGTAGAATATAGGTCCAAGCGCACCTGCTGCAAAAGGCATCATGAATGTGGGGATGAACAGGTTCAATCGCAGCAGTGCTTCGATCGCGCTGCTTCCCGGTTGGGCCGGGCTACCCCTTGCGACCAGCAAGCTAAACGCTGCGGTTCCGGCCAGCACTATCCAGAACAGAGGATGTCGTGCGAACAGCCGCCATTCGTTTCCAATGTGAAACCGGCTCAACATGATGATGCTAGCCCGTTGCGACGCAATTCGAGAAAATAGCGATCTTGCAGACTTGGCTGGACAGAT
Organism: Sphingorhabdus pulchriflava; assembly: GCF_003367235.1. Taxonomy (GTDB): domain Bacteria; phylum Pseudomonadota; class Alphaproteobacteria; order Sphingomonadales; family Sphingomonadaceae; genus Sphingorhabdus_B; species Sphingorhabdus_B pulchriflava. The sequence continues at coordinate 1,574,238 of NZ_QRGP01000001.1, forward strand.
GCACAAGTTGCACCGGGATTAGCTGCACTGTGATAGCGGTGCTGCTTTGAACCGCGGAAAAAGGCCGCACTCAGCAACCGACATTCTCCGTTCTCGGCATTCGGCTCGCTGCCCTGCCAGATTTGACCGTCAAGCTCGGCAACCAAAGTTTCGGTCGGCCCTTGTGTCACAATACGCCCCGCGATCATGATGGCCACTTGCCTGCAGAGTTGCTCGACATCATCGACTATGTGGGTCGAAAGGAGAACCACTCTATCGCTGCTCAACATGCTCAACAGATTGTACAACCGCAGTCGCTCTTCGGGGTCGAGCCCGGCTGTTGGCTCATCGAGAATGAGCAGTGACGGATCTCCAAGCAGCGCCTGCGCAATCCCGAACCGCTGGCGCATCCCGCCCGAGAAGGTGGTGACCGGGCGTGACACATGGGCTTCCAGATTTGTCAGGTTGATCAGCCGGTCAATTTGGCTTGCGGTTGCGCGATTTTCAGGTAGCCCCTTGAGACGCGCCATATGGAACAGAAGCGCGCGACAGCCGATATAGGGATAGGCGCCAAAGGATTGTGGCAAATAGCCAAGCCGCCGACGAAGCGCCAAGGGATTATCCAGAATATTGATGTTATCAAAACTTATGTCGCCAGAGTCGGGAAGCTGCAGGCTGGCCAGTATACGCATCAGCGTGCTTTTTCCTGCACCGTTTGGCCCTAGTAGTCCGAACATCCCCGCGCCGATATCAAGGCTGAGCCCGTCAAGTGCACAGCCCCCCCCACGATAGGATTTTCGCAAGTTGGTGATTTTGAGCATGTGCCCTCCAGATTTGACCTGAAACGGCCTGTTGATTCCGGGTCGACACGGCAATCGGGGAATGACAACCGTGCCGAAATCGATGACGAAACCGATTTTGCGGTGCATTTGTCGATGCTCACCGCCGTTCGTCATCGAAATTGTGCTGTTCATCATTCCTGCGTGACTTTTGCTGCTGATTTCGGGCACAGAACAGCGCGTGCAGTGGATAAGAAAGTCTGACGGGTCAGGCCGGTCACCGGTTACTTCAGCAATGCCGTTTCTACCGGTGCTCTCCGTTGTGCTACTCGCCGCGCTGGAAAACCATCCGGCAGCAGGCTTGGAAAATTGGTCCCAATTTGCCTCAAATTTTTTGATGGCCATGCTGTGGGCCATTCCGCTCTTTGCTGCACATTACTGGCTTTCAAAGTCCATCAGACCAGCTTCATTGATAATTTGGATTCTGGCATTTGTGGCATATCCATTGACTGCCATTTTCTTTGCGGAAATTCACTCGCCTTTGGCTGCTCGACACTGGCTGACGGCAGCGATATTCAGTGCCCTTATGGCTCTTCCTGGCTTGGGACGGCAAAGCGGACTGATCACCTTTATGCGCCGTTTGCCAATCACGCTCGATGCGGCCGCAATCGCGTTATTGGCGGTTTGGACTATCGCTGCCACGATGTTGTTTGGTTCGACGCCAGATGCCGTCAACAACCAGCCGTTAAAGATATGGTTCGACGTGCAGCGTTTGCATTCACACCCGCTGGTGTTTTTGAGCTACGGGCTGCAGTTTTCGGCAATCGCGCTGCTTCTTTACGGCCTGTATTGGACAAGCCGGTACGTGCTGGTCAGGCAGATCCTGCGCACAGAAGGCTGGATGGCGATGGCGCTCGCGAGTTTCGTGTTCTGCCTTGTCTATTCTCCTCTAGCCTGCACATTGATCTTAAAGCTTCCCGTCAATCCAAACCATTGGAGCGTGTTACCGTCGGAAAACCACAACCCGTTCGACGCGATCAACTACGGATTTACCGCTATTCTGTGGGCGACCATAATGCCGGTCATTCTGGCGAGCGAGCGACTGCTGGCCGAGCGCAGCGACGCGTTGGAACGCCAAGAGCGGGTTCGTTCCGAGCTGCATGTGCTCCAGCAACAGATCAATCCGCATTTCCTGTTCAACTCATTGAACACACTTTATGCCCTCTGTCTGAAAGACAGTCCTGCCAGTGCCCAACTCACCCTGAAACTGTCAGAGCTCTTGCAGTATACCGTGTACCAGGGCGGCAATGACTTCGTGCGCTTGGACGACGAAGTCGCCTATCTTCGCAACTACATCGATATGCAATTGCTTCGCTTCGGTTCGCGTTGTCGCGTGGCACTCAACATTCCCGAAGACATGGGGCATTTCCGGATTCCCCCGTTGCTTTTGATCATGCTCGTGGAAAATGCATTCAAGCATGGTGTCGAACCGCAAGATGTGACCAGCGAAATCGCGATCACTCTCTCCATCGACAACGAATGTTTGCATTTTAGCTGTGTCAATGCGCCCTTGCCGCCTCAACCGCCGGCTCAATCAAGCGGACTCGGCCTGCAGAATATGCTGCGGCGACTGGATTTGACAATGGACGGACATTTCAAATTTTCGAGCGCGCCGCGCGGAAATGCCTGGCATGCGGAACTTCAGCTGGATTCGGAGCCATGTTGAATGTCTTGATCGTCGATGATGAGCCCTATGCGCACGAAGTTTTGAAGCATCTATGCAGCGCGCACGATGATCTAAAAGTGGTTGCCCACTGCCTGAACGCGGCCGACGCTTTAAAGGCACTTGAAAGCGGCCCGGTCGACTTGATGTTTGTCGACATCCAAATGCCCCGCTTTGGCGGATTGGACATGCTCCGCGGATTGGACAAGCCGCCACATGCAGTGATCGTTAGTGCGCACAAAGAACATGCACTCGATGGCTTTGAGTTGGATGTCATCGATTATCTACTGAAACCGGTAAGTCCCAAACGTTTCGATTCGGCCATGGACAAAGTGAGACGACGGATCGACGACGAACGGGCGGTAAAACCCGATGACGGCTACCTGACTTTAAAGGTCAACCGATTGAGCCAGCGCTTCAAACTAGACGAGATCCGCTTCTTCCAAGGGCAGGGAAATTTCGTAAAAGTTTGTGATGTCAGCGGCAGTTATCTGGCGACGGTCACGATGCGCCAACTACAGGAAATGCTCCCTGCTTCAAAATTCATCCGGGTACACAAGTCCTACATCGTTAATCGGAACAGGATCGCTAAATCAGGAACGAAGTTCGTGGAACTCGACTGCAATGTGAAAATCCCGTTGGGGAGAAGTTTCCGTAGAGCAATATCTTGACAAGATTTCGGATTTCCAGATCGATATCCGAAGAGGACTCGGGATGCAATTTTAATTAATTGATTTATATACCAAATATTGGTTCGATCTTTGATGAAGCCCAAGTCGAGGCCCCAAATCAATTTCTGCGATGACGGTTCGAGTACTCGACCACAAGGACCTAACTCCCGCCACTGCACTAGTTGTTCTGACGACGGATAGGTTGCAGCATCTGATACCACCATGAAATGTTCAAATTGCGCAAACCCTCCCTCAAATGGGGGGATGGAATGCGCTAATCGCTGATGGAACAAGGCAATGTGAAGAGAGTTGGACTATGATGCCACAGTTTTTACCGTTAGCTGCGATCCTAAGCCAATCTCTCTATTCGGAACCCCAGCCCGAAGACATAGCGGTCTATCAAAACTGGATTACCGGTTGTGACAACATGCGCAATTGTGCGGCAGTTGCGCTGCAAGCACCAACAAGCGGAACGGACGGCAATACAGATCATCTCGAGGCGATGGTAGAAATACCACTGGCAGCGCATATTGCGCCAACAGTGGCGTTCCGATTTCCTGCAACACTCAGGCACCGGCCGGATCTGCGCATTTTTGTCGATCAGCTTGAAGTGCCACTGTCGTCGGCGGGTATAGGTCATTTCAAAATCGCCGGGGCCAAGGCGCGCCGAATTGTGCAGTCCATGCGTAAAGGCCAATGGGTCTATCTGCGCGATGTCAAAGGCGAAGCTGTCGCTCGAACGTCATTAGCCGGGTTGACGGCGGCTCTTCTTCGTATCGATAAGCAACAAGGGAAACTGGAAACGCCGGACGCGATCGTGCGTCGAGGCAAGCGCATCGCCTATGACGATTTGCCGGGCTATAGCGTTTCGCTCAGCCGTCCTGCAGTGCCGACAAGCCCTCCAACCGAGCCCAAATCCAAGGCTTTGGACGACAATCGCGAGCAATGCGGCGGCGATGCTCCTGAAGAGACTTCAAAACCCAGCTTCGTTCGCTTGGATAGCGATAACAGCCTGGCTATTGTTCCCTGGGCTTGTGGCAGTGGTGCTTATGTTCGTTATTCCAGCATTATGATCATCAGTAACCAAGGTGAAATTCGCCCGGCCGAATTCGATTATGACAATGGAATCACAGGTGATGGACCAAGCAATGTCCAGGCGGAAGTGATCTGGCTGGAGAAAGAAAGAGTGCTGGAAAGCGCGACGCGTTTCCGCGCCATCGGCGATTGCGGACGGACCGACCGCTACATTTGGGATGGCTACAAGTTTCGCCTTAGCGAGCAATTGGTAATGCCCGAATGCCGCGGCTCCTTTGATCGCATCCGGGTTTGGAAAACGGAAGTAGCTGATCGATGAACTAACCAGCCGACAGTTCGATAAAGCGTCGGGCAACCCAACCCGACCGGCACGGGCCCGAATAGGGCACGGGTAAATCGTGTGCGTTATCGGATACGCCGCATTCGCTCATCAAGTCATCCTCGCTCTCCACCGGATAGACGATGCCAACCCAATCTCCGCGATGCGTGTCGCGGCACAGCCATAAGGGGCGACCGGGCTTCAAGCGGTCAAGCTCGCGCGCGGCGACATCCGGAGCAGCGCGTACCGAAACAAAGCCGTCACCATTTTTGCGCAATGTGCGGATTGTGCCGGTGCTGGTGCAGCTGTCGGCATGGGCAAAGCCGCCTACCAGCACAGGGCGTGGATTGACCAGATCGCCCATCGGGTTCGCGTTAACCGCGATGGATAGTGCCGCAAAGCTCAGCGAGAGTAACGGTTCACTTCTTACAGTCACCGGTGCGTTCGCTGTTCATCGTCATCTCGATGTCGGCCTTGCCGCCAGGCAATTTGGCATCGGCGATTTCGCCCGACAGCGTCATGTTCACCTTCTCGGCGGTATAGCTGCCGTCCATCTTCATCGACGTCGCACCCATCGCGCTGTTTGTGCATTTCATGGTGCCGGACATTTTGCCGCTACCCTGCTTGAAGCCCTCCATCTTGCAGTCGCCTTGCTGCATGGAGCTCGACATTTCCTTGACACCAGCTTTCGCCATTTCCGGTGTTATGCAACTGTCGATCGACTGCCCCTTCCCCAGCATTGCCTTTGCATTCTGAGCCATCGCGATGGGCGCGCCCGGAATGTCAAACTTGGTCATGGTCATCGTGCTTTTCCAATTGCCCGGAGAAAGCTCGCCATCAGCCTGTCCGCAGGCGGACAGCAGCGCGACTGCCGGAAGTAGCGTAAAATACTGTTTCATTTTCAAGATCCCTTGTTTTGAAAAATGGACTCAGCCCAGACAGGCGCAAGGCACGAAGCCAGGGGTGAAATTCACGGAGATTCCACCCTGCGCGTAAGTGCCCCCTCCGGCATATTCCTGCGTGAATTTGTGGACGTGGCTGGTGCAATATTTCGCACCGCGTGCAACGATGGCGACGTCGGTGTAGCGCTCGATCGGAATGCTGGTTAGTTCGTTCTTTTCGATGGTCCAGGCGTTACCGACGCCGACAGCCTTAACCGGGGTCAGATCCGGCCAATCCCAAAATTGCTTGGCATGGGCCAATGCCCGCGTCTCCACCGCGGCACTTCCCGCAGCCCCCCTTACCGGACCGCAAACATGCGGGTTGCTGGCCTGGAAAACGCCAGCAGGCACTATCAGGTTAAATGTGCCGCTGGCCACAGTCCCGGCACTGATAGGACCGGCCTTTTCGGTATTGGTCTTCGCGATGACTTCCATCTTGATACTGTGTTTTCCGGGTTTGAGCAAACCAGCGGCAGTCGCCTTTGAGAGCATTTCGAGGAAAGCATCCGACCCTGGCGTTCGCTGCGCGTTCATCGAATTGACGAACTGCCCACGCCACGTCGTCCAAGTCTCATGATCGCGCCTGCCACCCCATGGGAAGATTGTCGTATCGAAAACCTGACCGTTGATCGTGAAGCGCGCCGTGTAGTGCACGCCGTCGGCGTAGACTTCGCGCGCTCCCATATTGTTGGCAGCCGCAATCGCATTCACCGCCGAACGTTCGGTGAAAACACGGAAGAACATCGGCTGGCCTAATGTGAAGTCGGAAACAATGTCCCCTTCGCTGATGGCACCAATGCCAAGATCGGTGCGGGTGAACACAATCTGGTTCTGATGCGCGGCATGAACGGCGTTGTGGACGCCCTGATCCTGAATCGGGCCTGTGCTCGCTGCATTTTGGGGTTTGGGCTTCGCAATTGGCACGTTGCGTTCAAAGCGCCCGCGAGGGTCGAGTTGGGCTGCCGCTGTCGCACCGATGGCAATCGATGCCAGTAAGACAGCCGAGATCAGGGTTGTACGCATGAGTTGCTCTCCACAGAATGATGGACTGTGGATGCGGCTTCTTTTCAGTTCATCCTATCCCCCCATCTGATGGGGATGCTTGGCTGACTCGCATGTGGTTTGTTCATTTTTACGGTCAGAAAGGGCGCACCCAATGGGATTGTGGAGCAATTTATTTGGTAGCAACGCGCCAAGCGCGGCGGCGTCTGACGTCGGGAATTCCACCCAAATTCATCTGTTGTTCGAACGCGCACTCGGCAACGATCCGGAAAACAACAGCTGTGATGCTCGGCGCAAGGCGGCAATGAAGCTCGTTCTGGCCAACGAAACCGCAAAAGGGCGTGAGGCCTGGCTATCGATCTCGCGCGACTTCCCGGACGAATTGGCGTTCGCCTTGGAACAGGTCGGTGTCTGTTACCATCTCGACAAGGATTACCGCGCGGCGATCGAGAATTACGAAGCGGCGATTCGTTTGGGATCCGATGCAAGGCGCCTCACCGAAACGATAGCAGAGGCACGGAAAGGCATGGCAGCCTTTGGCTGATGTATGGCGCCGGTTGATGCGCAAAGCAGGATGGACAATGTTGAAGGCAGCAGGCACGAATGACGCGATGAGCGAGAGTGAACACGAAACAGCTACGCCAAATCCCAAAGGTAAAGCGCGCGTCATCATCGTAGAGGATGATGAGCGGCTGCGCAGCTATGCCATGGGCGCGCTGGCCGCGGCGGAAGAGATTGAAGTCGTCGGCGATGCGGGAAATCTGGCGGAGGGTTTGCCGCTCGTCGAGCGGATGCCTGATCTTGCGCTGCTTGATCTAGGTTTGCCCGATGGCAGCGGCATCAGCGTTATCGAAGCGATACGCGCCAAGGTTCCCGAATGCCGCGTGTTGGTGTTCACAGTGTTTGAGGACCGCGCGAGTGTGCTCAACACGCTCAAAGCTGGGGCAGACGGCTATATATTGAAAGATACGAGCGCCGAAATGGTGCTCGCTCATGTTCGCGCCACACTCGCAGGTGAAACGCCAATCAGCGCGCGGGCGGCAAGCCATTTGCTGAGCCTTGTGCGTGACGAACCGGTCGTTGAGGCAAGTGAGCCTGACGCACCGCATCTGTCCCCTCGCGAACGCGAACTGCTGGAATATCTGGCGCGCGGATTGAGCCGCAAAGAAGCGGCGCGGATCATGGGGCTGTCACCCTATACCGTCGCCGAATATGTGCAGGGTATCTACCGCAAGCTACAGGTCAAATCGCGCGGCGAGGCGGTGTTCGAGGCCATCCAGGCCAAGCTCATTCGTATCGACAGGGAATAGGCTCCCCTGTCACTCCCAGAGGCCGTCAACGCATCGACCTCCCCTAACCCCGGCCCAAAAAGCCGGGGTTTTTTGTAGGTCTTCACCCACTTACCCCCTCCTCTGTGGGGATATGATGTCAGCGCCGCCGGTGAGAGTGAGGCAGGGTAATCTATAACCAAAGGGGGATACCCATGCCTGCTGTTCGCGCAAATAATAACCAGAAACTCGTTCGTGGCCTCGGCCTGATGGCTTCGGCGTCGATTCTGTCGATCATGATGGCGGGGGAAGCGCAGGCGGCTTGTACGCCGAGTACGGCACAACCGCTGAACAATATCACGACGCCGCTGACCACTGTCCATTGCACCGGGGTAAATACCGGGCAGACGATAACGGTAAACACCGATGGTGTACAAGTATTCGTGATCGCCTCAGGCGCGACCCTCGACAACAGCAATGTAACGCTGAATGGCGATTCGAACCTGTTAGGAATTGATCTCGGCCGGTCAGCTTTGAATCTCGTTTACAGCAGCAGCGGTAATGCGAATAATCTCGAGATACAGGGTAATGCTACTAATCTTGTGGCTACCCTTAATGGCAATCAGAATAATTTCGGCATTTATGTTGGCGGCACTGTGACGGCTGCCCCTGGCGGCATCGACCTGTCGGCTGGTGTCGGTCAGAACCAGCAGTTTGCCTTGCAACCAGGCGCAAGCCTGGCCTCCACCGGGAATAACGCCGGCAACTATCTGTTGACGGGCGGTACAGGCAATCAGTTCTTCAGTCTCGCAGGCACTCTTGCACTTCAAGGCAATGGTCTGCTGATCAATGCCGGCGACGGAGATGATGTCGTCCATGTTTCGGCGACTGCAAATTTCACCAGCAGCAACGTGCATACAATCAATGGCGGCGCAGGTAACGACCGTTTGGTCCTGAACGGATCCGGCAATACTGCGTTTGCAACCACCGCTGTGGAGCGGCTCGACGTACTGGCTGGCGTCGGCGGCACGCGCACGATGAACGAAAATGGCAGCTTCACAGAGGTCAATGTGCTCAGCGGTACATTGTCGACGTCGCGTGTGCAGGCCCTTGGTCAGGCCAATAGCCTTGTCACGCTTTCAAACGGGACAACATTGAATCTAGGCTTTACCACTCCAACCACAGTCACCAACAGCTTTGCGGGGTCAGGGACGATTCTGCACAATACGATCGATCCTGTGACCTATGGGGGATCGTCCAGCGGCTTTTCCGGCGTCTTCAACATCCTTGGCGGTACGGCCACCATCACGTCAAGCGACGCCTTTGGTAGTGGTTCGATCGTCAACGGTGCCACGCTGTCCTTCGGCGGCCTCAACCTGACGAACAATATTAGCGGCACGGGTCAGGTTATCGTGACCGGCTCGGGCAGCAGCCGCCTTAGCGGTACCAACACATTCTCCGGTGGGCTCGATATCCGGGGTGGAATCCTGGACGTCGCCAACGTGGCCTCGCTCGGCTCGGGCGCTGTGACGTCAAGCACGGGTGGCGGTATTCTGGCCATGGGCAGCACTGGTAACGAGGTTCTGTCCAATAACCTCACCGGCAATCTGGCACTCGTCATGGGCGGTACGGGCATCCTCGATCTGACCGGCACCAACAGCTACACCGCTGGCACGCTGATTAACAACGGTGCTGTCCGCGTTGACAGCTTCGCGCGGCTTGGCACCGGGCAGGTCATCGCCAATGCAGGCGGTAGCCTGATCCTCAATTACAACGGCGCAGGGCAGTTGCTCCAGACCACCCCCTTCATGACCGGTGCAGGCAGCTTCATCAAGGAAGGCACCGGCGATGTCGTGATGACCCAGACCAGCACCTATACGGGCGGAACTACCATTCGCGCCGGGCGCATCGGGTTGAACAATGGGGCGGCACTGGGTACCGGCAATATCCAGGTCGATACCGGTGCCACACTGGGCATTGGTAATATCGTGCTCCTTAACGACATTTCGGGCACGGGCAATATCGTAAAAACCGCCAGCAGCACCGCTGAACTGGGGGGCAACAACCTGGGTTTTACCGGCACGATTGACATTCAGGATGGCCGCATCGGTGTGACTGATGGCCGCAGCCTTGGCAGTGGAACGGTGCTGGTCGGCGTCGGCACAGTCTTGCGGACAGATACCTCGATCGTGGGCGACACAACCATCGTCGCCAATCTGTCGGGCGATGGTGAATTTGAAAAGCGCGGCTCCAACCGGGTCACCCTGACCGGGAACAACGCTCTGACCCGCAATGTGTTTGTCGGCAATGGCACTCTGCAGATCGAAGGTAGCCAAAATATCGGCTCGGCCAATATCGATCTGACCTTGGCGACCAGCATACTTGATCTGTCCACCTCAGGCTCGACAACACTATCAAACAATGTCGGCGGCCTTGGCGCGGTGGTGAAGACCGGGACAGGTACCGTCTTCCTGACCGGTAGCAACAGCTATTCCGGCGGGACCGATATCCAGCAGGGCGCAATCCGCGTTACCGACACTAGCTTCCTTGGCACAGGTGCAATTACCGTGCAGGCAGGCGCTGCGCTTGATCTGTCCATCGCTGGCTCGCAGACCTTGAACCAATCCGTGACAGGCGCAGGTATCCTCCGCAAATCGGATGTTGGCGACCTGACGTTGCTCAGCAATGGCCTGATCGGCGGGCTCGACATCGTCGGTGGCCGGGTGATTGTGAACACCGTTACTGCGCTTGGTGGTGGTCCTGTTACCACCGCCGCCGATACCCAGCTGGTATTCGACAACGGCACGACAGAAGTCATGTCTAACCCGATCAGCGGTGCGGGCGCATTGACCAAGGATGGCACCGGGGCACTTATTATCCAGAATGCCAACAGCTATACCGGCGGCACGATAATCAATGCGGGTCGAATCGGGCTGAACAATGGCCAGGGCCTTGGCACGGGCGATGTCATTGTTCTCCAGAACGCCATCCTCAACATCGGCAATGTGCAGCTTGCCAACAATGTTTCCGGGGCAGGTCAAATCGTTAAGACGGCAAGCAGTATCGGCGCATTGACAGGCATTAACACCCACAGTGGCGGCACCGATATTCAGGGTGGAACTCTCGTGGTGAATAGCCCCTCTGCGCTGGGCACTGGCGCAGTTATTATGGGCAGCGGGACAAACCTGATTGTCGATTACAGCGGCTCAACCAACGTCGCGCTGAACAACGCGCTGACCGGCTCGGGCACGCTAGTTAAAGATGGTTCTGGCACAGTCGTAGTCAACAACAGCAACAGTTACAGCGGTGGCACCCAGATCATTGCTGGTCGGCTGGGGCTAAACTTTGGCAACGGACTTGGCACGGGCGGGGTCGTTATCGGTTCGGGCGCTTCATTGGCACTGGGTGATGTCACCTACGCAAATGCGACCAGTGGCGCTGGCCAGATTGTGAAGACATCAGCCGGTCTGACCAACGTGACCGGCACCAACACGCACAGCGGCGGTATCGCAATTCAGGCCGGCACGCTGGCAGTTAGCGGCAATGCAGCGCTTGGATCGGGCACTGTCGCGGTCAGCAGCGGCGCAGTGCTTGAATATACCAACGCCAATGCTGCAACCTTCAGCAATAGCCTTTCTGGCGCAGGCAGCTTCAACAAGCTGGGTTCGGGTCAACTGACCTTTGCGAATAATTTCAGCATCGGCACATTAGGTCTCACCGCTGGCCGCACGCGGATCAACACGATTGCAACGGCCAATGTGAATGTCGGGACGAACGCAACGCTCGATGGCACCGGCCGCATCATCGGCAATCTCACCAACAATGGCGGCACTATTGCCCCCGGCAACAGCATCGGTACGCTGACCGTTCAGGGCAATTATGTGCACAATGCCAACTCGGTTCTCGAAATCGAATTTGATGGGGCGGGCAATATCGACCTGCTCGACGTTACCGGCAATGCAACGCTCAACGGCGGCACGCTGCGCTTTGTTTCCATCGGCGGGGCTGAGGGCCAAGGTGGCACGTTCCTTCGCACCGGAGGAAGTCTGACGGGCACCTTTGCGACGGTCGAAACTGTTGGCGCGCAGCTGCCTCTGGCGGTGGTCTATGAAACCAACCGTGCCTTCATGGCACCGTCGGTGCTTACTGCACGTCCCTCCACGTTCAACGCACAGTCGCTGGCCGCAGCAGATACCGCCTTGGGCTTCATCGACAGCATCGGCGTTGGCGATGTCCGCCATGGCGAAGGCAATCGCATCTGGCTCAACGGCTTTGGTGCATGGGGCAAACGCAGTGCGTCGGGCACGACGCTGGCCTATGACCATGACACCCGCGGCATGAGCGGCGGTGTGAATTTCGATGCTGGCGGATCGATCACCCTGGGCGCGGCGCTCGGCTGGGCAAAGGGGGATATCAAGCTGGGCGCCAATGGTGGCGGTGGAGATCAATCGAGCGTCCTTGGCAGCTTGACCGCACGCTATTCGGGTACGGGTGTCACGCTGGGTGGCGGTGTGCTTTATGGCAAGGTCGATCAGGATACGCTGCGGAACGTCAGCTTTAATGGCTTCGCGGGAAGCGTTGACGGCGAGACGGATTCGAAACTCTTCGGCGCCTTTGCCGAACTGGGGCTGCCCTTGGGTTCCACCGGCGGATGGACGTTCAGCGCCAATGCACGTGGTAGCTATGTCCGGCAGAAGCAGGACGGCTATACCGAAAGCGGCACCAGCCCGCTGCGCCTAACACTCGGAGACCTCAAGACCAGCACGATGGAAGGCCAAGCCAAGCTGACCGCCAAAACCCGTCTGTGGGATGGCGGCGACCATTCGGACAATGGTGAAGGCGGTCTCGATCTGCGCGTTGACCTCGGCACGCGCTACCTCGGCACGCTCGGCGATCGTGAAATCCCCGTCGCATTCGCAGTCAGTGGTGCGGGCATCGTTCTGCAAGGCGATACGCGCAACACGCTGCAGGGGCTCGCTGGTCTTGCGCTCGATTACACGACACATGGCGGGGCGACCATCAGCCTCGGCTATCGCGGCGAAATCGGCAAGACCGACCGGCACGCGGTGCAAGCCGGTGTCAGCTTCGCTTTCTAACTCCCTCCGGGGCGCACCCCGGCTGGTCGATGGGCACCCACAGGCCTCTCGCCAGTCGCGCGGGCGGGTGACAAGAGCGATCCTGTCACCCGCCTTGGTGTTTGGGATGTGGATTGGACCAGGTGATGCGAAAGCCAAATCTCTGCACCCAGATTACAAATCGATGCGCGGCGAACAGCCCGAAGGCAGCACCACACCCGATCCTACAAAGCTGAAACGGATCCCGGCAATAGAGACAATTGTTTCCGGTTTTGTGCCTATCCTGACCGATGGGCGATGCCGCAACGATTTTATGCGAAATCCCCGACAATTCCACTTCGCCAATGGGGCAATATTGTGGAGCTTTGAATGTCAGCAGGAATCCGGGCCGACACGTACGCTGTGGGACATGGCATCAGGTCCAAATGCCCTCGCCGTTCCATTGGAGCTACCCGAACCGCGTGACGGCAAAATTCGTGCTGGGGTTGACGGACTGGAATCTGCCACCTTCGACTGGGACTTCGGTATCTTGCGGTCTTACAAATATCTAAACGACCGCGAGGATTGCGGCATTTTCCGCGCTTGGGGATATACCCAAAACGGCTGGCATCTGATCGAACGGCGCGAAATGCCAATCTGCAGGGGCCTGTCACCCAGCGAATGGATCCGTACCTATCATGCGCCAATCGACGGCACAGGCCCCGATGAGTAGCAATCCTTGGCCACTCAAAACATTGTTGGCGGCGTTGCTGGCAGGTTGCACTGTGCTTGATGGGCCTGCTGTTGATGCCCTGACGCTTGATGACGACGTCCTGATTTACGGTCAGTGGACAGTGGGGTGCAGTAACTTGCGCCGCTGCACCGCGATAGTCCCTTTAAGCGAGCCCAGCCGCATCGACGCCCCATATTACCTCCAGATGCGCTATTCCGGCATGTTTTCGGATAGTGACGGCTTTTCGGTCATGCGTGATGGCAAAGTCGTGGCCACGCTCTCTTCGGAAGCATCAGACTGGCTGTTGCAGGATTTACGAAAGTCGGATGGTTCGGATTCTATCCGCATTGTCGAAAATGATTTGCGCTTCGATGTCCCGCGTAGCGGATTTGCGCAGGTAATCGCGGCACTAGAGGCGTGGCGTTTGAGATCGCCTCAGACCTCTAGCAATCCTGACATTGTTACACCGCTCCCTGCTATGCAGCTCGACAACCCTACCCCACCTTTGAAAGTCGTCGGCGCGGCAAAGCGATGTCCCAAAGGTCATATGGGGCAATCGCTCCAGGCGTGGCGTGGTATTGGCGGTCAAACATTATGGAAAGCAGGGTGCGGCAATGAAGGGCTGAACTCCGCAAGCTTCTGGTATCTAGCCGGACCCCAAGGCGCGCCGGCCATGGAAATCCAGTTCGAGGACCGGGATGGCCCTGTCACGCTCTACAACAGCTGGTTTGAAGCGAGCAACGGCTACCTCCATTCGACATATTATTTTGGCCATTTTGAAAGCTATACCGAGGACTGCGGCATCTATCGCGCCTACGTCTGGGCCGTTGAGGGCATGAAGCTGGTCGAACAGCGCGAGATGCCGAAATGCGGGACGGGCATCGGTCCAGAAGGCTGGATAACCACCTATCGCGCAGCGATCATCGGCGGGGCCAGTCCTCGACTATGAGTTATTGCCGATATAGCGCTATATTCCTGCTCTTGCTGGGCGCCGGGGCCAATGCCGAGCAGCAGCGCATGCCCGATTACCTGCAAGACCTTGATCGCCCAATTCATGCCGGCGACTGGACTTTGCAATGCAATGGATCGCAATTTTGCCAAATCATTGGCGTAAAGAAGGTGCCCCGCGACGGTGTCGGTGTGCGCACGGTAGTTATGATCAGCCGCGGAATTGCCAAAGAAGCGAAGCCAGTATTGCGGCTGGCTTTCATCGACTCATTGGGGGCTTTAAGCGTACCGCCACCGACTGATGGGTGGCGACTATATGCGCGCGGGGTTCCCAAAATGCCGCCACCGATCAAATTGTCGCTGGGAGAGGTGCAAGCCAACGGTGCCTATCGTGTGTCCCCCGACGTTGCTTCCAAGCTCATCGGTGCTTTCAGGCGCTGGCCTGGATCGGTGATACGCGATCGCGGATTGAAAATTGCATCAACGCCCAGCGGCAATCTTGATCGGCTGATGCGCAAGATGGACAGGCTGCAACATCCCAAGCGCCCGCGCCTGACTGATGCCGAGAAGGCGGAATGGCTAAAGGAATATCACTACACCATATTGCGCTCGACACCGGTCGATGATTTGCCAATTCCCGAAGCCGTTTTGCTCGCCTGCGATACGCGCACATTTGCCAATCGACCCATGGGCGCACGGATCGGGCCAAGGCACCTGCTATGGACCGCCGACTGCCCGGAAGGCACAAAAATTCTGGTGCAGAGGGACAACGAAGAACCCCTCAATTTCGAAGTTTATGACACTGCCAAAAAGGTAGTGCCGCATGACTATGCGGGTCTGGACGACACATCGCTGCTGCATGTCCAACTCCCCCGAAAAGGCAGGATTGCTTGCGGACGCTATATCAAAATGGGCTTTACCGGCGAGATCTTCGTGATGATCGAGGATCGCCAATATGACCGGTGCCGCAACGTACCCTATGATTTCTGGCCTTTGATGTGGACGCCAACAAGTTGGAAATATGCCGACCCACCCCCCACAAATGGAGGGAATGCAGCCCCCTCGGTTGAGGGGGTAGAGACACCCTGATCATTGTAATCAGGGGAGTTTCACCATGAACGCTGTTGCCCGGCCTTGGATTGGCCTTTGTTTCAAGCTGTTGGCGCTGCTTGCGCTCATTTTCGCCTTCATCTTCTTCATGAAGATGCAGGAGGAGCAGTCGGCAAATGACAAGTTGCGCAATCAGGGCGTTGTGTCGCGGGCATTGGTCACCGAAAAAGAACAGGACACGATCACGAGACAAAATTCGGGCTTTAGTCGGCGCAGTTCTGGATCTACGACTGAGAGCGATATTTGGGTGCTGATGGTACGCCATGTCCCGAAATCGACCGTGAAATATGCCGAATTTCCTTCCAAAGTATCGGAGGCTAACCTTCCCGTTGCCCCTCCCTTAAGCGGTGATCCGACGAAGGATTCGGAAAATCTCGGTGTAATGTGGGTACCCGTTGAAACATATGAAAAGACCAAGGTCGGTGACATGCTGACCGTCGTCAACACGCCGTGGGACAGCAGCGCTCCAGTGCTGGTTTCGGAAGTAGAAGCTTTCGATGCCAGCGTCTTTTACCCGCGCATTGCTGTCGCCCTGCTCCTGACCTTGTTGTTCTGGTTCATCGGACGGAAAATCAGCAAAGCGTCCGTGCTGCGTGGCATCGCAGCAGCGTCGACTATTCCGGGAACGGCGCCATGAACGAGTATCGCCCCGCACTGGACGTGTTGCGCGAACGCCGCAAAGGCAAACCCGGAGAGTTGGGGTTGATGCTGGGCATCGTATTGATGATCGCAGCCCCAGTCGCTTTGGCGCTGCAGCAAGCGAACGGCGAAAAGCTTGATGCCCTCAAATCCGAAGGCAGGGTTACCGAGGCCATCGTCAAAGAAAAGTCGGTCCGCAGCGAAAGCTATACCGATAACAAAGGCCGCCAGAAAAGCCGAGACATCCATATGCTGAACCTGCAACACGACATCAACGCCGAGTTGAACTTTGCCGACTGGAGTGCAGGAAAGGCATTCGTAAAGCCGCAATATCCTGCAGTGACAACCACCAGCGTTGAAGTGGGTGAAGCCTATTATGATGCGCTGTCAGTTGGTGCAAAAACGACTGTGGTCCGCAATCCGTCAGATTATGACAGTATGATGCTGACCGAGCAGGTCGAATATGAAACGTCCTTTGCCTATAATATCTGGTGGTATCTCGGTGGGGCCGCAGCGTTTCTGGCAGGGCTTGTCTTGACCGCTATCAACTGGCGCAAGAGATTTCCGCGTGCCTAAATGGAGGCTGATTGCTGCGCTCGCTCTATTTGCGACGTGGCAGATTCATGCTGAAGATTCCCCACCCGGCGACTGGACGGCGCCCGAAGTAATGGAATTTGGCGACTGGTCGGTCGCCTGCGACAATGCGCGTGAATGCACTGCGGTCAGCGTATCACGCGACTACCTGAAGCGGATCGAAAGCGTCGATCCGGGCGATTATGCGATGCCAAAGCTTTGGGTCAAACGCAGGGCCGGGCCATCGCAGCAACCCCGCGTGTTTGTTGATGGCACGGTCTGGGGCAAAGTTGATCCCGAACCAGATGTGGCGGCATTGCTTGTCTATTATGAGTGCGACGGGGATTGCACCGGGCGGGCCTATAATCTGAAACGGATAGAATCGGGGCGCTATGAACTGGACCCAGCGCAAGCCGCTGCCTTTTTTGCCGAAAGCGTAAAGACCAGCCGGGCAGCAACGCGACACCGGAATGGTGCGATGCATGGCATCATTAGCACCAGTGGGCTTACAGCTGCCATGCGGTACATCGATGAAAGTCAGCAGCGGCGCGATACCGTTACGGCTGTATATGCAAAGGGTAAAAGGCAAGCCATCGCCGTCCCACCCGAACCGCGTCGCCCGACAGTGAAGGTCGTTCGGGGCGTAGAGGAACCGGTCCCCGAGACCTATGATTACACCACGCTAAACCAAAAACGCGGCAAATATTGCCCGATTTTTGGCGGCACAAATTCTGATCCGCCCATTCAGCGATTTAAGCTGAACAATGGTCAAGCCTTATGGGCTGCAGGTTGCGGATCGAACCCGCATTACGAAAAACGCATCTGGTTGATTGAAACCACCGACAACCAGTTCAAAGTCTTCACACTCCCCCGCCCCGAACAAGGCCGCCCTGCGGAATTGCCAATTCTGCCAAATAGTGATTTCGACCCCGCATCAGGCCAGATAACCAGCTATTCGGGTGGAATGTGTGGCTGGCGACGGCGATGGGCGTGGACTGGCTCTGCATTTGAAATGGTGGATTCGATTGAAATGCCTGCCTGTATCGACATACTGCCCAATCAATGGCTGCAAACCTACCGCGCGATCCCGGAGTGATGATATCGACCGCATCTTTGTCGGCGAAAGCTGACACCGCTCCGGAAAGCGGAACTTTGGCCATGTGGGTCGATCGAGCAAAAGCCGGTCTGGTTCTGCTGGCGGTTGCGGCACTTTTCTGGGGGGCGCTGTACATCGGCGAAAATGCGGTGCGCCCCGCAGGAATGTCCCCGCCTCCGTCGCTGCAATATGTACCCGTCGATCATCAAGGCCAGATTGCAGCAAATGCCGGTCGCTTCGAAGCGACCTATTTCAACGATCCGATTTACCGGTCGACGATTGAAGAAGGTGGATCACGCGTTGCATTCCAAATTCCATTCAGCGTCGGGAAAAATGATAGCGATCTTGCCTTTTTCCTGGGCGCCACGCCGGGTCTTCAGGAAATCAAACTGAATGGCAGTGTGATCCAACCCAATATTCCGCTCGACACATTGCGCGGCGCGTCGGACGGTACGGCGCTCTATTATATGCTGCCTTCAACGCTGCTCCGCGACGGTGCCAATGAAATTCAAGTTCTGGTCGAGACGCAAAGCACGATATTAGCACTCGCGCCATTCCACATCGGACCGGCAGTCGAAGCCGCAAGGGCTGCAGCCAATGTGGACTTGATTACCAGCACCATCCCAATCATCGCCATATCCTTCCTGATTTTTGCAACGCTGCTTTGTATGGTTACCAACTGGCCGTCCGATGACCGGCAACGCATTCGCAGCCTCATGCTGTTGATGGGCATTTGGGCTGCTAGAACTTATTTCATTACCTTCCAGACGCCGTTCGAGCTCCCCTTCCTTCTCACCAGTTTCCTGTATTATCTGCTGGAAGTCTCGGTGATTGTCGCCTTTGCGCGCCATTTGTTCAGCGGCGAAACGCATTCGGCAAAATGGTTTAAATGGCTGAATTGGCTGTGGTTGGCGCTTCTTGTCTATCTGATTGCCATAACTGCAGCAGGATTTGCTTGGGGGCCTGCCCTGCGGCCATGGTTCAAGGGGCTTGCCATTTGGAACGCCGCAATGCTTTTCATTCTGGCGGTTGTTGGTTTGGGCTTGTTGGCTTGGGGGATTGTAGTCCGAAGGGACGGGCGCTGGCTGGAGCGACTGGCACTGATGATTAGCCTACTCGCGCTTTTTATCGATACGGGCGATGGTTCGTTCGACTTGGCCCTGCCCTTTGTGGCCAACCTCCCCCTGACATTTTATGCTGCGGCACCCGCAGGTTTGCTGCTGGGCTTGGGCGTCGTCGCCTCTATCGCGCGCGAGGCCAGCGAAGCACGCCGCACCGTCGTTCAATCCAATGAAATTCTGGCGGCAAAGTTGACCGAACAAAATGCGGAGCTGGCCCGCAGCTACGATGCACAAAAGCAGATGCTGCAAAGGCAAGTCATGCTCGAGGAACGCCAGCGCATCGTCCGCGACATGCACGATGGTATAGGTGGTCAACTGCTTGGGCTTATGATGCAGGTGCGCAGTGGCGGGGTTGAGAAAAAGCAGGTCGAGGAAGGCTTGCAATCAAGTATCGCCGATCTGCGGCTTATAGTTGATTCCATGGATACCGCCGATGAGAACCTTGCAGAAACCCTGCGTTCGTTCGAACATCGCGTGCGTGCACAGGTCGAGGCTGCCGGGATGGTATTTGAGGCGCATCACGGGCTTGATGAAAGCACCCCCGGCCCCGGTCCACGCCCGACATTGCAGATTCTGCGCATCTTGCAAGAGGCCGTGACCAATGCGATGCGTCATTCTTGTGCGACAGCAATATCGCTTTCCAGCAGCCATGATGCCGACGGACAAATTCAGATCAGCATCGCCGACAATGGCAAAGGATTGCCTACTAAAATCAAAGGCGGGCGGGGCCTCACCAGCATGCGCAGCCGGGCCGAGGCCGTCCGCGGCACGCTGAACATCATAAGCGGTGCTGAGGGCACGACACTGAAGCTTTCATTACCTCGACCCGAATAGGCACCAATGCCCCTCTGCTTGTGGGGATTGAGACGGCGCTATCTAATCCGCATCGTTCGTTTGCCCGAACAGGAGATACGGACATGCGTACAATCACCAGGATTGCCGCTTTGCTGCTGACGACCGCTATGATCGCCACCCCACTATCTGCCCAAAGAGCGCCGCGCCATGGGCAAAGCGAAGCTAACAGTCCAACCGCCGCCGACACTGCAAATCCGGTCAAGCGAACATGGGATTTCACCAAAAGGTTTGGCATTCCCCATTTTGACAATCGCGACTGCGCGAGCGATGCCGAGCGCCTGACGGACTTCGTTGCCGAATACAACCAGCGTGTCGATATATTCCTCGCCGGCCCGACGGACCCAAAGAAGCTCGCGCTCGAACGCAAAAACTATGTGAAGCAGGTGCTCGGGACGGAGCGCAGCATCACCAGCTTTCTCGGTATTTTTGAACAGACGGGCGAGCGCAGCCCTGACGGCTTTGTTCCTTCGATGCAGGCCGATCTATGCCGCGCACAAGCGCAGCGCAACTCGCTCGTCGCCATCAGTGTGGGTCTGAAAGCAATTGCCCGTGTCTATCCCGACATGGCCGAAGTCGCCCCGCGACTGGCGCAGGTGAATGCCGCGCTCGCAAAAATTGGCGATGACAAAACCATCCAGAAATATGTCAGCGCCAACCGCAACGAGACCCTCGCGACCGTGCGCATGAAACCGCCGCTTGCCAGCAATCCGGCATGGGAAAAGGGGTTACGCGAGGGCTTCGCGCGGCTGGTGCCTGGAGAGGCAATCCTGAAACTCAATCTCTACAGCGCGAGTTGGTATGTCCATAAAAATGAGGTTACAGGATATCCTCAATATCGCCAGATCGGTGCATGGGTGGCCAGCAAGCGAGCGGATGGCAGTTGCTGGATCAACGGCATCGACCTGTGGCAGAATTATACTGGTACAGGTTATGACAGCGGCGAGTATAAACTCGGAAAGGCTCCGCAACAGATCCTTTGCGAGAACGTCTGATTGACAACACCAGTTTCCCTACCAAGGAAACAGGAAGCGAAATCGTAGTCGTGGCATTGGGGGCCTTTTCCCTTCAAACGACGGTCAAGAACGTCATTTTTGAGCATTCGGCCCCCAAAAGGCCCCCACATTGATGTGGTTGAAGGCGGATTGGGGTGAACGTCCGCGATCAGATGAGGGCTAATTTTTAGCAGATTTCCCAGGTTTTTCGACTGTTAGCGGACTTTGCCGAACAGGAAAATGGTGCCCAGAAGAGGACTCGAACCTCCACGCCCTTGCGAGCGCCAGCACCTGAAGCTGGTGCGTCTACCAATTCCGCCATCTGGGCACGGGATGCCAAATCTAACGCGACCTGCATCTAGGGTAGGCGGGCTCCTTTAGCGGGTAGGGCGCGCTTGTCAACTGGATAGACAGGCAAATTTCGGTATAGCGCAGATGGGATAGTTCGCCTCATAGTTCGGTCGCTTTACCGCAAGGCTAGCCGGCCAATGTCAAATGTTGTGCGACCTAATTGATCGTGATGTGGGGGCATGGGATGAACTATCTCAAACATGATTTTGCCAGCCGGCGCCGGATATTTGAATTAGGAGCCTGGTTTGCGCAGCTTCCTGCGACCATTCAGGAAAAATTGTTGTCGGAGGGGCGTGAGCGGCAATTGAACGCGGGCCAGAAGCTTTTCGATCAAGGTGACGCGCCGACCGGTCTGCACGGGATCATAAGCGGCGAAATTCACATCAAAGGCACAGCGAGCAACGGGCATGACGTGTTGATGGCGATCCATCGTCCGGCCGACTGGACGGGTTTTTTGACCTGTATCGATCACCAGCCGCATCCCATGTCAGCCGTTGCTGCAACCGACATATTGTTTCTGACCGTTCCTCCTGCATCGGTTCATGCAATATTCGAGACTGACATCGCGGCATTCCGACATCTTTTGACACCGGAGTTGCGCGTGGGCCGGGCCAATTATCGCTGGCTTATCGAGATGGTAACGAGACCCAGCCTACAGCGCATTGCATCGCGCCTCCTCGATCTTGCCCGATGGCCATATGGCTCGCGCGCAGGACCGACTTCCCCCATTGACAATGTCAGCCAGGAGGATTTGGCCAATGCGTGCAACCTGTCACGCCAGACGATGAACAGCGCGCTCCGCCAATTGGAGAAGCGCGGCTTTATCCGTATTGGCTATGGACGAATCGAAATTGTCGACAGCCGCGGCATGCAGGATTTTATTGCGAGCAATCCTGAAGAAATAGGCAAATTGTAAAACGAGCGACAGTCTTGGACTGCCAAAAATGCAATGTTCCTCCGATAACCAGCTGGAGGAGGAATTGCATGAAAGCATCAGTCTATGTTGCCATAGCCTTGGCAGGTCTTGCGTCGGTCGCGGTCGCGCAGACGGACAAGATGGCACCAATCGGACGGGGTGAGGCGACGATTTATCGTGACCCTGGCTTTCAGGGACCCGCCGTTTTCGTCGGTGAAGCGAAATCCAATCTGGCGCTACGCTGGTCGGTGCGATCAATCCGCGTGCGTAGCGGAACATGGGAATTGTGTGCGCGAACCCGTTTCCGCTCCCCTTGCGTCACGGTTTCGGCAGACGAAAGCGACATCCGCCGGTTTGCGCCACAAATGTTCATGGTCCAATCCATGCGACCGCTTGGATATGCACCTCCGCCGGTAATTGACCCGCCGGCTGGCACTTCGTTGCGGGGCATGAGTGCGGAGTTTTTCACAGCACCAGGCAATGCAAACGGACGACGGATTCTCTCCTGTTCCAATAATAGCGGTTCAGCGAATTGTGCAGCAGACACGGCAGACCGGTTCTGCAAATCGGTGGGATGGAACGGATCAGCGAGCCAGACACAGGAAACGGTCAATGGCCGTATCTATCTGGCTGACGTGCTTTGCACGCGCACGGGATATTAAGCGATGCGGAATTTGATCCCCCTGGCTGGGGTTGCGATTGCATGCGCGATTGCAACCCCAGTAAACGCCTCCACATCTAAAAGCTGGATGCAGGTTGATAAGGCCTCGCGGGCCGCCTGTCTGAAAGCTGCCAGCCTCAACGATGCCGTCACCGGCCCGCCCATCCGTTATTCTGACCGGCTGCTGATCGATGCCCGCGTCGTCACCGGCACCTGGCCGCAACCGCATATGAAGGGCGCAAAGGCGAAGATGCTCTGCCTCTATCACCGGCGCAGCAAACGGGTGGAGGTTCAGGAACTGGCCTATCCCATCCCCCCTGCCCCGCAAGCGATGATCAAGGATGTCTGGTGGCAAGCCTATAGCATCGATGGCAAGCCGGTGGTGAGCGGCAGCGAAGTAACGTTGATGCTGGGCAGCGACGGCAAGGTTGGCGGCAAATCGGGCTGCAATGGCTATGGTGCCAGCTATCAGCTTGATGGCAGCAGCCTGAAGGTTTTCCCGCCGATGATCGGCACGATGATGGCCTGTGCGCCCAATCTGATGGATCAGGAGCAGGCCTATCGGGCGTTGATGGAAAAGGCCACGATCGCGAGTTTGACCACAGACGGCAAACTGGAGGTGGTATCGGCAAGCGGTGCGACCATCCGATTTACAAAGAAATAAGTAGCTAAGGGGATGCCCATGCTTTCCAGCCGGATAAGGCGAGCGCTGTTGGCGCTGGTGTCGGTTGGCACGGGTTTCCTCTTCATCCCCTCTCCCGCCTCCGCCCGCGAAGTGCAGAGCCCGCCCGGCACGCTGATCGAATATAGCCGCAAGGCGGGCGCACCCGTCGGCGCGCAAGCTTGGCGTATCCGCTATGTTTCACGCAATGAGGCGGGCAGGCCAATCGAGGTGACGGGCGTTGTCATAGCGCCCAAAGGAATGCCAAACCGTTTGGGTCGTCCTGTGCTCGCTTGGGCACATGGCACCTGGGGTGTGGCCGATAAATGCACACCATCGGCCAGCCCCAACTTTTTTGCCGCGACCCCTGCACTCGACGACGCAATTGCGCGCGGTCATGTTGTCGTCGCAACCGATTATGAGGGGCTGGGGACCGACGGTCCGCACCCCTATCTGGTAGGCGGTAGTGCCGGGCGCAGTGTGCTCGATGCCATCCGTGCCGCGCAGGCGATACCGGAGGCCGGAGCGTCGCGGCGCTTTGCCGTCTGGGGCGAATCGCAGGGCGGCCACGCGTCGCTTTGGACCGGCCAGATCGCCAAAAACTACGCACCGGAACTGGACTTGGTCGGCGTGGCCGCTGCAGCGCCACCAACAGATCTCATCGAAAACCTGACAAGCGGCTCCGACCCCTCAATCCGTGCCTTCCTGACGGCGTTCACCGCGCACAGCTGGTCCGAATATTTTGGTGCGCCGCTCGACACGCTAGGCAATAAATCGACGCAGGGCATCATCAACCGGTTGGCGCGCAACAATTGCGTCACGCTGGGTGCCAAGCCGCGCATTGGAGCAGTTGTGGGTGTGCTCGTGCTTCGACAGCGACTGAAGGACGTCAATCTTGGGAAGATCAGCCCTTGGGCCGAAATCGCCCGCGCCAACAGCCCTGCCCGGCGCGATTATGGCGTCCCATTTCTGATCGCGCAGAATAGTGGCGATTCCATCGTCGGCCCGCAGGTTACCCGCCAATTTTCCCAGGATCTTTGCCGTGCCGGCGCGCGGGTTCGCTGGGTGCCGATCACCAGTGAAACCGGACATCCTACAAGCGCCAAAGACAGCGCGACGGAAACGCTAAACTGGATTGACGCGCGGTTCGCGGGGGAACGAGCCCGCAGCGATTGCGGAAATTTCTAGCCGAAAGCCTGTGAGCATCCTCCCCCCTTGAAACGCGCCCTTGGCTGGTGCAAAGCGCCGTCCATATATTCTCCCTATTATAGAGACTGACGGGCAGGCAATGAGCATACTCAACGGTAAATTGGTAACGGTGTTCGGCGGCGGCGGTTTTGTCGGGCGCTATGTGGTGCAGGCACTTTGTGCGGCGGGTGCCCGTGTGCGCGTCGCGGTGCGCGATACGCGCGGTGCGGTGATCGTGAAGCCGCTGGGCAATCTGGGCCAGGTCTCGCTCTGCGCCGCTGACATCACCAAGCCCGCAACCGTTGCCAACGCTCTGGTTGGCGCTGACATGGCGGTGAACCTTGTCGGCAGCTTTGACAATCTGGACGCAATCCAGCGCGTGGGTGCGGCGAATGTCGCGCAGGCGGCGGCCAAGGCTGGCGTTACCGCCTTCGTCCATATGTCTGCGATCGGAGCAGACGCAAACAGCGAGGCGGAATATGGGCGCAGCAAGGCGGGCGGCGAAGCGGCTGTGCATGCGGCTTTCCCCAACGCCAGCATCCTGCGCCCCTCGATCATCTTTGGCCGTGAAGACCAGTTCATCAACCGCTTCGCCGTATTGATCCGGATGCTGCCCGTTGTGCCGGTGATCGGTGCCGATACGAAATTTCAGCCGGTGTTTGTAGGGGATGTCGCGCGCGCCGTGGTCGCTGCGTTGCAGGGCCCGGGCGGGCAAACGCTCGAACTTGGCGGGCCGCAGATTTTCTCGATGCTTCAACTGAACGAATGGATCGCCAAGGCGACCGGACACAAGAAGCTGTTTGTGCCTGTCCCCGATGCAGCCGCCAAGCTGCTCACCTTCATCCCCGGCGGGCCGATTTCGGGCGATCAGCTCAAGATGCTGGCGCAAGATAATGTTGTGTCGGGCGCGAACGGGCTGGAAGCGCTAGGCATTACCGCCACGCCACTGGATGCCGTGGCGCATGACTGGTTGACGCTCTATCGTAAGCATGGCCGCTTTGGCGATGCGGCGGCGGCTTGAGGCAGCGGCATTTTACAAGAAACCGTAGTGCTGAGCCTGTCGAAGCACGTCCATCAGCTTCAGCGCAGCCCGTGAGACGCCCTTCGACAGGCTCAGGGCTGCGGTGGTTATGCAATAGATTTGGTGAGGCAGTTACCCGATGAGTGAATTCTGGACCGCAGTGATCCTCGGCATAGTCGAAGGCATAACCGAATTCCTACCGGTATCCTCAACCGGGCATTTGATCCTCGCGACCGAGCTGATGGGTTATGATGCCAAGCGTTGGGCTCTGTTCAACATCGCGATCCAGCCTGGCGCGATCCTGGCGATTGTCGTGCTCTACTGGCGGACCTTCTGGGAGGTGTTTACCGGGCTGTTCAAATGGGACGCAAAGGCCGTGGCCTTCACGCGCAACCTCTTGCTGGCCTTCATCCCCGCCGTGGTGCTGGGGCTGGCATTCGGCGACGCGATCGAATTGATGCTCGAAAATGCGGTGATTGTCGCATGGGCGCTGATCATTGGCGGCTTTGCGATATTGGTGGTGGAACGCTTCGCGAAAACCAGCGATGCCGGGGGCGTCGCCAATATCAGCTGGCAGCGTTCCGCCATGGTTGGTGTAGTCCAATGCCTAGCCATGATCCCCGGGGTCAGTCGTTCGGGAGCGACGATATTGGGGGCCATGGCGATGGGGGTGGATCGCAAGACCGCCGCCGAATTTAGCTTCTTCCTCGCCCTTCCCACTCTCACCGGGGCCACAGTGCTGCAGCTATACAAGCACCGCAGCGAGGTGAGCGCGGATGATATGGGCTTGCTGGCGGTGGGCTTTGTGGTGTCGTTCTTTGTTGCATGGGCGGTGGTGAAGGCCTTCCTCGCGGTGGTGACGCGTTATGGCTTTGGGCCTTTCGCATGGTACCGAATCATCGCCGGGGTGGCGGCTCTGGTGTGGCTGGAGATGCGGTAAGGTCCGTTTCGGACCTTTTATGTTGAAATAATGTTGCAGGCGGAACTAACTTGGTTTCAAATACAGTATAATAGGTCAATATTTATGCCCTATTAGAGCATTTTCTAGGTGTCATCTTTGTAGACTTTGGCTATGGCCGCGCCATGGCACAGGAACGCATGCTCAAATTCGTGGCAACAAGCCAGTCCTTCCCCGAAAAGCGGGAGGCCCTCTTGCGCGCCGAAGATTTCCACGAAATCGCCAACCGCTACGCCCCCGACAAAGCCGCCGAACAGGCCTCGCGCTGCTCGCAATGCGGCGTGCCCTATTGCTCGGTGCATTGCCCGCTCGGCAACCATATCCCCGACTGGCTCCGCCTCACCGCCGAGGGCCGCCTGCGCGAAGCCTATGAACTGTCAAACCTGACCAGCAGCATGCCCGAAATTTGCGGCCGCATCTGCCCGCAGGACCGGCTATGCGAAGGCAATTGCGTCATCGAATTTTCAGGGCACGGCGCTGTCACCATTGGCAGCGTCGAGAAATATATCACGGACGCCGCCTGGGCCGAAGGCTGGGTCGAGCCGATCGAGGTTGGCCCCGTGCGCGGGCAATCGGTGGGCATTATTGGCGCAGGCCCCGGCGGACTGACGGCGGCGGAATATCTGCGTGTCGCGGGCTATGAGGTCCACATTTATGACCGTCATGACCGTGCAGGCGGCCTCCTCACCTACGGCATCCCCGGCTTCAAGCTGGAAAAGGATGTGGTGATGCGCCGCGTCGAACGGCTGAAGGACGCAGGCATCCTCTTCCACACCAATTTCAAGGTGGGCCGCGATGCCAGTCTCGACGAAATGCGCGCGAAGCATGACAGTATCCTGATCGCAACCGGCGTCTACAAGGCGCGCGATATCAAGACGCCCGGCATCGGCCTGTCGGGCATCCATGCCGCGCTCGATTTTCTCACGGCCTCGAACCGCAAGGGCTTTGGCGATGCCGTGCCTGCGTTTGACGACGGAACGCTCAATGCCGAGGGCAAGAATGTCGTCGTCATCGGCGGCGGCGATACCGCGATGGACTGCGTCCGCACCGCAGTTCGCCAGGGCGCCAAGTCGGTCAAATGCCTCTACCGCCGCGACCGCGACAATATGCCCGGATCGCAACGCGAAGTCGCCAATGCCGAGGAAGAAGGCGTCGAGTTCGTCTGGCTCTCGGCGCCCAAAGCCTTTGATGGCAAGGATGCGGTCGCGAAAGTGCATGTCAGCAAGATGCGCCTTGGCGCTCCCGACGCCAGCGGCCGCCGCGCGCCCGAGCAGGACCCGGAAGGCGACTTCACGCTCGATGCAGACATGGTCATTATGGCGCTCGGTTTCGAACCCGAAGACCTGCCGACCCTGTTCGGCTCCCCCGATCTCAACGTCACTCGCTGGGGCACCATCCGCGCTGACCATGTCACCGGCATGACCAATCTGCCAGGCGTCTTCGCCGTGGGCGATATCGTGCGCGGCGCGAGCCTCGTCGTCTGGGCAATCAAGGACGGCCGAGACGTGGTCGAGCATATGCACCGCTGGATGCAGAAGCAGATAATAAGAGAGAAGGCTGCGGCATGACCCACCACTTCCCCACTCCCGAACATGCCCGCCTCGCCAGTGAGGGCATGTACTATCCCGAAACCGAGCGCGATGCGTGCGGCGTCGGGTTGATCGCCGCGACTGATGGCAAGCCTTCACGGCGCGTTGTCGCCGCTGGCATCGAAGCGCTGAAGGCCGTCTGGCATCGTGGTGCGGTCGATGCCGATGGCAAGACCGGTGACGGCGCGGGCCTGCATGTCGACTTGCCGGTGCGGTTTTTCGACGACGCCATCACCGCTGCCGGGCACCAGCCGCGACCCAATCGGCTTGCAGTAGGCATGGTCTTCTTGCCGCGCACCGATCTTGGAGCACAGGAGGCGTGCCGTACAATCGTCGAGGCCGAAATCATCGAGGCGGGCTATACCATTTATGGCTGGCGACAGGTGCCGGTCGATGTTTCGGTTATCGGCCTGAAGGCGCAGGCGACGCGCCCTGAAATCGAGCAGATCATGATCGCCGGGCCGATGCCGGACGCTGTTGATGCAACCGAGTTCGAAAAGAACCTCTATCTCATCCGTCGCAGGATCGAGAAAAAGGTGATCGCGGCGCAGATACGCGATTTTTACATCTGCTCGCTGTCGTGCCAATCAATCGTCTACAAGGGACTGTTCCTCGCAGAGAGTCTGTCGATCTTCTATCCCGATCTGCAGGACGAACGCTTTGAAAGCCGCGTCGCGGTGTTCCACCAGCGTTATTCGACCAACACCTTTCCGCAATGGTGGCTGGCGCAGCCCTTCCGGGCGCTGGCGCATAATGGCGAGATCAACACGATCCGTGGCAACCAGAACTGGATGAAAAGCCATGAGATCAAGATGGCTAGCATCGCATTCGGCGACCATAGCGACGATATCAAGCCCGTGATCCCTGCAGGTGCATCAGATACTGGTGCACTCGACGCCGTGTTCGAAACGCTGGTCCGTTCGGGGAAGGAAGCGCCGACGGCAAAGCTCATGCTGATCCCCGAGGCATGGCAGTCAAACCCCAACCTGCCCGCCAATCATAAGGCGATGTACGAATATATGGCCAGTGTGATGGAGCCATGGGACGGCCCTGCCGCGCTCGCGATGACGGACGGCCATTGGGCGGTTGCGGGTGTCGACCGCAATGCGCTCCGCCCGCTGCGTTATAGCCGTACCAATGACGGACTTCTTATCATCGGTTCGGAAACCGGAATGGTCATCGTTCCGGAGAACTCCATCGTCGAAAAAGGCCGCCTCGGCCCCGGCCAGATGATTGCGGTCAACCTTGATGAGGGGAAGTTATATCGCGACGGCGAACTCAAAGACCGCGTTTCAGCCGAGCAGAATTACGCCGCGCTCGTCGGCGGCTTCCGCAGCATTAACGACCTTCCGGATGGTGAAGATGCGTCGCTCGACTGGACGCGTGCCGAATTCACGCGGCGGCAGGTTGCGGCGGGGATGACGCTTGAGGATATGGAAATGATCCTATCCCCCATGGTCGAGGACGCGAAGGAAGCCATCGGCAGCATGGGCGACGATACGCCCCTCGCCGTGATTTCGGACAAGCCGCGCATCATCAGCCAGTTTTTCCGCCAGAACTTCAGCCAGGTCACGAACCCGCCTATCGATTCATTGCGCGAACGGCATGTGATGAGCCTGAAGACGCGCTTTTCAAACCTTGCGAACATTCTCGACGAGACCGGACAGAATAGCGATGTTCTCGTGCTGGAAAGCCCTGTCCTCACCAATGCCGAATGGGGTCGCTTGAAGACTGCGTTCGGCAAGACGGCTGCCGAGATCGACTGCACCTATCCAGTTGCCGAAGGGCAAGCCGGGCTGCGCGCGGCCATCCGCCGCATTCGTGAGGATGCCGAAGCCGCTGTGCGTTCAGGCCAGACCGAGCTCTTCCTGACCGATATCACTATCGATGCAGAGCACATTGCCATTCCGATGGTGTTGGCCGCCGCCGCCGTCCACACCCACCTCGTTCGTGCAGGCCTGCGCAGCTATGCCTCAGTCAATGTGCGTTCTGCCGAATGTCTCGATACGCATTATTTCGCCGTTCTGATCGGTGTGGGTGCAACCACTGTGAACGCCTATCTAGCCGAGGCGTCGATTGCAGACCGCCATGGCCGTGGTCTGCTTGGCGAGATGCTACTCAGCACAGCAGTCGAAAACTACCGCACGGCGATCAACGAAGGCCTGCTCAAGATTATGTCCAAGATGGGGATCGCTGTGATCTCCAGCTATCGCGGCGGCTATAATTTCGAGGCGGTGGGTTTGAGCCGCGCGTTGGTCAATGATTTCTTCCCCGGCATGCCCAACAAGATTTCGGGCGAAGGTTACCAATCGCTTTTCGTCAATGCAGCGGAACGCCATGCGGAGGCCTTTGACGCTGCGGTTGCCCGCCTTCCGATCGGTGGTTTCTACAAGCAACGTAAAGATGGCGAGGCGCATGCCTATTCGGCAGGCCTGATGCACCTGCTGCAAAGCTCGGTCGCGAAAGACAGCTACTCAACCTATTTGCAATTTGCCGCTGGCGTCCGCGAATTGCCACCCATTTATCTTCGCGATCTTATGGAGTTCAATTATCCACGCGAAGGCGTGCCACTCGACGAAGTCGAAGCGATCACCGAAATCCGCAAGCGTTTCGTCACACCCGGCATGTCGTTGGGCGCGCTGTCGCCCGAAGCGCATGAAACGCTCGCCATCGCGATGAACCGCATCGGCGCCAAAGCGGTCTCTGGTGAGGGCGGTGAGGACAGCAAGCGCTTCACGCCCTATGAGAATGGCGACAACGCCAACAGCGTGATCAAGCAGATCGCCAGCGGGCGTTTCGGCGTCACCGCCGAATATCTCGGAGCGTGCGAGGAAATCGAAATCAAGGTCGCGCAGGGCGCGAAGCCCGGCGAAGGCGGGCAGCTTCCCGGCTTCAAGGTGACCGAGATGATCGCGCGGCTGCGCCACTCGACGCCCGGGGTAACTTTAATATCCCCTCCCCCGCACCATGACATCTATTCGATCGAGGATCTTGCGCAGCTGATCTACGACCTGAAGCAGATCAATCCGCGCGCACGGGTGTGTGTGAAGCTGGTCAGCGCAGCAGGTATCGGCACGATTGCTGCGGGCGTCGCCAAGGCACATGCCGACGTCATCCTCGTTTCGGGCAATGTCGGCGGCACCGGTGCAAGCCCGCTAACCAGCATAAAATATGCGGGAACGCCATGGGAAATGGGCTTGAGCGAAGCCAATCAGGTGCTGACGCTCAATGGTCTGCGTCACCGGGTAAAGCTGCGCACCGACGGTGGCCTCAAAACCGGACGCGACATCGTAATCGCGGCTATTCTGGGCGCAGAGGAGTTTGGCATCGGCACGCTTAGCCTTGTCGCGATGGGCTGCATCATGGTGCGGCAATGCCATTCCAATACCTGCCCGGTCGGTGTCTGCGTGCAGGATGAACAACTGCGCGCCAAATTCACCGGCACGCCCGAAAAGGTCATCAACCTGATGACCTTTATCGCCGAAGAGGTGCGCGAAATATTGGCGCGCCTTGGGTTCCGCTCGCTCGATGAAATCATCGGCCGCACGGAATTGCTGCGTCAGGTCAATCGCGGTGCCGAACATCTCGACGATCTCGACCTCAACCCGATCCTTGCAAAGGTTGATGCCCCGGACGAGGCACGAAGGTTCAACATTACCGGGTTCCGCAATCCCGTTCCCGACAGCCTCGACGCGCAAATCATCAAGGATGCCCGGCCCGTATTCGATCGCCGCGAAAAGATGCAGCTGACCTATAATGTCCGCAACACGCATCGTGCGGTTGGTACGAAACTCAGTTCGGAAGTGACGCGGCTTTACGGAATGAAAGGGCTGGCCGACGATCATGTGCAGATCCGATTGCGCGGGTCCGCAGGCCAGTCGCTCGGCGCCTTCCTCTGCCAGGGTATCACGCTGGAAGTGTTTGGCGACGCCAATGACTATGTCGGCAAGGGATTGTCCGGCGGCAAAATTGTCGTTCGGCCGACCGTAAGTTCGAACCTTGAAAGCCAGACGAACTCGATCATCGGCAACACGGTGCTGTACGGGGCAACCAGCGGCAAACTGTTTGCTGCCGGTCAGGCAGGCGAACGTTTTGCCGTGCGCAATTCGGGTGCGCAGGTTGTTGTCGAAGGCTGCGGCGCCAATGGCTGCGAATATATGACCGGCGGCGTCGCCATCATTCTTGGTGAGACCGGCAGCAATTTCGGCGCGGGTATGACAGGCGGCATGGCGTTCGTACTCGACCCAGAAGGCAATTTCCCTTCACGCGCCAACCCGGACAGCATCGTCTGGCAACGCCTCGACAGCGTCTATTGGGAGGCGGAACTCAAGGCGCTTATTGCTGAACATGCAGCTGCCACCGATAGCCAGTGGTCAAACTCGATCCTCGAAGATTGGGAAAGGCGACGCGGAGAGTTCTGGCAGGTGTGTCCAAAGGAGATGTTGTCCCGACTCGCCCATCCTCTTTCGGATGCAATCGCAACAGTGGCCGCCGAATAGCCGTGATTGAGGTCTGAATTTTACAACCATTTACCTTGCTTGCAACTTACTGACAGCATTGTTCAGTGCGCCGTCAGCCGAGCGCTGATATAAGGCCGGCGTTCAGGCCGTAATGGGGCTTGTGGTTTGCCGGGCATAGAAATGCCGGCATTTCTGGGGTGATGGGCCATGCGCTCGATTGATTTACGTGTTCCGGCAGTGGCCGGTTTTGCCATTCTATTGCTGGCGTTTGCGCCGGGTGCCAAAGCGGCTGAGCTGCAGGAAATCCAGTTTGTCGCTGGCACGGGCGAAGTATCGACTGCAGCGCCAATCGCTCATGCGAAGAACACAGATGACAGCCGCGATGCCGAAGCCAGGCTGAACGAAATGGCGGAAGATCTGGCGGACCCGCGCGTTCAAAATAGCGTGGCTGCGATGGTCGAGCGTATGAGCGAAACCCTGCTCGACTTGCCGGTTGGTAAATTCGCCGCTGCTGTTGAAAAGGCACGTCCGGGGACGATCGAAAAGCAGTTCCGCGAAGACGCGACTGTCGCAGATCTCGCAGGTCGTGATGCAGAGCGCCTTCCCCGCGAACTGGGCAAAGGCAGTCGCCAGATGATGACCATGCTCAGCGGTTTCGCTTCGGCTTTTGCGACAATGATGCCCGAGTTCGAGCAAATGGGGCGCGACCTCGAACGCAGCATGCAAGACATCAAAGCCGCACGCGACTGAGAGATTTCGTCAACAGGGACACCGTTAACGGGGGGCAAATTCGTTAACGGGGGAGGGGCGGTGCCGGGTCGCGCATCGCCCCTTTTCTTTAGCTGTCTTCCAACGACAATAATGAGGCGTTCCCTCCCGCACTGGTGGTGTCGATGCTTGTCGTTCGTTCGGCGCAGAAACGGTGGAGGTAATTGGGGCCGCCCGCTTTGGGTCCGGTGCCTGAAAGCCCCTCCCCTCCGAATGGCTGACTGCCGACAACGGCACCAATCATCGACCGGTTGATGTAGAGATTGCCGACACGCGCAGTCGCTTCGACCGCTTCCGAGACGCGGGCGATGCGGCTGTGCAGCCCCATGGTCAGGCCAAAGCCCTTGGCGTTGACTGCGGCGATCGTCTCTTCCAGCTTGCCTGCAGGCCATGTTGCGACATGGACGATGGGGCCGAACCATTCAGTGTTGAGATCGTCGAGGCTGTCGAGGCGAACCAGAGTCGGCGGCACATAAAGGCCTTTGGCAGGTACGGGCACTTCAAAGATAATGCGATCCGCCACTGACTGACGATAGGCCATCAATCTGTCATAGGCGGCCTTGTCGATGACCGGGCCGATGTCATTCGCGGGATTGGCCGGATCGCCAACTACCAGTTCGCGCATCGCACCGACGAGCATGTCGATCGTGTGCTCTGCAATCTCCTCCTGCAGCAACAACAGGCGCAGGGCAGAGCAGCGCTGTCCGGCCGACTGGAATCCGGAAATGACTACATCGCGAACGACTTGTTCCGACAGCGCGGTCGAGTCGACAAACATGGCGTTGAGACCACCGGTTTCGGCGATCAGCGGAACCAGCGGTCGGACATCATCGGCCAGGAGGTTGCGGGCGATCGCCTTGGCAGTGGGAACCGAGCCGGTGAACACCGTACCGACAATGCGGCGATCACCCAGAAGCGCCTGACCTACGTCACCGCCACCGGTGACGATCTGGATGGCGCCCGCAGGTATACCGGCCTGACGTGCAAGGTTGATAGAATAGCATGCAATATCAGGTGTTTGTGGCGCGGGTTTGGCAACAACGGTGTTGCCCGTTACGACGGCGGCAACCACCTGCCCCAGAAAGATCGCCAGCGGGAAATTCCACGGCGCAATCGCCGCCCAGACACCGCGACCTTCATAGCGCAACACATTGCGCTCGCCGGTCGGCCCCGGTAGTTCAACCGGCTGTATGTCGTGGCGCGCGCGCGCCGCATAGTAGCGACAGAAATCGACCGCCTCACGCACTTCGGCCAGTGCATCCGGGATCGTCTTCTTCGCCTCCTGCACCGCGATGGCCATCAACTGCGCGCGATGTTGCTCCAGCAAATCGGCGAGGCGTTCCAGACAGTCAGCGCGCTCCTCGACCGGCGTTGCCGACCATGAAGGATAGGCTGCCTCCGCAGCGGCAATCGCGGTTGCGACATCAACATCGATGCCCGCGGGCATAGCAGGCATAGCCGCGACCTTGGCAGCGATGTCGGTAAGGACAGCCGCATCATCAAGATCCATCCCCTCGCTGTTTGCGCGTTCGGGCGTAAATAATTCGGCAGGCAAACGGATCGCGGGATGGCGCGTGCCCCCAACTTCCATCACCTTCTCGACCGGATCGGCGAGCAACTCATCCTCGCTCACCTCCTCATCCGCAAGCTGGTGGACGAAGCTGCTGTTCGCGCCATTTTCCAGCAATCGGCGCACTAGATAGGCGAGCAAATCGCGATGCCCGCCAACCGGCGCATAGATCCGGCAATGATAGCCTTCGTTCTGCACCAACCGTTCAAACAGCCCCTGCCCCATGCCGTGCAGCCGCTGGAATTCGAAATCGCGCGTCTGCCCGGCCCATTCGAGGATTGTGCCCACCGTCAACGCATTGTGCGTCGCAAATGCTGGGCGGATATTGGACGCGCGCAACATGTCCTTCGCACAGGCGAGATAAGAAACATCGGTTGAAGGCTTGCGCGTAAACAGCGGATAATCCGAAAGCCCACGCTCCTGCGCCCATTTGATCTCGCTGTCCCAATAGGCGCCCTTTACAAGGCAAACCTGCAAGATGCGTCCCGTGTCCTTGCCCAGCGCATCCGCCCAGGCGAGCACAGGGCGGGCACGCTTTGAATAGGCCTGCACCGCCATGCCCAGGCCGTCCCATGCCTTTAGCTGCGGATCACGTGCAGCGGCCTCGATGATGTCGAGGCTCATCTCCAGCCGCGCCGCTTCCTCGGCATCGACGGTCAACTGCACGCCAGCCGCCGCCGCTTGCCGCGCCAGATCGACCAGCATCGCCGATAGTTCGGGGACGCAGCTTGCCGCCTTTGCGGTTTCATAGCGGGGGTGCAGCGCAGAGAGCTTTACCGAGACACTATGCCCACGCGCGGGGTTAGCGCCGACAGCCGCAATGGCGCCTTGATAGGCCTCGAAATAGCGCTCGGCATCGGCACGGGTGCGGGCGGCTTCGCCGAGCATGTCAAAGCTGGCAGTGAAGCCGTTGTTCTCAGGCGTATCCATCCGCTTGATCGCTTCTTCAATGGTGCGACCCATGACGAACACCTGCCCCATCAGGCGCATAGCGGCACCCACCGCTTGCCGTACAAAGGGCTCGCCCGCGCGCGACACCAGCTTGCGCAGCACGCCTCGGCCATCATCGCCAACCATCGCCTTGCCCAGCACCAACCCCCAGGTCGCGCTGTTGACCAACAGGCTCGCCGATTTGCCGCTATGCGAACGCCAGTTGGCGTCGCCCAGCTTGTCGGCGATCAGCAGATCGGCGGTATCGGCATCGGGGACGCGCAGAAAAGCCTCGGCCAGCGACAGCAATGCCGTGCCCTCTTCGGTGCCAAGGCGGTATTCCTGCAGGAACTGGTTGACCCAGCCGTCGGTCTGCGCCGCGCGCAATTCGCTCAGCAGCCCGCGCGCGCGCGTGACGACACCATCACGTTCGGAGGGAGAGAGCTGCGCAGATGCTACCAGCGGCGCGAGCGTTTCGGGTTCGGATGCGCGGAACATCGGCCGGATGGCCGCACGCGCGGAATCGACTGGATTTGCCATGCCGCCGCATAGCGCCAGTGGCTATGCGGCGACAAGTTTCAAATGTTACCAATTAACGATAGCGGCGACGGCAGTTGCTGTCCGACTTGTCAATTGCGCGACCCGCAAGGGCACCTACCGCTGCGCCGATGATGGCGCCTTCTGTGCGATTGCCGCGGCGGGCGATTTCACGACCGGCGAGGCCACCGGCTACCGCGCCGATTACGGTTCCGCCCGTGCCCTTGTCGCAGCGATAGCCGGGATCACGGCGATGGTAACGATAATTGTCGCGATCCCGATAGCTGTAATAGCCATCGTCATTATAACGGCCCGCAAAGGCAGGGGTTGCGGAAAAACCTGTAACCAGGGTTGCGGCTGCGACCAGTGCGCCGAGCGACTTTTTCATGTTCATTTTCTTTCTCCTTTGCACTGGCGGATCCTTGTCCCAAATCCGCCTTGGATTTTGCCCTGTAGAGCACTGGCTATGCGATTCGGCTTGAGCCTTTGCTGAATGCAGATGTTATCCTTCGTTCATGTTTGAACTTGTTTTTATGAATGCTATGGAACCGACATGCGTGAGCGTCTGCCCCGAATAGCCCTGCTTTTGCTGTTGATGGTTGCTGCTGTCGGTGGCCACCGCGTCTATTCACGCAATTACAGCCAGCAGATCGAACTGGTGCCATTGGAACTGGATGAAACCGATCCCAAACGCAAAAAAGTGGGGGCTCTCACCTTTCTAAATGCTTGGGAATTGCGCAGCGATAACAGCGATTTCGGAGGCATTTCGGCTTTGGCGGTTATCGGCGACAGCCGCTTTCTTGCGGTGAGCGACGCTGGAACATTGATCGGCTTCACGCTTGGCAAGTCTGATCGGATGGAAGACAGTTTTATAGCTGTCTTGCCCGGGGCTTATGGTGAGAATGTCGATTATCGCGACCGGGATAGTGAAGGCATGACCTACGACGCAACGTCTGGCCAGATCTGGATCAGCTACGAAGCCCGCCATGCGGTGCGTCGCCTCTCCCCATCATTGGGCCGGATTGACGGCACCAAAAGACTGACCTTCACCAAAGGGTGGAAAGCCAATGGAGGCATCGAAGCGATAGCACGGTTGCGCGACGGCCGTTTTGTGCTGTTTTCCGAAACGCACCAGCGCGCCGATGGCAGCAACAGTGCTTATATCTATTCGGGCGATCCGATTGAAGCCGGTTCTCAACCGAAACAATTCGGGTATCGAGCGCCGGAAGGTTATCGCCCTACTGATGCGACGACGCTGCCCGATGGCCGGTTACTGATCCTCAACCGCCGCATCGGCCTACCTGACGGCTTTTCCGCCAAGCTGGCGTTACTCGATCCAGTTGCCATTGCGGCCGATAAGGCAATCGCCCCGCAAGTCATCGCAACACTCGCATCACCGCTTCTTGTCGACAATATGGAAGGGCTCGCAATCACTCACGAAGATGGACGCATCATCGTCTGGATGATTTCCGACAATAATTTCACCGCGCTTCAGCGCACCATATTGATGCAATTCGCGTTGGATTTGCCCAACAAAAAACCGGAGGCGGAAACCGCCCCCGGTTTTGAAACTCTTACGAAGTAAGTGCGATTAAGCGGCTGCAGCCTGCTTCTTCGAAACCGC
The DNA here is from genome assembly GCF_003367235.1 of Sphingorhabdus pulchriflava. Classification (GTDB taxonomy): domain Bacteria; phylum Pseudomonadota; class Alphaproteobacteria; order Sphingomonadales; family Sphingomonadaceae; genus Sphingorhabdus_B; species Sphingorhabdus_B pulchriflava. The sequence continues at coordinate 1,612,310 of NZ_QRGP01000001.1, forward strand.
CTTCTTCACTTTGCGTGCATTGGTGCTCAGCTTCTCGTCCGAAGTCTTGAGCAACCAGTTGTCGAGGCCACCGACATGCTCAACCGAACGCAGGCCCGACGCCGAAACGCGGAATTTGAAGCCCTGCTCTAACGCATCCGAAAGGAGCGTAACATTCTGCAGGTTGGGCAGGAAGGTGCGCTTGGTTTTGTTGTTAGCGTGGCTCACATTGTTGCCTACCATGCGACCCTTGCCGGTCAGTTCGCAAATGCGCGACATCTTCAAAATCCCTATAAATTGACGAGTAACGGGAATCGCTGTTCCCGGAAAGTGGCTGCCCCTAACCTTGCGCCCGTCAAAGGTCAAGCCTTTGCGGGGCATTTTGCTCAAACCAAAAGCAAATCCGCCAGTTTTTTGCGGTGCCAGGCGGCATCGCCGAATTGCGACGCATGAAATATCGCTGCCCGCCGATGCAGGCCAGCATCGCAATCATGGGTAAAGCCGAATCCGCCGTGAAACTGGATCGCCCGGTCTGCGGCAAAACTATAGGCGCCGTCCGCCGCTGCCTTCGCCATACGCACGGCGACCTCGCCCCTGCCCTGATCGGAAATGCTGTGCGCCGCGCTGTACAGATGCGTGCGCGCCTTTTCATAACCGACATAGGCATCAACCATCGGATGTTTGAGGGCCTGATATTCGCCGATCAATTTACCGAACTGCTTGCGGGTGCGGAGATAATCCAGCGTATAATCGATCACCGCCTGCGACCCGCCGCACATTTCAGCGGATTGAAGCAGGTTTGCCGCCAGTTCGATCTGGGCGAGTGCGGCGCTGGTGCGCGATGCATCCAGAACAGCATTTTCGGATACCGAAATGCCATCCAGCGACAACGCAAAGCTGCGCTTGGACTCATCGACGATGGTTTCGCGTCGCAGTGCCTCAGCCGGAATGGCAGATTTTTCGACCAGAACGAGCGCGGGCTTTCCATCAAGCTGCACCGATACGACGACCAGCGCGGCGCTATCGGCCCAGAGCACGAAATGCTTCGTACCAGAAAGCCGGATTGTGCCTTCGGCGCGGGTGGCCGATGCTGTTACATTTGCCAGATCCCAGTCGCCATGTGCTTCGCCAAGGGCCAGCGTTCCGATTTCGCCTGCGGCAAGCCGCGGCAACCATTCGCCCTGCTGCTCAGCCGTGGCACCAGCCAGCAATGCCTGTTGGGTTACAATCGTCGAGACAAAAGGCGATGCGAGCAGATTACACCCCATCTGCTCCACCACAGGCACGACTTCGGCGAGCGACAGGCCGACGCCGCCCTGCGCCTCCGGAATGGCAATGGCCAGCCAGCCGAGTTCGACGATTTCCTTCCAGACTTCGGCATCGAAGCCGGTTTCACTTTCGAGAAGCGCGCGCACTTTGGCAATCTGGGACTTATCCCGGCAAAATTCGCTCGCCACGTCGAGCAGTTGGATCTGCTCCTCGCTATAGCCAATGCCTGCAAATTCCATGATGCGCTCCTCTCTTCGAGAGGAGTGTTTGGGTTAATCGCACGATTAAATCAAGGCGCAATCGGGCAAATTTATCGGGGTTCTCTCATCGGCGGCTGCCTGTCTCCACCCCCCAGCGAACGCTGCATATATACCGAATCGAGCCAGCGCCCGAACTTGCGGCCGACGGATCGCATCCGCCCTGCATGCTCGAAACCCAGGCTTGCATGCAGCGCGACAGAGGCGCGTTCGCCGCCGCCGATGACCGCCAGCATTTGCCTGAAGCCGGCGGTTTCCGCAGCTTCTACCAGAGCCGTCAGCAATGCTTTGCCTACGCCTTTCCCGACATGGTCAGGATGCACATAAATCGAATCCTCGCACGCCAGGCCATAAGCAGGGCGATCCCGAAACTGTGTCGCATAGGCATAGCCGAGAATGGTATCGTCATGATGGCAAACCAAAAAAGGCCAGCCATGCATTTCGCAATCCGCAATTTTTGCCTCCGTCGCCTCAATGGAACGGGGTTCAGTATCGAAGCTTGCCGTGCCGTGCAGCACATGATGGGCATAGATTACGGCGATCTGTGGTGCGTCACTGATCGTCGCGGGGCGAATGGTTAGTGCGTCGGGCATGAATGCAAAATGCCTTTTCATTTCCTGCGCTGCAATCGGATTGAATCAGCTAACATATTCGCTAGTCTCCGCAACTGTTCAGGGGGAAGGTTCGATGACTATATTCCGCACGCCAGATGCGCGCTTTGCAAACTTACCGGATTGGCCATTCACGCCGCAATATCTGGATATTTCCGGCGGGCTGCGCGTGCATTTTGTCGATGAGGGCCAGCGCGACGCCCAGCCGGTGCTGATGCTACATGGGGAGCCGACATGGGGCTATCTCTATCGCCATATGATCGGACTTTTGGCGCAAGCAGGGTTTCGGGCGCTCGCCCCCGACCTGATTGGTTTTGGCCGGTCGGACAAACCTTTGGACCGGCGCGCTTATAGCTATGCCGCCCAAGTCGCATGGATGCGCGATTGGGTGGAGGCGCTCGATCTGCGCAACATCATCCTTGCCTGTCAGGATTGGGGATCGCTGATTGGGTTACGTCTGGTGGCAGAAATGCCGGAGCGGTTTGCGGGTGTTGCCCTGTCAAATGGAGGGCTACCCGCCGGGGAGGATGCCCCGCGCGCTTTTGCCATTTGGCGCGCCTTTTCACGCTACAGCCCCGTCTTCCCGATCGGTAAGATCGTTGCAAAAGGAAGCAAGCGCGGCCTTAGCCCAGCGGAAATCGCAGCCTATGATGCGCCCTTCCCTACTCGTGCGTCGAAGGTCGCAACGCGCGTGTACCCGTCATTCGTGCCGTTGGGGGATAATGTCGCGGTGCCTGACCAACTAAAGGCCTGGGAAGTATTGGAAGCGTTCGACAAGCCGTTCCTGTGCTGCTTTTCCGATGGTGATCCGATCACGCGAGGTGGCGACCGGAAATTCCTCGAAAGGGTGCCGGGGACCAAAAGCGTGTCTCACCGCACATTGCATGGCGGGCATTTCATCCAGGAAGATGATCCCGCCGGCTTTGTCGAAGCAATCCTTGAAGTTGCGAGAGCCGGAAACAGGGCGACTTAGAATCGCGTTTACATTTCTCGGCAAAAAGCAAATACTCAGCCCAAGTCGCCATATCTGGCCCGCTATCATTCCATAGCTGGCCGTTGAGGGAGGGTATGCGATGTTGCAGTCGAGTATGCTATTCCGGTTGGCCGTCGCCACCCTTTTCCTGTTGAGTTGGTCGACGCAATCTAAAGCCCAGAATGAGGCGCAGGACGGCTGCGAGATTGGCGTCGATTGTGCAACCGACGCCGTTGCGGAAAGCGATACTGCCAGCGACGATGGCGCACCTCCACCGCCCGACCCCCGGCTCTCAAAGGATTTTGCAACGGTGTGGGTCGCGGAATCGATCGGAGAGGATCGCGCGGCGGTCGAGGCGATTGTGCGCGCCAATCCGAACATCCGCTTCGCCAATTCGCGTGGCGAGGCAGAATTCCTCATCGCGCCCTATCCGGACTTCCCGGATACGCTGATCCTGATGCCCAGGGTATCTTCCGATCCCGAAAGCCGGCTGCGATCCGATGAGGAAATCGCCTTTCGCTTTTCAAGATTTGGTGAACGCGGAAGCGAGAGGTTACCGCCGATCATCGGCCGGTTGGACGATGGCACGCTTGCAGGCGGGCTCAACGCAGAGATACAAAAAAACCTGTGGAGCCGCCGGATATTTGCACGCCCGATCCCGCAGTTACGCACCGAGGTCACAACCGAAATTTTCGGCCCCAAAAGCGCAATATGCAAAGGTGTGGGCGAAGCCAGAATTTGCGAGCAACCCTATTGGGCAGTGATAAGCAACGAAGGGGCGGACCCCGCTTTTGTTGCGGTAATGCGGATTGACCAGGATTTTCCGGCTACCGACGCAATGATCCGCCTGAAAGACCAGACGCCCATCCGACTGGAACCCGGCGAGGCAAGGCTGATCAAAAATGATGAATTTGAGGATGCTCCGGAGGCCTATTACCGGAACATCGTCGCCATATCGTCGAACGAACCCATTGACTTGTCGCTATTTGACGCTCGCGATGGCCCGTTGCCGACATTTCCCAAAAACTGGGCGGCGACGACCAACTATGTCCCGCAGGTGCGGACGCGCGTCCGGATTGGCGGCGGGTTCAAGGTCGCCAACCTTGCCACGCCCTGGCAGATACAGCTCTATTCGACCGAAAGTTCAACCCCGCCTTCTCTCCTCGCTGCGGGCAAAATCAACTGGCAGCTGCATGAAAAGACCCATCGCTGCGGCGGATCGCTGATCGAGCCCAATATTGTGCTGACGGCGGCGCACTGCATCGCCAACGCCCCCTTTGACACAGCGGAAAAGCGGCAAACGGTGTTCAAATACCGTCGCGTAAAACTGGGCACCAAGGACCTCACCCGCGGCGGAACAACTTTTGCCATTGATGCAGTGATCGTCAAAAAAGGCTATGTGCCGGGCGGCAACCACCATGACATCGCCTTGATCCGCATCAAGCCTGATTCGAGCACTGTTGCGCGAGCCGCAGCATTGGCGCAGCGCATACCACTTGCCAGCCAGCCCCCCACGTCCGGAAAGATAGTCAGCGCGTTCGGCTGGGGCGTCATGGAGGAAGTCACCGGTCGCAACACACGGATTAGCAGCGCGGGCGCAGCACAACGCAACCCGGCTGAACTACGTACCGGTGATTTGCAAATCCTCGACCAGAACACATGCCGCACCCGACCGGGATATGGGCATGTCAGCAATCTGATGCTGTGCGCTGTAACACCGCGCAACTCAGAAGCTGCCCGTCAGGGACGCCATGTCTTCACATGCCTCGGCGATAGCGGCGGGCCGATCACGTTCCGCGAAAATGGCCGCATGGTGCAGGTTGGCGTCGTTTCATGGGCCGTAGGCTGCGGCGTCAATGACAATCCGTCGGTCTCGGTCAACGTTGCTGCTTATGCCGACTGGATAAACACCAACAAAACGAAGTTTGAGACCGGCAAGTCGATCGAGCGTTAACGGCGGTGGCTTGCCAACCACCGCCGCAACTGAGTTTCGTCAATCCGCGAAAGGATCGCGCACCAAAATCGTGTCATCACGCTCGGGGGAGGTGCTGACCAGCGCGACCGGCGTTTCGATCAGTTCCTGGATACGCTGGACATACTTGATCGCCTGTGCAGGCAAATCGGCCCAACTACGGGCACCAGCGGTAGTTTCCTGCCAGCCCTGCATTTCCTCGTAAATCGGCTCGACATTGGCCTGGTCGGCAGCATGGCTGGGTAGATAATCGAGGATTTTGCCGTTGAGGCGATAGCCGGTGCAGATCTTGATCGTTTCGAAACCATCGAGCACGTCGAGCTTGGTCAGCGCGATACCAGTGACGCCCGAAACCGCACAGCTTTGGCGCACGATAACGGCATCGAACCAGCCGCAGCGCCGTTTGCGTCCGGTAACCGTACCAAATTCATGGCCGCGTTCGCCGAGGCGTTGGCCGACCTCATCCTCAAGCTCAGTCGGGAACGGACCCGAGCCGACGCGGGTGGTGTAGGCTTTGACAATGCCCAGAACAAAGCCGGTGGCATTGGGGCCCAGCCCGGAACCAGAGGCAGCCGTGCCGCTGACCGTGTTCGAGCTGGTGACAAAGGGATACGTCCCATGATCGACGTCGAGCAGCACGCCCTGCGCGCCTTCGAAGAGCACCCTCGCCCCAGCTTTGCGGACCTTCTTGAGGCGTTTCCAAACCGGCTGCGCATATTGCAGCACGAACGGCGCTATTTCGCGCAGGTCGTTAAGCAGGCGTTCGCGGTCGACCGGTGGTTCACCGAAACCGGCGCGTAGCGCGTCATGGTGCGCGCAGAGCCGGTCGAGCTGCGCGTCCAAAGCGTCGAGATGCGCAAGGTCGCACACGCGGATAGCGCGGCGGCCGACCTTGTCTTCATAGGCCGGGCCGATACCGCGACCGGTAGTGCCAATCTTGCCCGAACCGGCTGCGGTTTCGCGCAGCCCGTCCAGATCGCGGTGGATTGGAAGGATGAGCGGGCAATTATCGGCGATTGCGAAATTCTCGGTATTGATTGTAACGCCCTGCCCTTCGAGTTTCTCAATCTCGGATTTTAGGTGCCATGGATCGAGTACCACACCATTGCCGATAATCGACAAGGTGCCGGTGACGATTCCGGAAGGTAGCAGCGATAATTTATAGGTCTGGTCGCCTACGACCAGAGTGTGGCCTGCATTGTGCCCGCCCTGAAAGCGGACGACGGCATCGGCGCGGCTTGCCAGCCAGTCGACGATCTTGCCTTTGCCTTCGTCACCCCATTGGGCGCCGATTACGGTTACATTTGCCATTACGGTTTTCCCGAAACAACACACGCCTGTTGAGGCGTGGTGGCCTTTTTCTGCGCAGAAGGAATTTTCCGCGAAGGGATTCGCCGTGAGCCCCGTTATGATGATGGACGCGCTTCGTCCACCTTAAAAGAAAGCTGAAAGGCCAACAGATGCGTAACTGGATTCTCACCGTCTCGACCATCGCGCTTGTCGCGACCGCATGTCAGGCGCAGCGCGGCGAGCGATTGAGCCGCGAATGCCGCCGCGAAATCGTCGAACTGTGCGGCATGGATCGCGGCAAGATGCGCGAATGCCTGCAAAGCAAAAGCGGTGATCTTTCGGACCAATGTTCGGGCGAGATCATGGAACGCGTGCAATCACGCCTTGGCAACGACAAGCGCACCGCCAACCCGACCAATGACCGGCAATATATAGCGCTGGGCGGTGTGGAACATGCCTATGGCAGTGATGCCCTGCAGAAACTGGATTTCTATAAGGCCAAAACCAACGCGGCACGCGCACCGCTTTTGATCTTCGTCCATGGTGGCGGATGGAAACGCGGGGACAAGCGCAATGCGACCGGGACTGACAAGGTCACGCATTATACTGGACTCGGCTATCATATGGCGTCGATCAATTACAGATTGGTGCCTGCGGCTACGGTAGAACAGCAAGGGACGGACGTTGCAGCGGCCATCGCCTATCTTCTAAAAAATGCAGAGAAATTCGGGATCGACCGGTCGCGCGTTGTCCTGATGGGACATAGTGCCGGCGCGCATCTCTCAGCGCTGGTCGGCAGCGATCCGCAACATCTTCGCGGTGCCGGACTTAAGCTTGACGACCTATCTGGAGTCATTCCTATCGATGGCGCAGCCTATGATGTGCCCGCACAGATGAGCGAGGGCGCGAAGATCATGAGCGATACCTATGTGCAGGCATTCGGAACCGATCCAGCCCGACAAAAGGCGCTATCGCCTTATTGGCATGCGCAAAGCCCGAACGCTCCGGCCTTCCTCATCCTCCACGTTGATCGCGCCGATGGCAAGCGCCAGTCGGAAGCGCTGGCCGACGCCCTGCGCAAGGGTGGTAGCAGGGTTCAGCTCAACGCCTTTGAAGGCAAAGGCATGCAGGGCCATGCCGATATCAATCGCAAATTGGGCGATCCGTCCTATCCGGCAACGCCGGTGGTCGATGCGTGGTTAAAGGCAGTGTTTGAGCGCTAAACCGGCTCTGGCCGGCCGTTGCGCAGCACATGGGTGCAGATTTGCGCCTCTGCACTGTCCTCTTCGGTCAGTTGCGCGACAGTTACCCAGCCCTCTGCACGAAGGCTTGCCGCCTTTTGCGGCATGGTACCGATGGGCAAGAACAGGCGGCGGCGTTCGCCTTGGGCTAGGCCTGCGTCAATCAGCGGATCGATGTAAGCAGAGAAGCCAATCGCCGGTTCTTTGCCGATACGATAGGCCCCGCCGCGCCCGATTTCGCCCGATGCATGGGCAGAAAAGAGCGAGAAACCGAACCAGGTCTGATATTCAAAACCGTGCCGCTCCGTCGGATCGAGAGTGACGCGGATGTCGGTGGGAACAGCGGCGGCAATCGCCTCAATCGCATCCAACCGATCCTTTAGTTTGCCCTCGCTGTCGAAAGCCCGCATCCGATCAAGTGCGTCGGGCAAGGCACCAGCCGCTGCAATTAAAGGGGCCAGTGCGGCAGGCACAGCGCCGGCATCCTTGGCATCGAGTGCGGCCTTCAGTTCTTCCCTGTCACCTTTCGGTTTAAGAACGTCGAGAAGATCGGGCATCGTAAGATCAAGGGTGATATCCTTGACCCCGGCTGCCTTCAGGCCTTCAATGGCAACAGATACCACCTCGATTGCCGCCGCAACGCTATCGAGGCCAATCAATTCCGCGCCCACCTGCATCATCTCGCGCTCGGGGCGCAACTGGGTCGCGCGCAATTTAACCACCGGGCCGCCATAAGACAAGCGCACCGGTCGGGGATGGTGCCCCATCCGCGTCGAGGCAATCCGCCCGATCTGGCCGGTAATGTCGCTGCGCACCGCCATGGTTTCGCCAGAAACGGGATCAACAAAGCGCAGCAGATCGCGGGCCGAAGTGCCGAGACTGCCGGTCAGGCTGGCCTCATATTCAGCTAATGGGGCCTGCACACGCTCATAACCATGGCTCGCTGCCGTATCGAGGATAGCCCGTACCAGCCGTGCCGAAGCATCGGCCTCTGGCGGCAGGCGGTCACGAAATCCGGTGGGGAGCAAGCTGTTGGTCATGGCGCGTGCCTTAGCACATCAGAAGCGCAACGCCATCGCGCGCTTCACGCCCGGCAGGTTATGGATTGCTTCCAACGTGGCAGCAGGCACCGGTGTGTCGACCGAAAGCAACAGCACGGCAACGCCACCGGCTTCCTGACGACCGAGATGGAAGGTACCGATATTGATATCGGCTTCACCCAATGTGGTGCCCAGACGGCCAATGAAACCGGGCGCATCCTGATTGACAATATAGAGCATATTGCCTTCAAGATCGGCCTCAACCTTCACACCGAACAATTCGACCAGTCGCGGCGTACCATTGCTGAAAATGGTGCCAGCAACCGAACGTTCGCCAATGTCCGTCTTCACTGAAACGCGGACCAGCGTGTGGTAATCGCCTTCGCGATCATGGCGGACTTCGCGAATGTCGAAGCCGCGCTCTTTGGCCAAATAGGGCGCGTTGACCATATTCACAGCATCCGAGAAACGGCGCATAAACCCGGCAAGTACGGCTGCAGTAATCGGTTTGATGTTGAGTTCAGCCGCCGCCCCTTCAACTTCGATGCTGATCTGGGTCAGGTCGCCGTGCTGCAACTGGCCGATCAGCGATCCGAGCTGCTGGGCCAGTGCCATATAGGGCTTCAGCTTGGGCGCTTCCTCAGCACTCAGGCTTGGCATGTTGAGCGCGTTGGTGACACCGCCATTGACCAAATAGTCGGCCATCTGTTCGGCGACCTGCAACGCGACATTGACTTGTGCCTCGTTGGTCGATGCACCGAGGTGCGGAGTGCAGATGAAGTTGGGCGTGCCGAATAGCGGGCTATCCTTGGCCGGTTCGGTTTCGAACACGTCAAGCGCGGCGCCCGCGACATGGCCGCTGTCGAGTGCCTCCTTGAGCGCAGCCTCGTCCACCAGTCCGCCGCGCGCACAGTTGATGATGCGGACGCCTTTCTTGCACTTGGCGATGTTGGCAGCGGAGAGGATGTTGCGCGTTTGATCGGTCAGCGGCGTGTGCAGCGTGATGAAATCGGCCTTGGCGAAAAGCGTATCGAGATCGGCCTTTTCCACGCCCATTTCCACGGCGCGTTCGGGCGTCAGGAAGGGATCGAATGCAACCACCTTCATCTTGAGGCCCAGCGCGCGGCTGGCAACGATGCTGCCGATATTGCCGGCACCGATCAAGCCGAGGGTCTTGCCGGTCACTTCGACGCCCATGAAATCATTTTTCGGCCATTTGCCGGCCTGTGTCTGCTCATTAGCTTCGGGAATTTGGCGGGCGAGCGCGAACATCAGCGCGATTGCATGTTCCGCAGTCGTGATCGAATTGCCGAACGGCGTATTCATCACCACGACACCCTTGGCCGAAGCCGCCGGAATATCGACATTGTCGACGCCGATACCAGCGCGACCGACGACCTTCAAATTGGTTGCTGCCTCGAGGATTTCTTTTGTGACTTTGCTTGAGCTACGAATAGCAAGGCCATCATATTGCCCAATAATTTCCTTGAGTTCGTCGGGTGTTTTGCCAGTGATTACATCGACATCGCAGCCACGCTCTTCAAAAATCTTGGCGGCGTTGGGATCCATCTTGTCAGAGATGAGTACGCGGGGTTTGGTCATTATTTTATCCTTGAAACGTCGCCCCAGCGAAGGTTGGGGCCGTTAGAGAAATTCTATTGGTTTTGGCAAACCGATTGCGGCCCCTGCCTGCGCAGGGGCAACGCATCACGAGTTCAGCGTTTCAAAAGCCCAGTCGAGCCACGGCCCGAGCGCTTCAATATCGGCGGTATCCACCGTTGCGCCGCACCAGATACGCAGGCCCGGCGGGGCGTCGCGATATCCGGCGATGTCATAAGCCGCGCCTTCGGCCTCTAGCAGGCCAGCGAATTTCTTGATGAAATCCGCATCGGCGCCTTCAACCGACAGACAGACGCTGGTTTTCGAACGGATGCCGCTGTCAGCTGCCAGATGGCTGAGCCAGGCGCGTTCGGCGACAATCTTGTCGAGGGCATGGGCGTTTGCATTGCTACGTGCCTGCAGACCCGAAAGTCCGCCGAGTTCCTTGGCCCATTCGAGGGCGAAAATGGCATCTTCAACTGCGAGCATCGACGGTGTGTTGATGGTTTCGCCCTTGAACACGCCTTCTGCCAGCGCGCCCTTTGACATCAGGCGGAAAACCTTGGGCAGCGGCCAAGCGGGCGTATATTCCTCAAGGCGCTGGACAGCGCGAGGGCCTAGGATCAGCACGCCATGCGCACCCTCCCCGCCCAGCACTTTCTGCCAGCTGAAGGTCGCAACGTCGATCTTGTTCCACGGAATGTCGTAAGCAAAAACCGCGCTGGTAGCATCGGCAAAGGACAGGCCTTCGCGATCATCGGGGATCCATTCGCCGTCAGGCACGCGCACACCGCTGGTGGTGCCATTCCAGGTGAAGAGGACGTCGTCCGCCCAGTCGACCTTATCGAGATCGGGCAGTTGGCCATAATCGGCGCGGTGCACCTTGGGCTCCAGCTTCAATTGCTTGACTGCGTCGGTAACCCAGCCCTCGCCAAAACTTTCCCACGCGAGTGCGGTTACGCCGCGTGCACCGAGCATCGTCCACATCGCCATTTCAAACGCGCCTGTGTCCGAACCGGGTACGATACCGATACGGTGCGTGTCGGGAAGCTGCAGCACTTCACGCATCAGGTCGATGCAATATTGCAGGCGCGACTTGCCGATCTTGGCACGATGCGAACGGCCGAGCGATTCGGTATTCAGTTTTTCGGGAGCCCAGCCCGGCGGCTTTGCGCAGGGACCAGAGGAAAAATAGGGGCGCGCCGGTTTGGCGGCAGGTTTACTCGTCATGTCATTCTCTCCTTGCAGAGAGCTCGCGCGGCGTTGGGACCGCGTGGCCCGGAGCCGCGTTTAGGCGCAGCCCCGGGAATGTCAACGACTGTTTAGTAGCCCGGCTTGCGGAACAACACTTCGCCGCGACGCGAAACGTAGAGTTTTTCTAGGCTTACCGGGTGGAAATAGGCCTCGACACGGTCACCTTCGGGCGTCGTCCCATAAACCTCATAGCAACCGCCATCGACCTTGGATTTGCGGACGGTCCAGCCCTCCTTCACCAGTTTGGCCTTGAGAACATCCTGTGTCTTCCAGCCCGATTGCGGACCGGCCTGGCATTTGATCGCACCGGTCGCAGAAGCGGGGGAGGACGGCAACACGGCAATGGCAGCGGCAGCTATAGCGAGAGGGATCAGTTTACGCATGTTCAAACTCCTTGGGGTTTCATTTGGGAGAGGGGTTTCTTGATGAAGCGGGCGAGCAGCAAAAGCCCGAGCGGAACAAAATGGGCGAGCGCCCCCGCATAGCTATTATGCACCCAGATCCAGTGCAGCAGCGTCAGCAACGCTGCCGGATAAACGAGTCGCTGCAGCCGTTTCCATGCCGCGCGCAACCGACGCATAGATGCGTCATTGCTGGTCAGCGCGAGCGGTAGCATCAGCGCGAAAGCCGCCCAACCTGTCCAGATTCCAGGTGCAAGCCATTCGGCGAGGATATCGTCGAGATTGCCCATATCGATCAGGTAAAAAAGCAGATGCAGCACGGCATAGGAGAAAGCCGCAACGCCAATGGCCCTGCGCCGCACCACGAGCCAGTTCAACCAGCCCTTCGGGCCCAGAATCGACAACAGCGGGCTCAGCACCATCGCCAAAATCATCAGCCGAGCCGACCATTCTCCCGTCGGGTGCAACATGTCCATGCTGTCGATCCGGCCTTGCCACCAGCCGAAAACCAGCAGGATAGCCGGGATGGAGAGCAGAAACCAGAAAGCAGGCTTATTATTGAGAATCATTCGCATTAATTGTCCGGTAGCCGCGTCTCGATTTGCGGTCAACCGTTTGCGCCATTTACCGCCTGTTAACCATCCTGCTTACATTTTATTACACATGGTACGCAGCGTATCCGCCTTGCTCCTCGCCCTACTGGTCACCGCTTGCGGCGGGCGTTCGGATCGCGAGGTGGTGCGCCGCGATAATGATGTGTTCAGCAGCCAGCCGACGCGGCAGTGCCTGACAACATTGAAATCGGCAAATGTCCGTTTCACGCCCCTGCCCAATCAGAGCTTTTCGGGCGGATGTCAGACAATCGATACTGTGAAACTGATGTCATTTGGCACCGACACAACCAATCTCGGCCCGATGACCTGCCCGCTCGCGGCCAACTTTACCGCATGGGCCAAACACGCCGTTGCGCCCGCAGCCAAAGCCTATCTGGGCAGCGAAGTCGTCCGCATCGAAACCATGGGCACCTATAATTGCCGCAACATCAATGGCGGGCGCAGCGGGCGGTTATCGCAGCATGCCTTCGGCAACGCCGTAGATGTCTCCGCTTTTATCCTCAAAGATGGGCGTCGCATTTCGGTATTGAGTGGCTGGAATGGCAAGCCCGATGAACGCGCCTTTCTGCGCCGCCTGCACCAGTCGGCCTGCAAGCGTTTCGGCACCGTTTTGGGTCCGGATTACAACGCCGCGCATGCCAATCATCTCCATTTCGACATGGGGAAATCGATGAAGGATGGCAGCGCCTATTGTCGCTGAGGGGTGGATATTCACACCCAATCGTCTATCAGGCGGGCATGACACAAAAAGACTTGAAAGACCGTCGCTTCTACAAAGCGAAACAAGAAGCCAAATTTGCCAAGGACCTGACTCCCCAGACCCTTCAAACACAGAGCAAATCCTATAAACTCGCATTTCAGGACAATGAATTCCTTCTCCGCGAGGAATTGCGCCCGGTGCGCTTCCAGCTCGAACTGCTCAAACCCGAAATGCTGCTCGACGAAGCCAAGGTCGCCTCTACGCTTGTTGTTTATGGTTCGGCGCGCATCCCTTCGCCCGACAAAGCCGACGCGCTGTTGGCTGCCGCAACCGATGATCGCAGCCGGACAATTGCCGAGCGGCTGAAGGCCAATTCGCATTATTATGACGAGGCTCGCAAACTGGGCCAGCTGGCAAGCAGCTGCGGTATCAAGGACGAACATGGCAATCGCCATTTTGTCGTCTGCTCCGGCGGTGGTCCGTCGATCATGGAAGCGGCCAATCGCGGCGCTCGGGATGTGGGGGCTGATACGATCGGCCTCAATATCGTGCTGCCCCACGAACAGGCGCCGAACGAATATGTTACCCCGGACCTGAGTTTTCAGTTCCACTATTTCGCGCTGCGCAAGATGCACTTCCTCCTCCGCGCCCGCGCGGTTGCAGTGTTTCCCGGCGGCTTCGGGACCTTCGATGAATTTTTCGAACTGCTGACACTCGTTCAGACCGGCAAGATCGAACCGATGCCGATCCTACTGTTCGGCAAGGCATTCTGGGAGCGTGTAATCAACTTTGAGGAACTGATGCTTGAAGGCGTTATCAGCCCCAAGGACCTCGATCTGTTTCAGTTTGTCGAAACCGCAGAAGACGCCTGGCGCGAAATATCGATCTTCTACGAGCTTGAGGCTTGTGATTGATGGTTGAATGACACCGTCACCCCGGCAAAGGCCGGGGTCGCAGTCGGTTTATGTAACACTGATGGGATAAACCGCCAACGGCCCCGGCCTTTGCCGGGGTGACGTTTGCCGATTACTTCTGCTCTTTGAGCCAGGCGATCAGCGCCTTGCGTTCTTCGGCATCATTGATGCCCGCAAAGGCCATCTTGGTGCCTGGAACAACCTTGCGCGGATTTTCGAGATAGGCGTCAAGTGTCGCCTCGTCCCAGTTACCACCCTTGGTCTTCATCGCGGTTGAATAAGCGAAGCCTTCAACCGAAGCGATGGCCTTGCCAACGATGCCATGCAGGTTGGGGCCAACGCCGTTGGGCGCGCCCTTTTCTACTTTGTGGCATGCTGCACATTTGGCGAAGCTTTTCTCGCCCGAAATTTCCGCCGTCGCAGCGGGGGCTGCTTCGTTGGTTTCGGTAGTGGTCACTGCATCCACTGCGGGCGTTTCACTCTGCTCGGCGCCACCGCAAGCTGCCAGCGCGAACAGCGCCGGGGCAATCAACACAAATTTGCGCATAATTTTAGCTCCCTGATTTACTTGGCTGGAGCGGCTGCGGCCTCCTTGGCGGCATCAGCCGGTGCGGCAGCAGCCGCTTCTCCACCTTCTGCCTGTGCAGCGCCTTCGGCAGGCGCGGCTTCAGCAGCAGGAGCCGCGGGTAGCGGCAGATTCGAGCCCTGCGCGTTGAGATAAAGCAATAAAGCAGCACGCTCTTCAGGATTGCCAAGACCGGCAAAGCTCATCTTGGTGCCTGGCGCATATTTTTTCGGGTTAGCCAGCCATTTATCCATGCCTTCCCAATCCCAGTTACCCGGAACACTCTTTAACGCATCCGAGTAAGCAAAGCCGGGTACGTGTCCATGCGCTTTGCCCATGGCGGCATAAAGGTTAGGACCAACGCCATTGGCACCGCCTTGGTTGATCGTGTGGCACGCTGTGCATTTCTTGAAAATGGCTTCGCCCTTGGCGATGTCGGCGCTGGCCAGCAATGTGGCGAGCGGAACGGCCGCAGCGGCACCGCCACCTCCGCTTTCAACACCCTGGATGACATAGCCTTGCTTGCCTTCACCCGGCACTTCACCGTGGATCACTTTTCCGAAAAGGATCGACGAACCGAGTGCGACAATGCCCGCAGCCAAAACCCAGCCAGCGATGGTGTTATTGCGATCGACCATGATAAAAGCCCTGATTCATACGTTGTGAGCCGGTTGAGTGCGGCTCCGGTTGATTCCCCACGCTCCTCTAGTCTGGCTGCTTGGGTGGTGCAATAGGCCAAATCCTGCTTGCTAGCGCCTTTTCGCTAGCCTATCGGCCAGCCCCACTATGGAGAGCTTCCCAAAGAGCGCCCTCGCCCGTGTCGAGGAAATGACCAAGGTCGCAGCTGCAAACCCCGCACGTGCGGTTTCCTTTCAGGGTGCGCCAGGGGCGAACTCGCATCTGGCTGCGCTTGAAATCGACCCGGAGTGCCTTCCAGTCCCCTGCTTTTCGTTCGAGGACGCGATTGATGCGGTGAAAGAAGGCAGAGCGGCGCGGGCAGTGATTCCGATCGAAAATTCGCTGCATGGGCGTGTGGCGGATATACATTTCCTGCTGCCTGAAAGCGGATTGTCGATAATCGGCGAGCATTTCATGCGTATCCGCCATTGTTTGATGGCAAAGCATGCAGATGCCAAACTGACGACCGCAATGAGCCACCCCCAAGCCCTTGGCCAATGCCGCCATTATCTGCGCGCCAAGGGCATTACGCCAATCGCCTATGCCGACACCGCCGCTGCGGCAGCTTTTGTGGCAGATAGCGACGACGAGGGCGCCGCTGCCGTCGCCCCACCGATCGCTGCTGGCATATATGGGCTGGAGATGATTCAGGAAGGTATTGAGGATGATGACCGCAATACCACACGGTTCGTCGTGCTTTCCCGCGAGCCTGTGGCTCCAAATGAAGACGATGGCTCCCTGATGACGACCTTTATCTTCGAGGTGAAGAACATCCCAGCCGCACTCTATAAGGCAATGGGCGGTTTTGCGACAAATGGCGTTAACATGACCAAGCTCGAAAGCTATCAGAACGGTGCGAGCTTCGCGGCAACCGAATTCTTCGCCGATATCGAGGGAGCACCGGGCAACCCTGCGGTCGACCGCGCGCTCGAAGAATTGGCTTTCCACTGCAACAAGGTACGCCTGCTGGGCACCTACAAGCAGGAACGCAAACGGGGTTAGTAAACCGCTTCGTCAACCTTTGCTGGTTCGGTGAATGTCATGACCGGCTTGCCACCCAGTTGATGTGGATCCGGATGGCCTGCAGCACGGTTTTTGTCGCGCTTTTGCACATTCCAGACCAGACCTAGCTTGCCCAAAGTTTCAATCGTCCAGCCGTTGAAATCCAGCTCCCACCAGCTGACATGGTTGCTCGCCGCGCGCGGTTGGGCATGATGGTTATTGTGCCAGCCGTCGCCCAAAGTCAGTATGGAAATGAACCAGTTATTGGTCGCTTTTCCGACATCATGATAACGGCGATAACCGAAATAATGCGCCAAACTGTTGGTACCCATCACGCCGTTCAGAAAAATGAAGGTGCGCAGGAACCCGCCGATGAGAATCGTTCCCACAACATGCTGCGGCCCGCCAAAGGCGAGCGCCCAGCCAGCGGGCAGGATGACAAGCGAAAAGGCCACCCACAGCCAACGTGTCTTGTGGCAGAATTCGACAACCGGATCACCCACCAGCCCCTTGCCATAAAGCCGCATATCGGTGTGCGCATTATCCCACAGCCAGCCGAGATGGCCGATCAACAACCCTTTAACCGGACCCATTTTGCGGCCATGGCCATCGAGATGCGGACTGTGAATATCGCCCACTTCATCGGAAAAGGCGTGATGCCTGCGGTGATCGGCCGCCCATTTCTTGACCGACCCCTGACAGGCCATTTGCCCGCATATGCCAATCAGATAACGCATCCATGTCGAAGTCTCGAACGAACGGTGGGTGAAATAGCGGTGAAAGCCGCAGGATAGGCCATAGTTGATAATCAGATAGCCGGAAATGAAGGCCGACCACTCGACCCAGCCGCTGGGCTGCGTAAACATCCACCAGATCGCTGCCATCGCGCCGCCGACCTGTAGCACCGCAAGTATGCTATATTCGATCTGTTTGGCGCGCGCCGCAGGGCCACCGACGAGAACGCCAGGATGCGGTTGCCCCTTACCCTCCAACTCCCATTTCCGGTCGCTTGGGTATAGGCCGGTTGTAGTCCGTGGCATGCGCGTCCCCCTATTTGTGCGCGACTGGTTGTCGCTGGTTGGTGCCACCATAAAGGTAAAATTGCGTCATTATTAACGCCGCTGTCAATCGCGTTAACGGCGTTTGTGCGACGAATCGAACTTGACGCGATGCCATCGCTGTATTATATATATAATACACATGGAGAATTTGCAAATGAAATATGCCCTGATCGCCTTGCCGCTCGCGCTTGGATTGGCCGCTTGCGGTACCAAGGATGAGCCAGAGGAAGGCACCACCGTCAATATCGACGCCACAACCGATGAAGGTTCGTCCGTCAAGATCACTGCAGACGGCAAAACCGGCAATGTCGGCTTCAAGGTGCCCGGCTTCGACACCAACATTCGTCTGCCCAAAAAGCTGCTCGACGACAGCAATTTCGACATCGACGGGGTGAAGCTCTATCCGGGCTCGACCGTCGACACGGTCAACATCACTGCCAACGACAAAGGTGGCAAGGATGAGCAAACCGATGTCCGTATTGGCTTCACCTCCCCCACCAACCCTGCAAAAGTCAGCGACTGGTTCAAGGAACAGTTTGGCAAGCAGTTGATCAAGGCTGAAGGCGATGCAACCAAGCTGACGGGAACCACGAAAGACGGCGAAGCGTTCACTATCGAGCTGACAGAAAAAGACGGCAAGACTGCCGGACTGGTCAATATCCGCCAATAAGTCGTTTAACTCGCGGGTTGCTGCGTAACCCTGAGTAACCCGACATCATATCCCAATTCGGCGGCGCGCGCTTTCATGCGAGAAAGCGTCGCCGAACCGGGATTAGACTGTCGATGCAGCAACCACAGATAGCGTCCACTCGGCTCGCCGACGATGGACCAGCTATAGTCCTCGGCATGGTCGAGCACCCAATAATCACCATAAAATGGCCCGAAGAAGGAAACGCGCAATTTGGCATTCTGGCTGCCATCGACGACCTTCGCCTTGCCAGTCGCCCGCTCGCTTTTGCCCTGAAGAGATCCTTTGAGACAGCTGTTCACGACTTTGATCTGCCCGGGTTCCGTCAGACTGTAATCGGCGGTGACGCCTTCACAATCCTTCTGGAATCCCGCTTCATAGCGGGCAAGCTCATACCAGCGCCCAAGATAGCGATCGACCTCGACGGCCTTCGCTGGTTCTGGAACGGCGCGATTGCCGACCGGGCCTGCCTCGAAAGTTGAACAGCCGGCCAAAGCCAATATGGCTGCGGCGATGACAAATGTTTGGCGCTTTTTCATAACAATGTAAATGGTGAGATCCGACCTTGGTTACAAGGCGGGTGAAAACCCCATATGCCTGCTCAGTGGGCCGCGCCCCAACTTGGACCGGTACCGATCTCGACGCCAAGAGGGACCGAGAGTTTGACGAGCGGTTCGGCGGCACCCGCCATTACCACTTCGATCACCTTGCTCGCAGCAGCCACATCGCTTTCAGGCAGTTCGAACACCAGTTCATCATGCACCTGCAACAGCATTTTGACATTGGGCAGACCAGCTTCGATCAAGGCCGGCCCCATGCGCACCATCGCGCGCTTGATGATATCGGCGCTGGTGCCCTGAATCGGCGCATTGATAGCGGCGCGCTCGCTGCCTTGCCGCTCGGCCTGGCTTTGCGAGCTGATGCGCGGGAACCAGCATTTGCGCCCGAATAGCGTCGTCGTGAAACCGGTCTCTTTCACACTAGCCAGCGTTTCCTGAATGTAGGCGCTGATGCCGGGGAATCGCTTGAAATAGGCATCGATCAGTTGCTGCGCCTCTTCCGAGGTCGACTCAAGCCGCTTCGCCAGTCCCCAGCGCGAAATGCCATAGAGGATCGAGAAATTGATCGTCTTGGCGCGCCCGCGCGTGTCGCGGTTCACTTCTCCGAACAGTTCCTGCGCGGTGCGGGCATGGATGTCTTCGCCTTGTTCGAACGCTTCGCGCAGCGGCCCCACATCGGCCATATGGGCGGCGAGGCGCAGTTCGATCTGGCTATAGTCAGCCGACAAGATGACATTACCGGGTTCAGCTACAAAAGCATCGCGGATCTGCCGCCCGATTTCGGTGCGGATCGGGATATTCTGCAGGTTCGGATCGGTCGAGGCCAAACGCCCTGTTTGCGCACCGACCAGACTATAGCTGGTATGGACGCGGCCTGTTTTCGCGTTGATCTGTTCCTGCAAACTGTCGGTATAGGTCGATTTCAGTTTCGCCAATTGTCGCCAATCAAGCACCTTGCGGGCGATTTCGACGCCCTGCCCTGCCAAGTCCTCCAAAACGGTGACGTCGGTCGAATATTGGCCGGATTTGCCTTTTTTGCCACCCTTGTGACCCAGCCTGTCAAACAGGATCGCGCCCAATTGCTGGGGACTGCCGATGGTGAAGGGTTGGCCCGCAAGGCCATGGATTTCCTTTTCAAGTATCTCCATCTGCGCCGCAAACTCAGTCGACAGACGGGCCAGCACCGTGCGATCAACCTTTATACCTGCGCATTCCATCTGGCTGAGTACCGGCACCAGTGGACGGTCGACCAGTTCGTAGACGCGCGTCACCTTTTCTGGGCTCAACCGCAGCTTCAGATGATGCCATAACCGCAGCGTAACGTCGGCGTCTTCGGCGGCATATTTGGTAGCCTCGGCGAGCGGCACTTCAGCAAAGCCTATCTGACTCTTGCCGGTGCCAGTCAGCGATTTGTAGCTGATCGGTTTGTGCCCCAGATAGAGCTCGGACAGTTCGTCCATCCCATGCCCCTGACGACCCGCGTCCAGCGCAAAGCTCATCACCATCGTATCGTCAAAGGGACGGATGTTCAGACCATGCTGGCGCAAAACTGACATGTCATATTTGAGGTTCTGCCCGACCTTGAGGACGCTTTCATCCTCCAGCAATGGCTTCAGTCGAGCGATTGCCGTATCGAGCGGGATTTGGTCGGGCTTTTCGGCGAACATATCGGTTCCGCCATGGCCGAGCGGGACATAACAGGCCTTACCCGGTGCTGTTGCGAGACTGAAGCCCACCAACCGTGCGGTCACCGCTTCAAGGCTATCGGTCTCGGTATCGAAGCCGACCACGCCGGCTTTGGTCGCCTCTGAAATCCAGTGATCGAGGCGCTCAAGCGAGGTCACGCATTCATAGGTTGAAGCATCAATCGGCGGCATCGGTGCCGGCGTAGCTGCCTTGCCCGCCTCGACAGCCTGAGTCCCGCCATCGCCTTTGCGCTCTGCCTTGGGTTGTCCCGCAATCGCTTTGTTGGCTGAGGCCGTATCGCTGGTCTTGCCAATGCGATTCAGCAATGAACGAAAGCCATGCTCCTCCAGGAAGGGCCGCAACGGCTCTTCTGGAATTGGCCCCAAGGCCATATCCTCCAGCGGAATCGGCAGCGGGCAGTCTTCTTTCAAGGTGACGAGCACCTTAGACAACCGCGCCAGTTCTGCATGTTCGATCAGATTATCGCGCATTTTCGACGGCTTCATGTCGGGCGCGGCGGCAAGAACCGCCTCCAGATTGCCATATTCGGTAATCAGCTTTGTGGCGGTCTTGGGGCCGATGCCGGGCACGCCCGGAACATTGTCCGAACTATCGCCCATCAGCGCTAGGACATCGCCGACCAGTTCGGGACCAACGCCGAATTTCTCGATCACTTCATCGCGCCCGATGCGCTTGTCCTTCATCGTGTCGAACATGTCGACACCATCGCCGACGAGCTGCATCAGATCCTTGTCGGACGAGATGATCGATACATCCCAGCCCTGTGCGCGCGCCGCCTTGGTGTAGCTGGCGATCATGTCGTCCGCCTCGACATTCTCCTCTTCGATCATTGGCAAAGAAAAGGCGAGCGTGGCGTCGCGGATCAGTGGGAATTGCGGGCGCAGATCTTCGGGCGCGGGCGGACGGTTGGCTTTATACTGGTCGTAAATCTCGTTGCGGAAGCTGGTCCCTGCCTTATCAAGTACCACCGCCATATGCGTCGGCCCGTCGGCCGCGTGCAGGTCGCTCGCGAGCTTCCACAACATATTCGAATAGCCCGCAACCGCGCCCACCGGAACGCCTGCCGGATTGGTCAGCGGCGGCAGACTGTAATAAGCGCGGAAAATATAGGCGGAACCGTCAACGAGGTAGAGATGCTTATGGTCTGACATGCCGGACGGATAGCAGCGCCGGTTGGCAGAGTCTTGCCCAAATCAGGCCAACGCTAATGAAGACTCCGGCAAAGGCATGTGCATTTCGGCGGGCGCTCCGCGGTCAATCCGCACAAATTTCGGGATGCCTTCAGCCATATATTGCCAGCGGAAGAATCGAACGGTCGTTATATGGCCGACCGTGGCCGATCGCATCCGCCGGTGTGACAGCAGTGAAGGCAGATTATAGTCGGCGATCCAGCTCATCGACCAGACCCGCCCCTTCGCATGCATCCATTCCGCCGTGCCCGCCCACAGCGCAGCGAACGCACGCCCCAACCGGTGATCGGGGTGAATCCACAGGCCTGTATCCCAAATCGCGGTTTCCGGAACAACAAAGCGCAAATGCACCATGCTTTCGTCGAACGGGCCGGTTCCCACCCAGGTGACGCCGACAAATTCATCACGTGCATTATAGGCGGCCAGACAAGTCAGGCCCTGCGCAAAGCGGCGGGCTTGCTCTTCAACATTGGCGTCGATGGTGAACTTGGCGAGCGCCTCGGGAGATATCGGTTCAACACGATATCCTCGCGGCATTTTGGGCATCCCGCTCACCGGAACGGCCACCAGCGTATAGCGGCTATAGCCGATTACACCCGCCTTCGTCGCCAGCCGCGCCGTCGCATAAGACAGCACACCGGCAATTCCGAGCAGCTTTATGGCGGTGTAATCGGGCACGCGATGGATGTCCTTTCGGGGACCGCTGTAACACCGCTTTTCAAATTTTGTCTAAACGCAATGTCCTCAAGGGACTTCTTCGCCCCAGATACGGTCGGTTTCGATATAGCCAACCCTTCCGGCAATATCGAGGCGGCACCAGCCCTTTTGACAATCGTCGATCCGACCTACGACGCCTTTTTCAACGCGCCACGAAATGCGCGCCGTCGCCGCCGGTTGTTCACGCAGAACGGATATGCCCGGAGCAGTGACGATGGCGGAGCGTTCGGGGCTCAACAATCGGACATGCATCCAGCCCTGATCGCCGTCAGGGTCTTCAACCTTGCGCCAGACTTCATGTACTGAAACGACCTTCACAGGCAGATATTGCCTTTTATACACCCACTTCACGGGAAACTCGGTGCTCGGTCCGGTACGCGTCCGCGCTTCGGGCTCGTCAATCGACGCCCAATAAGGCGTCTTTTTGGTTGACTGCGCAATGGCGCTGCCCCCTGCGGCAACCAATGCGACGGCAATCATGAATTTTACGATATTTTGCATATATTCCAACAACCTGCTGCCCCAGTGCCTTCTCTATAGTGTAAGCAATACCGACAGTTCAAGGGTGATAGCTTGACGTCGCCTTTCTTCGCGCCATAGGGTTGCCGACATGACCCAGTTTCAACGCATCGAACGCCCGCGCGTCGCTATAACCCGCAAGCTTTTGCCTCAGATCGAGGCGCGCATGGCGGAACTGTTCGATTGCCGCTTCAATCCTGACGATCATGAAATGTCGGCAGATGAAATTGCGGAACTCATGCAGCATGCGGATATATTGGTTCCGACGGTCACCGACCGCATTGACGCAGACCTGATAGCCCGGGCGCCAGCTTCACTCAAAATGTTCGCAAATTTTGGCGCGGGCGTAAACCATATCGATCTAGCGGCAGCCAAAGCCAAAGGCATCCTCATCACCAACACCCCCGGCGTGTTCACCGAAGATACCGCTGATCTGACTATGGCACTGATTCTCAATGTCCCGCGCCGGTTGGGCGAAGGTCACCGGATGATGCGCTCAGGCGATTGGAAAGGCTGGACGCCGACCGGCATGCTCGGCCACCGCATTGGCGGCAAGACGCTCGGCATTATCGGCTTTGGTCGGATCGGTGAAGCGGTTGCGCTGCGCGCGCGCGCTTTTGGGTTGAACATTCTCTATAACAAGCGCCACCGCCTACCTGCCAGTATCGAGGACGAGTTGGGCGTAACCTTCGAGCCTGACCTCGACCGGTTGGTGGCGAAGAGTGACATCATCACCCTGCACTGCCCGCTGACCACCGAAACCGACAAGCTGATGAGCCGCGAGCGGATCGGGCTGATGAAACGCGATGGCTATCTGATCAACAGCTCGCGCGGCGAACTCGTGGATGAAGATGCCCTGATCGAGGCGCTGACACGCGGACGGATCGCAGGTGCGGGGCTTGATGTGTATAATCATGAACCGGCCATCGACCCGCGCTTCCTCTCCATTCCCAATGTCGTCCTGTTGCCACACCTCGGCAGCGCAACATTTGAAGGCCGCGAGGCATCGGGTGAAAAGGTTATCGCCAATATCCGGATATTTTCCGACGGCCATCGCCCGCCCGATCAGGTGCTTGAAGGTTGGGCGTAATTTCCTGTCGACAATTGACATTTTCACGCAATTAGCAATTGCGAGCACCCACCTGCTGGCTTAGAGACCTGCCCAAAATAACGACATATCGGGGAGGTTTGCCGTGCGCGGTTCGTTCAAGATTGCTGCATTTTTCGGCACATTGTTGTTGGCAGCCCCAGGTTTCACGCAGGACGTTGTTGCCGAGGCCGTCCCCGACAGCGGTGATACCGCCTGGATCCTCACCGCCTCTGCGCTTGTACTGATGATGACGCTCCCCGGCTTGGCGTTGTTCTATGGCGGCCTGGTGCGGACAAAAAACTTCCTCTCCGTCCTCATCCAATGCGGTGCTATTGCGGCAATCACATCTCTGCTCTGGATCGTCGTAGGCTACAGTCTGGCATTTTCTGCCTCTGAGGGCACAGTTATCGGCAATCTGCAAAACGTGATGTTCAGCAACATGTTTGCGATGCGCGACGGACAGACCATTGGCGAGCTCGTCTTCGGCCTCTTCCAGATGACCTTTGCGATAATCACGCCAGCACTAATTGTCGGAGCATGGGTCGAGCGCGCGCGTTTTGGCTGGGTCGTTGCTTTCAGCGCCTTGTGGAGCTTGCTGGTATACGTCCCAGTCGCGCGCTGGGTCTGGGGTAATGGATTTCTCGCCAATCAGGGCGTGATCGATTTTGCAGGGGGCATTGTGGTGCATACTACTGCCGGGATTTCGGCGTTGGTCGTTGCACTCATGCTGGGCAAGCGCATCGGGTTTCCACGCACCCTGATGCTGCCGCATAGCCCTGCGCTGACGGTCGCGGGTGCGGGCCTTCTGTGGGTGGGCTGGTTTGGTTTCAATGGCGGCTCGGCGCTGGCAGCTAACGATGATGGCGCAGCCACCGCGATCATTGTTACCCATCTGGCGGCTTCGGTCGCGGCTCTGGTCTGGATGTTGCTGGAGAAAATCAAGGTTGGCAAGGCAACTGCCGTGGGCTTTGCAACCGGTGCGGTTGCGGGTTTGGCAACGATCACCCCTGCATCAGGCTCAGTGGGCCCATTGGGCGCTATCATCCTTGGCGTGCTGGCAGGTCTGGTGTGTTTTTACGCGGTGCACCTCGTCAAAGGCAAATTGCAGATCGATGACTCGCTTGATGTCTTCGCGGTGCATGGAGTGGGCGGCATCATGGGCTCGATCTTGCTGGCAATCCTTGTCTCGCCTACATTTGGTGGCAATGGCTATGCAGAAGGAATGGCGATGGGCAGCCAGCTATGGGCGCAAGTGAAGGGCGTTGGCATTGTCGCGGTTTATTCTGCAGTGGTGACGGTGATCGTCGGCTATATGGTTTCAATGGTGATCCCGATGCGCGTCAGCGAAGATCAGGAGCGCGATGGGCTCGACATTTCGAGCCATGGCGAGCGGGCCTGGGATCTTGACTGAGCGTTTCGACGCTCAGTCAAAGACCAAAGTCAGCGACCGGAAAAGGTTGCGCTCCAGCGGCTCGTCGAAGCGACAACCCAGCTTGCCAGCGTCGTACCAGACCGCGCTGGCAGCAATCGCCTTTCCACCGGCAAAGCGCAGCCAAAGCCGTTCGCCGGGTTTGAACTCTCCGTCGACTGATATGCGGCAGCCATAGACCGACAGGTCGTCCAACTCGGCATCCGCGGATTGTCGCCCATGCCCTCTTATGCTCGCGCGCTTGATGGCGACGGGATGGCGCGCAGCACCGCGCTGTTCAAGCCGTGCCGGTGCCACTTTACGATAGGCGGATGTTGCTAAACCCATACCCTGTTCCCCAATAGACCGAAGTCTACCGGGACAAGGTCAACGATTGGTAAATGTAAAATCCGGCTTAGTCGCCAGTCAATATGCGGTCGACGAGCTGCTTCACCGTTGGCACGAAGCCATTGGAATAAAATGGATCGCGCCCAAATTCATAGGCCGAGTGCCCCGCAAACATCAGGTTTTCATCGATCGGTTCGCCATGCGCGATATTCTGCAGCGCCTTTTGGATGCAGAAACTGCGCGGGTCGGCGAGGCGACCGGTCGAATTATTGTCATGGTCTTTCCACGACGAAAAACCGCAATGCGACAGGCAGCCCATGCAGTCGGTCTGGTCCTTGCGGATCACCGCGCCTTCTTCAGGCTTCACAAAGATAACGGTGTTGTCCGGCGTTTTCAGCGCCATCGTAAACCCGCGTGCATCCCATTCACGCGCGCGCTGCAGATCGTGCGGCGTCACCCAGAAATTCTTGCCGCGCACTCCGACGTCGAGCGTCGCCGTATGATCGCCCGCCTGCTCGGTCGAATAGGGTATCTGCCGTTCGGAACGCGCCTGCAATTGCTGCAGGAACGGGTTCACGACCGCGCTCGAATAAAAACCGGTGGGCGAAAATTTGTGCAACAACACACCGCCTTCGGGAATCTTTGTCAGATGGTCTTTCCAGCCCTGCGGAATCGGGCTTTCCTGCGTCAGCAGGGGCCGCGTACCATATTGGAAAGCGATCTGACCAAGTTCGGGATTGTCGATCCAGTTTTCCCAATCGCGCAGATACCAGACGCCGCCTGCCATTACGATCGGCAGCTCGTCGGGAATACCTTCCTGCCGCATCGTATCGCGCAGCGCCTTGACGCGCGGATAGGGATCTTCGGGCTTGGTCGGGTCTTCGGCGTTGGACAGGCCATTATGGCCACCTGCCAACCAGGGGTCCTCATAAACCACCGCACCCAGCCATTCGGGCACTTTGTGATAAGCACGCTTCCACAGCGCGCGAAAGGCGCGGGCGGAGCTGATGATTGGTAGATAATAGACACCATATTGCGCAGCAATTTCGGACAGCTTGTAAGGCATCCCTGCCCCGCAGGTGACGCCGGTAACGAGGCCCTTGGTCTGTTCGAGAATGCCGTGGAGGATACGCTGTGCGCCGCCCATTTCCCACAGCACATTGATGTTAATGGCACCCGTACTGCCCGCAATATCATAAGCGCGCTTCACCTGCGCAATGCCGCCTCTTATGCCATATTCGACCAGCTCTTCGTGGCGCTCTGCGCGGGTCTTGCCGAAGAAAACCTGCGGGATCATGTCACCATTGTCGTCATAGCTATCGGCGTTGACGGCGGATACCGTGCCGATTCCACCAGCGGCGGCCCAGGCGCCAGAGCTTGCATGATTGGTTGCGGCCACACCCTTGCCGCCTTCGATAAGCGGCCAGACTTCGCGACCACCGTAAACAATGGGTTTCAGACCCTTGAACACTCAAACTACCCCTATCATTTTGCACCAAGCGGTGCGTCTTCCCCGATGCAAGATTCGCTAAACGAATGCCTCAATCTTGTCGCGCAAAATCTGCGCGCCGCATGGTCGCGCCGTACAGCTGTTGATAGCGTGCCAGCATTTCTGCCTCACCATATTCGGCCAGCGCGCGCGCATAATTGGCATGAGCCAATTCGGTGCGCAGTTCGATGCTCGAGCCAATTTCGCGCAAAGCGGCGGCAAAACCTGCCTCATCCTCTCGCGCAACAATGAACCGCCGGTTTTCGCGAGAAACCATCGCCGCCACATCGCCGACATTGGTCGACACAACCGGACGTGCGGCCGCCATCGCCTCAACCAGCGAGATCGGATATTGTTCGCTATCCGAAGACAGTGCAAAAATATCGAACAGGCCGACAAAGCGTGCCGGGTCTTTCAGGAATCCGGGCATCATCAACCGGTCGGCGATGCCAAGCCGCTGCGCCTCCGCCATTATCGCTGCCCGTTCCGGCCCCTCGCCCGCGATCGCTAGCCGGTAATTCGGACCAGCGGCGGCCACGGCGCGTACCAGTCGGGGCAGGTTTTTAACCGCACGAAGCCCGGCGATGGTACCGACGATGATCTCACCATCTCGCTTCACAAAGCCGGGGAAGGAACCGCGCTGCGGCTTCTTCTCATAGCGGTGAACATCTACTCCATTGGGAAAACGGTAGATTTTCTCTGACGGCTGGTGCCAGACCTGCTTGGCAATCTTTTCAAGCGTCAGCGAAGGCACAACCAGTGCTGCCGAACGCTGCAAGGCAATGGTGCGAAACCAGTTGCGTTTCCAGTTCAGCTTTTCCCATTCATCCTCATTGAAGCCATCCTCATGGTGGATCAGCGGTGGCAACCCCATGCTCGAACCGAGCAAAGTGCGCGCCATCACCCCGTCCATCGCGCCCCAATTATAGCTGAGCACCAGATGGAATTTCTTCATATATTGCGCAAGCTTGCGATAGCGCCCCATACCCGGCCGACCGTGCAGAGCAGGTGCCGCGTCGCCGGGAAATTCGACCTCGATCTTGCGATCAATCGCATCGCGCGCGCCCAAGGCGTCGGGCACGGCAGACAACACGCTATGTTTCGCCTTGCCCCCGAAATGGTTCATCAGGCGCACCGCGCGCGCCTCTTTTCCGCCAAGGTCGAAGCTGCTGAAAAGATGGAGAATGCGAACTGGTTTCATAACGCGAGCGTCCATAATTCAGTCGTCCGTAAAAGTCGCCAATTTCGTGAAAGGACCCGATAAAGTTACACAGGTTACCGGGAGGTGGGGGGGCGGTTGTTACCTGTGTCACCTTAACGATGGCCGCGTATCGGATGGCCTGCGCCACGCAGCGCCGCCTGTACCAAACGCATATCTGCACCGCCCTTGATGCTTACCGATCCGCCGCGCTGGACATGGATGGTGGTGACGCCGTTAATCGCGCGTTCCATCGCGACATCGAACATGCGCTGTCTTCCAGATTCCAGAGCGCGTTCCCAACTGCGCGCAAATCCCTCCGCCCCCGGTCTGCCTAGCAGTTCGTATGCCGACTTCCGGCTCATCCCAACGGCCTTGACCGCCGCGCTAACCGAACCCATCGCCTGCAGCGCCAAGATGAATCGCGCCTGCTGCGGCGGCGTCCAGCCATTGTGGCGATGGCGCAGTTGGGGGACGGCGGGAAAGGCGAGGTATTCATCGTCTGCGAGGAGCAGTGCGGGTGGCGGTGGAGTTGATTCGATCATGCCCGGAAAGGAGCATGGGATAGGTGATGTAGGACAGGTTTTTATCTCCAAAGCGACAAGCGCTGTCCAAAACCACGCTTCAAGCCCGAATGCCTATGAAATCAAAAACCGCGCGAGTGACGATGTGTCGATCGCACAATGGCCACCATAGAGCGGGTGCCACTCGACCGAAACGCCGCGTTCTTGGGCTCGTTCCGCAAGCATTTGTGCGCCTTCGAAATTGCCATAGGAATCGTACAAGCCGTTCGACAGGTACAACGCCGGATATTGTGCATCCGCGCGCTTTATAAGCTGCAAAGGCG
This sequence comes from Sphingorhabdus pulchriflava, assembly GCF_003367235.1. Classification (GTDB taxonomy): domain Bacteria; phylum Pseudomonadota; class Alphaproteobacteria; order Sphingomonadales; family Sphingomonadaceae; genus Sphingorhabdus_B; species Sphingorhabdus_B pulchriflava. Next base: position 1,641,491 of record NZ_QRGP01000001.1, read on the forward strand.
AGATGCGTTTCCATTCCGCTTCGGTCGCCACATGGATTTTCGCCATCCACCAGATTCCGAAACCGATTTTGGGATCTGCGCCGGTTCGCTGCAGCGCGCTTTTCATCTTTGAAAACGGATCAAAGGGCGAGATCGCATAAACGCCAGGGCACAAGGACGCGATTTTTGCGAATTTTTCGGGGTGGGTCAGCCCGGCGATCAGGACATTGAGCCCTCCCATTGATTCACCGAGCAACAGCCGCCTTTTGGGAACGCCGGCCTTCTTCTCAATATCGGGCAGCCGCGTCACGAAGTCGTCGAGCAACCCGCTGTCCGGCTGCTTTCCCTTTGGAACCAGCAACCAAGTCGAGCCATAGGAAACAACAACAACCGTTGGTGGTAGAACTTTGGCGCGTTGCCAATTCGCTTGGACCATCGATGTCCAATAGCTATCGTCGTTCCAGATTTGCTCATCCAGATTGCGTCCGTGGAGATGATAAACCACATCGCCATTCGTGCCCGCCTTTGCACGGTATACGCAATATTTGAGTTGCCCTTTGGAATGGCACTTTTTTTGGGCCGGTGTGTAAGCAACCTTCTGCACGCCCTGCGGCGCAGTCAGGCGTGTCCAGGCATAATAGATTCCGGCCAGGAGCAGAATCACGATCAACCATTTGCGATAAGGTTTTTTCAGAAATGCTGCCAATTTCTCAAACCTCTCGCGAATATGAAATCACCGTATCCCGGCCAGAAACTCCGCAATTGCTTTCTGCGCCTCGGCTTCATCCAAGGAAGGCGCATGGCCTATGCCTTTGACCGTCACCAGCGTCGCCTGCTTCGCCTTTTTCACCATTTTCGCAGCGGTTGCTTTCTCAAGAATATCCGATTTCTCGCCGCGCAGGACGAGCAAGGGCACATCTTCCAGCATAGAAAATAGCGGCCACAGATCGACACCCGCTTCGCCGCCCGGCAATTTGAAAGGCTCCGATATCTTCATGTCGTAATCGAACACGATGCGGCCGTTCGATGACAGCTTGCAGGTGCGCTTGGCAAAGCGCAGCCATTGTTCGAGGCCATAGTCGGGATAGATATCGCCTTGCACCTCGGCCATCGCGCGGGCGGCGTGCATCCAGGTTTCGAAGCTTCGGCCTTGCCCGACATAGCCCCGAATGCGCTCCGCTCCCGCCTTGCCGATTTCGGGGCCGACATCGTTCAGGATCACGCCTGCAAGCCTGTCTTTCCACTGCGCAGCGAGCAGCATGGAGACAATCCCGCCCAGTGAGGTGCCGCACAGAACGAATTTCTTGAGGTCCAGTTCGCGCAACAGGATGTCCATATCCTGCGCATAGGTCAGTGGGACATATGTCATCGGGTCCTTGGCGTAGGCGCTTTCGCCGCGTCCGCGGAAGTCGATCGCTAGCATACGGCGCTTGCCATTGAGCAGGCGCGCAATGGGTTCGAAATCACGGGCGTTGCGCGTCAGGCCCGGCATACAGACCAGCGGCGCGCGAGAAGCCGGCCCGGCATAGTCGCGATAATGCAGCCGCAACTCGTCGCCCGACCACCAATAGGCGTCTTCGAAATCCGCCATGCTTGCCTTTCTGGTCCGCTGCCCCCAGACATTGCGGACGATGAATGTGAATCCCTCCCCCGCCCCCTACCGTGCTGATCCGAAAATCACCAGCCTTGGCGACAAAATTGGTGATCCTGTGCGGCCTGCCGACTTTCCCAAAGCCATATTGCGTTACCGCAATGATCGCTGGGCGGCGACAGTCGGGCTCGACGGGCTGAGCGATGCCGAATGGATTGAACATTTCGCCCGCTTCAAGCCTTTGCCCGACAATCTGCCGCAGCCGTTGGCGCTGCGCTATCACGGGCATCAGTTTCGCGTGTATAATCCCGACATTGGCGACGGGCGCGGTTTCCTGTTTGCGCAGTTGCGCGACCATCTGGGGCGGTTGCTTGATCTTGGTACAAAGGGTTCGGGCACCACCCCCTATAGCCGCGATGGCGATGGGCGACTGACGCTGAAAGGCGCGGTGCGCGAAATTCTGGCGACAGAGATGCTCGAAGCACTGGGCGTCGAAACATCAAAAACCTTTTCGGTTATCGAAACGGGTGAGGAACTGTCGCGCAATGATGAGCCGTCCCCCACCCGTTCGGCGGTGCTGGTGCGGCTGAACCATAGCCATATCCGGATCGGCGCTTTTCAGCGGCTGGCCTATGAAGATGATGCGGCGATGATTGACCGGCTGACGCGCTACGTCCTTATCCACCTGTATGAGCAGGAACCAGGAGAGAACCCGGCAGCTCAGTTGCTGAACGGAGCAGTTGAACGGATTGCACAGCAAGCTGCCAGCTTCATGGTGGCCGGCTTCGTGCATGGCGTACTCAACAGCGACAATATCAACGTCACCGGGGAAAGCTTTGATTATGGCCCGTGGCGCTTCAACCCCAATTGGGACCCACGCTTTACCGCCGCCTATTTCGACCATCAGGGGCTTTATGCCTTTGGCCGGCAGGCGGAGGCGATGCACTGGAACCTCGCACAACTGGCCATTTCGTTACGCCTGATAAGCGAAGCGCCGCCATTGGTTGAGGCTCTGGAACGCTTCCCGGCCCTGTTTCAGGCGGCGATCGTTGAACGTTTCCTCTGGCGACTAGGGGTGGCGTCCAAAGGTATTGAGAAGGATCGCGCCTTAGTAGAAGCGGGCGAACGGGCGATGATCGATGCCGCGATTCCGATTGCGGATTTCTTCCACTATCATCGTGGCGGTGTGCAATCGGAGCGGGGCTATGGCGGCGAACGCTATGCCGCTTTCAACGAAATTCTGGGCCAGTTCGAACCCGTCGCTTCCCAGCCAACGCCTTATTGGGGGGAGAATGAACCCTGTTCGATGCTGATCGACGAGGTGGAGGCAATCTGGCAAGCGATTGCGTCCGACGATGACTGGGCGCCGCTATCGCGCAAAATCGACGCGGTGCGCCGCTTTGGCGCTGCGCTGAGAAACAGGTGATTTTACATGCCAGACGATGGAGTATTTACTTGATGTAAAGCTGGAAGCGGCAAACTATGGTAAATGGCAATGAAATGATTGCGTTAGGGCAATATAAGATTTGACTGAACTGGTATCCTACGAACCTGCGACGGGAGCCGAGCTGTGGCGCGGTACGACCAGTGATGTTGACGCTGCGGTTGCTGCCGCGCGGGCGGCCTGGCCCAATTGGGCGGCGGCCCCTCTGAGTGACAGGATTGCGATTGTCCGGTCGTTCGGGAACCGCGTGAAGGCCGATCTCGAAATTTTTGCCGACTGTATCGCTCGCGAAACGGGCAAGCCGCTATGGGAAGCGCGCAACGAAGTCGAATCCGTCGTCAACAAGGTCGATATCTCGGTCAAGGCTTATGCCGACCGCACTTCGCAACGCCGCTTCGATGGTAAACCGGGGACGCGCAATGCCGTTCGCCACAAACCGCATGGCGTGCTGGCCGTGCTGGGGCCTTATAACTTCCCCGCGCATCTGCCCAACGGGCATATCGTTCCTGCGCTTATTGCCGGCAACGCTATAGTCTTCAAACCGAGCGAGAAAACACCAGCCGTTGGCGAGATGCTGGTCGAATATTTCCGCAAGGCCGGGATACCCGACGGTGTAGTTAATATCGTGCAGGGTGGGCCAGATACCGGAAAGGCCCTTTCCGGCCATCCCGGATTGGACGGCCTGCTGTTTACCGGATCCGCGCAGACGGGCATTGCACTTAACCGGCAATTTGCTTCACGCCCGGACAAGATTCTGGCGCTTGAAATGGGCGGAAATAATCCGGTCATTGTCTGGGATACACACGACATGCACAGCGCCGCCGTGCTGGTTGTGCAATCGGCCTTCCTGTCAGCAGGGCAACGCTGCACCGCCGCCCGACGGTTGATCATCAAACAGAGCCTGTACGATCAGTTCATTCCCGAGCTGAAGCGACTGGTTGATCGGCTGGTGATCGACGAACCGCATGCAGAGGTGCCACCGTTCATGGGGCCCGTCATCGACAATGAGGCCGCCGATGGCCTGACCGAAAGCTTTCTGGCGTTGATGAGCCATGGCGGTCGTCCGATCCGGCACATGACGAGGCCGCGGCCCGGAAGGCCCTTCCTGTCCCCCGGCATCATCGATGTCACTGATATGCGCGAGCGGCCCGATATCGAACTGTTCGGTCCCTTGCTGCAGGTCGTTCGCGTCGCGACATTTGGCGAGGCCATCGACGAGGCGAACAACACACGCTTTGGCCTTTCCGCCTCGCTGATCGGCGGAACGCCGGAGCAATATAATGAATTCTGGGCGAACAGCCGTGCCGGTGTCGTCAACTGGAACCAACCCACCAATGGTGCCTCCTCCGCTGCGCCTTTCGGAGGTGTGGGACTTTCGGGCAATCACCGCCCGAGTGCCTATTATGCCGCAGATTATTGCGCTTTTCCCGTCGTTTCATCCGAAGCGGATGTGCCAAGGGCGATGATCGGTATCGGCCTGCGCGATGATATGGTCGCTTTTTCCGATGACAGCGCGGTAGAATCCGCCAAATAAGGGCGGCATGAACAAAGCGGACATTTTCGAATTTTACCGTCGGTTGGCGGAGGATAATCCGTCGCCCGAGACCGAACTGGAATATGGCAATGATTACCAGTTGCTAGTCGCGGTCGTCCTGTCCGCACAGGCGACCGATGTCGGCGTGAACAAGGCGACGCGCAAATTGTTCGAAAGCGTCAAGACGCCGCAGCAGATGGTCGAACTGGGAGAGGAAGGCCTGAAGCAGCATATCAAGACCATCGGCCTGTTCAACGCCAAGGCAAAGAATGTGATTGCGCTATCCAAAATTCTGGTGCGCGACCATGGCGGAGAGGTGCCTGCCGATCGCGACCTGCTCGAGGCGCTGCCCGGCGTCGGCCGCAAGACCGCCAACGTTGTAATGAATACAGCGTTCGGCGCGGAGACATTCGCGGTCGACACCCATATCTTTCGAGTCGGAAATCGCACCGGCCTCGCCAAGGGCAAGACGCCGCTGGCGGTCGAGAAACAGCTCGACAAGAAAACGCCTGCACCCTTTCGCCTCGGCGCACACCATTGGCTGATCCTGCACGGACGTTATGTCTGCAAGGCGCGGACGCCCGAGTGCTGGCGCTGCGCAGTTTCCGACTTGTGCAAGTTCAAACCAAAGAGCCCGGCACCGAAATCCAAACCGGTCAGCAAGGGTTAAGCTGTAGCAGGCGATAGTCTGGCGATGACTGGAGAAAGGGAAGCGATATGAAAAAGCGACTTCTATTGGCCCTTGCAACAACCATCGCCATCGGAAGCGTCGCTACCTCTGCGGTTTCCGGAGGCAGCGTCAGCGAACGGCGGGCAAAAGCGCTGGCGGCCTATGAGCCAAGTGGCGAACCGGTAAGTTGCATCACCCTATCGCAAGTCCGGTCTTCTAATGTCATCGACGATCGCACGATCGATTTCAAAATGGCTGGCGGAAAGGTGTATCGCAACACCCTTCCCCATAGCTGCCCCAGCCTAGGTTTTGAGGAGCGTTTCTCACATCGCACCAGCCTGAACCAGTTGTGCAGTGTTGATACCATTCGTGTACTGCAGTCTTACGGCGGCGGACTGCACGAAGGCGCAGGATGCGGGTTGGGCAAATTCCAGCCGATGCAGAAAGTGCAATCAAAATAGAGCTGTCTGTCGCAAAGCTTTGATCTTGCGCAAAGCGGACCTTGGGAAAGTGGGCCAGACTGTTTTTATCAGACCAACGATAAGGACAGAATATGACCCACGTAGCCCACGAATTGCACGCCGAATTTCCCAACGACGCGGAAACGCTGCACAAGTTAAAGGTCAACGACCCGCATTTTGCCAAGCTGGCGGACCATTATCACGAGTTGAATCGCGAAATCCATCGTATCGAATCCGGAATCGAACCGGCATCTGACGAACGGACCGAAGACTTGAAAAAGGAACGCCTGTCGATTCTCGATCAGGTTTCGGCTATGATTTCGGCTGCAAAGGCAGGAGCATAAGCATGACCGATCTGAAAAGCGTCAAATCCGGGCTCGAGGCAAGGCTGGCCGAACTGGAAGCAAGGGCCGGGCGCATCGAGGCCGACTTGGCCGAACCGCTGAGTGCCGACTTTGAAGAACAGGCGACCGAGCGTGAGGATGACGAAGCGCTGGAAGGGCAGGATGCCCTGCTTGGGCGAGAAATTGTAGCGGTCAAGGCTGCGCTGGCTCGGGTAGATGACGGCACTTACGGCGAATGCACCCGCTGTGGCGAAGATGTCGGCGAAAAGCGGCTGGAAGCCGTCCCTGAAGCCGCCCTTTGCATCAATTGTGCGCGCGAGGTCGAACAGCACTAAGTCGAGGTTTGTTGCGCAACGGCCCTGTTTTCGGTAAAGATTTCCCATGCGGAAATGAACATCGCAGCAATGACAGGGCCGACGATCAGGCCGTTAATGCCCAGCACGCTCAACCCGCCCAGCGTTGAAATCAGTACGACATAGTCGGGCATCTGCGTATCCTGTCCGACGAGGATCGGGCGCAGGACATTGTCGACCATGCTGATCACGAAGACGCCCAGCAACAAAAGTGTAATGCCTTCCCACATGCTGCCGGTTGCCAGCAGATAGATCGACACTGGAACCCAGATTATGCCGGTGCCGACAGCGGGAATCAGCGAGAACAACCCCATCACCACACCCCACAATACGGCGGCCCGAATATCGAGAAAGGCGAATATCAGCCCACCCAAAATGCCCTGAACGATGGCAACAACGATGCTGCCCTTCACCGTTGCTCGTATCACCGTGGTGAACTTGTCGAAAAAGGCTTTGCGTTGCTCGGCGCGCATCGGAATGGCCTCACCGATCCGGCGGGTAATCTGGCGGCCGTCGCGCAGCAGGAAATAAGTGAGATAGAGCATCACACCCAGCGCCATTGCAAAGTTGAACGCCCGCTGCCCAACCGAGACAGCCTGCCCCGCAATGATCTGCACCCCACTTGTCACCAGCGCACTCGCCTTTGACTGCAGTTCCTCAAAATCAGGGGTGATGTACCGCCCCGCCATTTCCTGCCAGCGTTGCGGGATAACGGCCTGCAACTCCTGCCCCAGCTTGGCAAAGTCGATTTCCTTGGTTTGCACGGAGTCGTAGGTGCGCAAAGCCTCGTCGACCATCAACGAGCCGACGATGAAGGCGGGAATGATCACCAGTGCGATCACCAGCAACAGTGTGAGCGATGCGACGGTATTCTTGCGCGCGGGCATTTTCATCAGCAGCCGATCATGCACCGGCGCAAAGGCAATCGTCACCACAAGCGCCCACAGGATCGCACCGAAAAACGGCCAGACGATCCAGGCCATCGCCAGCGAAACCGCGAGCAGAAAGCCGACAAGCACGCGATCCTCAAACTGCGTATCTGGCGTGGCCGCCGTCGGCTGGGGCTTGGCTTTGTCGTTCATAAGGTGAGGACTAACGTCAAATCAACGCGATGTCATGCGCAGAGTTAGGCGGGTAACACAGCTTGCCTCTTTGCGGCGCTGCTATTCGATGTTATTTCGAAGTCGAATCCGATGAGGGAATAATGCAAGAGATTGCCATCCGTTGAACCGGCGCGCGTGACCTGCTCACGCTGATCACCGATCGTGAAAGCCGAAGCGCGCAGCGCGTTCCGGCCTGTTTTTCGCGTTCAACGGACAGGTTTTCCATGAATGTTTCAAAATATGAACAGCGCGTATTGCACGCGCTGGCGCAGGGCGGTTCGATCATCCACCGCTTTGACGACAAGGGCCGCATCATCGAGGTCGATTGCATGAACCGCGATGGCTGGCGGCTCGACGATTGCACCATAGCCGTGTTCCAGAAGCTGCGCCGCAAAAGGCTGATCGCCAGTGCTGGCGGCGCGCCCTATCGCATCACGCGAGAGGGGTTACGCGCCGTGCGGGGGCAGTTGGATAACAGGTGATTTGTTTATTACCGTAGCCCTGAGCCTGTCGAAGGGCGCTTCTCAGTCTCAGCGCAAACCTTGAGGCGCCCTTCGACAGGCTCAGGGCTGCGGTATTGCTACGATGCTGCCACTGCATGTCCCGAAATCAACTCCACCATGCGGTCCACCTGTGACGGCGGCAAATCGTGGGCCATTTCGTCGATTATCTCCAGCCGAGCACCCGGCACATGGCGGGCGATATCGACACTGCCGTCCTTTGGCACCAGTGGGTCGGCACCGCCATGGACGACGAGTGTCGGCGTGGTGATGGTCTTCAAACGCTCGACGCGGCTGCCATCTGCAAGGATCGCGAGCAACTGGCGTCTTGTGCCGATCGGATAATAGCCGCGATCAAAGGCGCGTCCGGTCATTTCGACATGGGCATCTTCCGGGCGGGCGGGATCGGGATAGGAGAAGGATTTCACCAGCGCGGCCCCAAAGGCGACTGCCGCATCACGGTCGGCTCCCGATGGACGGTTAGCCATCATCCCTCGACGAATATCCGCGCGCGGGCCGGGCAATCCGGGTGCGCCGCTGGAGGACATGATCGAGGTCATGCTCAACAGGCGCTCGCGATAGTTCACCGCCATCAGCTGCACAATCATCCCGCCCATCGACGCACCAACGACATGCGCCCGCTGGATACCCAGCGCATCGAGCAACCCGATGCCGTCCTTCGCCATATCGGAAAGCGTATAGCCAACGCCCAGCGGCAGGCCGAGCCGCGCCTTGAACATCGTCCAGATCAGATTGGGCGTCGCTGCCTTTTCCATCCGCTGCGACATGCCGACATCGCGGTTGTCATAACGGATAACGCGGAAGCCCTTGCCGACGAGGCCCTGAACAAACTCGTCCGGCCAGGCAATCATCTGCGCGCCCAACCCCATGACGAGCAGGATCACCGGAGCGTCGGCGGGGCCATTGTCTTCGTAGTATAGATTGATGCCGTTGGCTGTGATTGTTGGCATTATTCCCCTTCCCCATGATAAAAATCATACACTGTCTGCGCGACCGCGGCTGACACACCGGGCGCTTTCTGTAAATCCTCAAGGCTTGCGCTGCGCACCGCACGGGCAGTGCCGAAGTGGAGCAGCAACGCCTTCTTTCGCGCGGGACCGATGCCCGGCACTTCGTCGAGCGGGCTGGCGGTGATCGCCTTCGCCCGTTTGGTGCGGTGCGCGCCGATGGCGTAGCGGTGCACTTCGTCGCGCAGCCGTTGCAGGTAGAACAGCACCGGCGCGTTCACTGGCAAGGTCAGTTCGCGGCCATCGGGGAAGTGGAAGACTTCGCGTCCTTCGCGGCCATGATGCGGCCCCTTGGCGATGCCGATGAAGGGAACATCCTCTATGCCGAGCCGTTCGAACACTTCGCGCACGGCGCTCACCTGCCCCTTGCCGCCATCAATCAGGACGAGGTCGGGCCATTCGCCCTTGTCCCGATCCGGATCCTCCTCCTGCGCGCGGGAGAAGCGCCGCTCCATCACCTCGCGCATCATCGCAAAGTCATCATCGGTCGCGGCCTGCTTGATGTTGAACTTGCGATACTGGCCCTTGATGAAGCCCTCTGGCCCCGCAACCACCATCGCGCCGAGTGCATTGCTGCCCTGGATATGGCTGTTGTCGTAAATCTCGATCCGCTGCGGCGGTTCGGACAGGTCGAACAGTTCGGCCACTTCGCGCAGCAGCTTGCCCTGCGTCGTCGTTTCTGCCAGCCGCCGGTCGAGCGCTTCCTCGGCATTGCGCTTTGCCTGCGCCACCAGCCGCACCCGGTCGCCGCGCTGCGGAACAGCGATTTCGACTTTGCGTCCTGCCCGGTCGCTCAGCGCTTCGGCCAGCAATTCGGCCTCGGGCAGGTCTCGGTCGAGCAGCAGCAGCCGCGCGGGTGGCACTTCCTCGTAAAACTGCGCGAGCACCAGTGTCAGCACCTCTTCCTCGCTGCTGTCCTGAATGTGCGCGGGGAAGAAAGCGCGGTGCCCCCAATTCTGCCCGCCCCGGATGAAGAAGGCCTGGATGCCAATCACGCCCTGCTTGTGCGCCAGCGCGAAGATATCGGCATCGCCAATCCCCGCTGCATTGATCGCCTGGCTCCCCTGGATGAAGGTCAGTGCCTTAAGACGATCGCGCAACAGCGCCGCGCGTTCGAAATCGAGTGCTTCGGCTGCCCCCTCCATCTCCTTCGCCAGCTTGGCCTGCACCGCGGTCGATTTGCCGCCTAGGAAAGCCTTGGCATCCGCCACCAGCTCAGCATAGCCCGGCTTGTCGATACGGCCCACACAGGGCGCCGAGCAGCGCTTGATCTGGTAGAGCAAACAGGGCCGGTCGCGGTTGTTGAAGAAACTGTCGGTGCAGCTGCGCAGCAAAAACAGCTTTTCGAGCGCGTTCAATGTGACGTTGACTGAACCGGCGCTGGCGAAGGGCCCGTAATATTCACCCTTATGCCGCCGCGCCCCGCGATGTTTCTGGATGCGCGGGAAATCATGGTCGGCGCGGAGCAGGATGAAGGGGAAACTTTTGTCGTCGCGCAGCAGGACGTTGTAGGCAGGGCGATAGCGCTTGATCAACTGCGCCTCGAGAAGCAGCGCCTCCGCCTCGCTGTTGGTGGTAACAATCGTCATGCTGCGCGTCAGCGAGACCATGCGCCGCAGCCGGTTGGGCAGCCGATCCACCTGCGTGTAATTGGTGACGCGATTTTTAAGCGCGCGCGCCTTCCCCACATAGAGCACATCGCCGCGCGCATCGTGCATGCGGTAGACGCCGGGTTTCGCCGGAAGCGTCTTCAGCACATTGCGGATCGCCGCCACCCCGCCCTCCAGATCGGGCTGGTCAGCGCCGCGCACGGCATAAGTCTGCGCTTCTTCGTTGAAACGCGAGGCTGCATTGGGAAGATCTGGACGGTCGGCCTTTGACATTTAGTTTCAAAATGCTACTTAAATTGTGCGTAGAGGAGACATTAGATGCAAGTTTCGGGAAAGACCATATTATTGACCGGTGGCACCGACGGCATAGGCCGCGAACTCGCGGGTCAACTCAAGGCGAAGGGCGCGACGGTGATCGTCACCGGTCGTACGCCGGAGCGGATCGAGGCAGCCAAAGTGGCGGGCTATGAAGTCATTGCCGCCGACCTGTCGTCGCAAGCGGGAGTCGATGCTATCCTGTCTGCGGTCAAAGGGCGGAATATCGATATATTGATCAACAATGCCGGCCTTGGCAGCGACCATGATTTCCGCGAGGCTATGCCAGATCTGGCGGATAATGACCGCTGCATCGCGGCTAACCTGAATGCCCCCATCCACCTGATTACGAACCTGATGCCGGCGCTGAAATCCCGGCCCGAGGCGATGATCGTCAATGTGACATCGGGCCTCGCCATTGCGCCACGTTCCGGGGGACCGATCTATTGTGCCACCAAAGCAGGGCTCCGCAGCTATACGCTCGCGCTGCGCCACCAGTTGCGCGACACCGCGATCCATGTGCTGGAGGTACTGCCGCCTGTGGTCGAAACCAAGCTAACGGCAGGGCGCGGTGGCAAGAAGAAAATGTCCGCAACGGACTGCGCGGCACAGATTGTCGACGCGATGGAGACCAACGCAAAAGAAGCGAATGTCGGGATGACCAAGCTGCTGCGGATTGTGGAGAGCATATCGCCCGCCTTGGCGCGGAAGATCATGATCAATTATTGATGCAAACATCCTCTCTCCTTCAGGTGAGAGGCGTGAGACTTGCGAGCGAAGCGAGTTAGTCGCAACGGAGAGGGGTTTTTCGCACTCCCCCTCTCAACTTCGCCTAAGCCGCTTGCGCGGCAAAGGCTTCATATCTCTCCCCTGAAGGGGAGAGAGTATTTAGTTCAGCTTTGCAATCGTCGCATCCACCAGCCCGGCATCGGCCTTGGCGTCGTGATGCTTGGCGATCAGCGCTTCCGCGGCAGCAGCGGCGGCGGCGGCGGCCTTGGCGCGAACATCGGCGATTGCCGCACGTTCTGCAGCCGCGATCTTGTCTTCGGCTGACTTGGCCCGACGCGCAATCATCGCGGTCGCGTCGGTTTTGGCCTTGGCCACGATTGCCTTGGCCTCTTCCTCGGCATGCGCCTTCATCGCTTCGGCATCCTTGGCAGCTTGCTTCGCCTTGGCTTCATAATCGGCCTTGATCGCTTCGGCTTCCTTGCGCAGGTTGGTCGCCTGATCGAGCTGCGCCTTGATGCCTTCAATCTGCTTGTCGAGCGCCGCACCGATCATGGCGGGCACTTTCTTCCAGATGAACAAAGCGATGACGACGAGCATCGCCAGCGCCACCCACATCGTCGCGTCCATGCCGAGCGCCTTTGGCTTGGCGTGTGCTTCCGGCGAAGCGTGCGCCTCAGTGGTAGCGTGCGTTTCGGCAACGGGTGCGCCGTCAACGGTGGTGTCGTCGATCACGGCCTTTTCATTGGCCATGGCTTCGGGGGCTGCTGCCTGTGTCATCAGCTCAATACCGCCTTCACTGCAGACGCTGCCTGAGCAGCGCTGACCTTGGCACCCGAAACCTTGGCGACGATGTCGACTGCGGCTTCAGATGCGACATTTTCGATTCCCGCCATCGCCTTGGCACGTGCCTTGGCAAGATCGGCTTCAGCTGCTGCCAGTTTGGCCGAGATTTCTGCGTCCGCTTTGGCAAGACGCGCCTCGGCATCCTTGGCACCCTTGGCCTTGGCGGCAGCCGCCTTGGCTTGAGCTTCACCGCGAGCGGCGTTCAATGCGTCGCTTCCGCCCGCTACCAGTCCGTCGGCTTCGGCTCGTGCCTTTTCGGCAGCAGCAAGGTCATCGGCAATCTTGCGGTCGCGGGCTTCGACATTGGCGTCGATTTTCGACACCATGCCGCGGCCAATCACGAAATAGAGAATGCCGAAAACCAGCAGCATCCAAAAGAACTGCGAGGCATAGGTTTCCAGTATCTGGGCGATTTGAGGCATTTGATCCGCTCGCTGAATGGAGGGTTATTCAAATTTTCGGGAAAGTGGTCCCCGGCGTCAATGCGCCGGGGTATCCTCCCCTAAAAACTCTTAGGCAACGAAGATCAGGATCATCGCCACGACGAACGCGAGCAGACCGAGAAGTTCGGCAGCCGCGAAGCCGATGAAGAGACGGCCCTGCTGGCTGTCAGCAGCCGCCGGGTTGCGCAATGCGCCCTGAAGGAACGAACCGAAGACGTTACCCACGCCGCCAGCTGCGAGGCCTGCACCGATAGCTGCGAGACCGGCACCGATCAATTTTGCTGCTTCTGCTTCCATGATACTAACTCCTGTTAAAACTCAAACTTGGTTGAAAAATCGTCGAAAAAACTCAGTGCAGATTGACCGCGTCATTGATGTAGAGCGAGGTCAAAAGCGCAAAGACATAGGCCTGAATGGCGCACACCAGCAGTTCAAGCAGGGTGATACCGATCATCAGGATGAAAGAGGGGAGAGCGACCAGCGGGGCAACCCAAAGCGCTTCGGCATTGAGGCCGTTGATCACGAAGCCTGCAAGCACTTTCATCAGCACGTGGCCCGCCGTCATCGCGACGAAAAGACGGAGCGCGAGGCTGAATGGGCGGATGAGGAAAGAGAAGAGCTCGATCAGCGGAATGAGCCAGAGCAGCCACCAGGGCGTGCCATGCGGCACGAACAGGCTGAAGAAATGCAGGCCATGCTTCCAAAGGCCGACTACCAGTACTGTACCGAAGCTGAGTACGGCGAGCACCGCAGTGACTGTCAGGTGGCTGGTTACGGTGAAGGCATGCGCGCCGGGAACGATACCGATCGGCATCATGCCCATGAAATTCGCAAAAAGGATGAACATGAAAAGCGAGAAGACCAAGGGCACATATTTCTTGCCCTCGGGCCCGATGCTCGAGCTCATCATGTTGTTGATAAAGCCGGTGACGCCTTCGACGGCCATCTGCCAGCGGCCGGGAACCAGTTCGCGCTTCATGCCACCGGCCATGAAGACCCAGATGGCAGCCAGCACGACGAGCATGAACAGAGACGAGTTGGTGAACGAGATGTCGTAACCAAAAAGGTCCAGCTTCGCCAAAGGCTCAATCTGGAACTGGTGCATCGGATCGATTTTGCCGCTTTCGCCTGCCACTTTTTCCGTACCCTGCTTATGCCAACAGCCCCGCAAGCGGGGCCGCGTTTATACGACTAGAACGCCCAGTGTTATTCAGGACGCTCCTGCGAAATCTTGTATATATTCCTGAAGGCGACTGCGATGCCCAAAAACATGCAGACCAACAGAAGCGCTGGCGCGGTGTCAAACAGCTGGTCGAACAACCAGCCGACAAGAGCACCACCCGCAGGACCGGCGATCAGTTCGGTCAAGACCCGGTTCCCCTGCCGCATTCCTTTGGCCGGGGGCACGTCTTGTCCCGTACGTTCTGCCTCGGCCTTCCGGACCATTTTCAGCTGCATGTCTAACGAATCGAGCCGAGGGTCTTTTGTGCCGTTGCCATCCTGCGCGGGATCTTCTGAAGCCATGCAATTCCTCCTGTTTCGATACTCAGTATCAACTGGGGAGAACCGCCAAGACTCCGGGCAACCCCGCCAAGGCACGCGCGCTTTAGGAGAGCACCGGAGCGAAGTCAACCGCATGCTGCAGCGCAAAAGCAAAGGCCCGGAAAATTGCTTTCCCGGGCCTTTGATATTCTCACTATCGCCAAGTTACGGGCAGCGCACATCCACAAGGGGCGCGCTCGCATCGCGGGTTTTCCAGCTCTTGTCCGGGGCCTGATACATTTCGCCCGGCGCTGTGCGTTCCTTGATCAAACGGCAACCGGTGCGGAAAGCCATTTCCTCCACGGTTGCACCATTGGCGAGCGCTTCTTCGGTATACTTCGCCTTACGCTTGATGTTGAGATCATCGACCAGTGCTTTGACGGCGGGCGAAGGCGGCGTGACAAAGCCGAGATAGCCGTCGGTCTTCTCACCGATCAAGCCGTCGGCACGTGCCTGCTGATATGCCGGATCCCGCTGCGCCATCGCGCCGCTGCCAGCCACCGCTGCACCGATCAGCAACGCGGCTGCAACCATTTCGATACGGTTTTTCATCTTTTCACTCAAAGCCATCAGAATATCTCCGAATTCTCTTCGATCACTTCCTTCGAAGCCTGATCGAGCCTGTACAGCACTTCCTGCCGGATAGCGATGTTAAGGTTGATCACGATTGGCTTGTCAGGTGCCGTCACCTGCACGCAACCTGTTAGGGCCGATGCAGCAACGCACACGAAGAGAAATGCCCCTTTCTTCATGTTTTGACGGATCGCACCATTGCCATCCGTCGTCAATCTGTGTCGCATATATCCCTCCGTCGCTTTCGGCAGGCTGAATAGGCCGTTCATTTGGCGGTCGTTTTCGTTCATCTTTTCCCTCCCGAAGGTGGCCCTTCACCCGGTACTGGATCCTTCTGCCCGTCGATCAAAGTCTTCCCCTGCTGCAGCGCATAGTCGGCATCATACAAGCCGCGGATTGAACCGATAAGTTGCAGGAACTCCGCTTCTATCCGCACATTGAACTTGATTGGAACCTTGGCGAGTTGCTTGGTGATAAAATTCTGTTGCGCCAGGCTGCCTTGCTGCAAACCTTCGAATGAAACGTCAGTGATGATTTCACCATCCAGCTTGCCCTCAACGCCCATCCGCATTTCGGTGAAGCGAATTGAGCGTAGCGCCTGAAAGGCGAAATTGGCGAACACGCCCATATCCTCGTAGGTCAGCTCACCCAGATAGGATAATTGGCCGCCGCCGGTGCGTGAGACGAGCGACCCGCCGACAATCCGACCACCTTCCTGATTGAAAACCATCGGCAAGGTTCCGTCGAAAACACCTTCGACCTGCAAATTCTGCAGATCATAGCCAGCGAGGAACTTCTCGGCGTCGAGGCCGATCAAGCGGAAGGTCAAATTTCGTTCGGCCGCTTCGTCGAAATCGAGAATTGTCGGCTCGAGGATCAGTTCACCACCAAAAAATGGCCAGCGCCCCTCTTCAATGCGGACCTTTTGATCGGGCAACAATTGATAGCGAATGACGCCATCAAGCGCGGGAACGCCGGGATTGACAGTCTTAACCCGTGCAATCTGCCCGGGTTCGGTCACCATGCCCAACAGATCGGTAAACTTCAGTTCGGTTTCCAGGCCTTCGACAGGGCCAAAGGCAGCGGCCAGATCTGTTTTCCGCACGGTGAAATGACCCGTGCTGCGAACCGCCTCTCCATCCCATTCGATGCGACCGTCACCGGCCAGCCGTCCTTTGACATTGGCGATCACACCCAGGGTCAGCGGCGTTATTTTTTCAGGCTGCAGCCGATCATTGAATGCCAGGTCGTCAACCGACAGCAAGGCATTTCCAACGCTGGAATCGAGATTATGCAGGATCTGTACGTCGGCGACTTTGATGCCGGTATCGGGCTCAAGCAGGTTTCCGATTGCCGATATGACATTGTTGGTCAGCGTAACCTGCATATCCGGAACTTTGAGCGGGTTGAACCGATCGACCTGTTCTGCGTCCGAGATGAATAGGCTCGAGTCCAGCCCCAGAACATCACCCTGCCAGCGCCAGTTACCTGCGGCTTCGCTGATCAATAGCGGAACTTCACCGATTTGGCCTGCGCCACCGCTCATCGTTCCGAAAACGCCCGGCCCTTCCATCTTTCCATCGAGCCGCTTTATCGTAAAGCGGCTTTGCATGCGCGCCCGCCCCAGATCGATGGCTATGTCGTCGGCGCCAAAACCGTTATCGAGATCAAAGCTGATTCTGCTGCCGCTGGCTTTGAGTGCCGATGTTCCCAATGCCCCATCGATGCTTAGCGTCGGTATGGTCAGGGCAAAGCGGGTTTCACCATTTGCAACGCTCAGGATCGATCCGCGCTGCGGGCAAGCGCGCAGCGTACCCGCTGGGAGGCGCAGGGAGCCAGTGGTCAGGCCGCCGTAACGGACATTGGTGCATGTGGCATTCATGGTGAAAGCGCTGCCCGAAACCAGCCCGTCTATCGGCAGGTTGAGGCCTGTCACAACGCCGCCCAGCAAGGGGCCGGTGATGGTTGCCTGCCCGTTAAACCGCCAGGGACGACGTCCGCCGCCTTCAAACGCCAACGTTGGAATGCTAATGGTACCACCCGGGGCGGAATAGGGTTGCAGATTGAGCGTACCTGCCCAACCCGCACCCTGCTGGCGCAATGACACTTGACCGGTCGGCAAATCGCCGCCGGTCATCGTCAGCGCTACCGGACTGCCCAATCGGCCATCCGCAAATGCAAAAGGCGCCTGTTGCCGCAGGATCACGCCGCTGTCCGACCGGACGAACAGCCGGTCAACCGCAACCTTGTTTCCGCCAGGCGCTATTGCGACGTCGAAATTGGCCGTGCCGTCAAAACTGCGAATAGCACGGCGCAAAGCCGGATCGAGCCGCGCGACAACCGGTCCCACCGGGGTCGATTTGGTACCGCGCACCAGCTGTTCCATCGAGGGTAGGATGGATTGTGGCAGCGATACGCCCGAGAGCTTGGTGTCGCCACGTGCCGTCACCGCTATGCCGGTATCAGAAAAAGAAAAGCTGCCCTCCGCATCGGCTGCCAGATTTTGCGCCGCAAGTTCGGGCATGCGCAGCGCGGCGTTGGAAAGTGCGAGTTTGTACTCGGTCCTTTGCTGACTGCCATTGAATGAGAGTTTTCCCAAAATCGCATCGACGCGCCGTTTGTCTGACCGAGCCGATCTCGCCTTCAACGCAACGTCGCCAATCCAACGATCAAATGACTCGGTAAACTGGAATTTGCCGTTTACCTCAGGTGCATCAAGCGCCAGCTTCTGCGTGTCGCATTTGACTGAAGTTGCAGCCAGAGGTCCGATGAATTCCGGTCGTACATTGCGTATACGCACCGCACCATCATATCGTATGGATTGCGCTAGGCATCCCGACCCCGCCATTTGCCGCGATCGTGCCACGAGCTTCCCGTCAAAGCGATTGCGTAAATTTCCTGATCCTTGAGCCGCGACACCCAGCCCGCCCCATGGTGTTACCAGCGACAAAACCGCATCGGTCAACCGGACATTCAGGTCGGGAAGCGAAACGGGCTCCTTGCTCTCCATATCCCGCATCTTATCAAGTTCGCCGAGATATAATTTGCCATTCGAGAAACGCCCTTTCAAGCGGACACCGTCAGCGCGGATTTCGCGTAACGCAGGCTGACCAAAACCGATTGAAAGCTCAATATCTACAATCTTGGCGGTAAGATCCGGATTGGCGGGATCCCCCACAATCACATTGCGAATGCGTTGTGCCCGGAAGCCAATATCTTCGATTTCATAGGTCGCACGAACATCATTTTTTTCAAGATAGTCGCGTACATAACTGTCTGCGATATCAACCCGCTTCCACCACGCAAAAGCCAGCAGAAGCACGAGCAGTACAAACATTGCACCGAAAATGCGGCGCTTTGTCCAGCGCCTCGCCGGCGGGGCTTCGGGAAGCTCTTCCTCCATCGCCACACAAATGCGGCAAAGTTTGTTGGCTTGCAACTTCCATTTCCACCAAATGTCTTGCGAGATGCGCAAAATTGCGGAACAAGCAATGGCGCATGGCATCTTCACAGGACAAAGACGAAAATTACGGTGAAGGCCATAGAGAGCGGCTGCGCGAGCGTCTGCTGGACAAAGGCGGTGACGCGTTACTTGACCATGAACTGCTCGAATATTTGTTGATGCTGGCAATTCCGCGCATCGATACTAAACCAACCGCCAAACAATTGATCGCCCACTATGGGAACCTGTCATCGGTCTTTGCTGCAGACACCTACAGCTTGCTCAATCAAAAGGGTATTGGAGAAAAAGCGGCTTCAGCCATCAAGATCGTACAAGCCCTGGCGCTGCGTATGGTTTCGGAACCCATTCGCGAGCAGCCGATACTGTCGAGTTGGCAGGCGTTGCTTGATTATTTACGCCTCGACATGGCGCATCTGACGATTGAGCGTATCCGGGTACTCTATCTCAATTCAAAGAATATGCTGATCCGCGACGAAATTGCCGGCGAAGGTTCGATCGATCAGGCCCCAATCTACACCCGTGAAATCATCCGTCGGTCAATCGACATCGGCGCCGCTGCCATCATCCTGGTTCACAACCACCCAAGCGGTGATAGCGCGCCCAGCCGTCAGGATATTTCGATGACCCGTGAGATTATCGAAGCCGGCAAGCGGCTGGGTATTTCGGTTCACGACCATATCATCATAGGCAAGGACGGATTTTCAAGCATGCGAAGCGCCGGACTGATTTGATCACGACAGGGCACATCTGGCCGATGTACTAATGCAACACAGTGGCTATCGGTCAGCGGTCGAAGTTGTAAAATCGCGTCAGGTATCGTTGCAAACTCCCTACCCGGAATATGCTCCCTAGCGATCCCTACGCGCGCCTCCTCCTAGGCTTCTGGGTCGCAAGGGGGCGCGCAACCATAACAGAAGCCTGCCAAGGCTCATTGCAGTGCCTTCCTGCAAACACACCGGAGGTCTAACTTCAGATCGCCCCGCATAATCGGTTTGGCCGCCCCCAATCCGGCCAACTTCTCCCTTTGCGGGGCGATCTGTATATCTGAAGATTGGGCTTATCGACGCACTTTGCTGGCGTCTGCGATATCGGTTACCAGCGACTTTCGAAGTGTGGAACCATCTTCAAAAGTCAGATCGTCGACTTTCCACGCCCCGCCCTCATTTCTGAAATGAAAACGCAAGGGCGCGCCTTGGTCGCCATCGGGGCCACGCCCCGGCGAGAAGACGATAGTGGCTTCAATTCGGCCTTTGGACCGCAACTTGTACCGCTGCGACAGCAATTTCGCTGTGGCGTTATCATTGTCCTGACACTGGCAATACCAATCGAAGCCGTTGAGACCGTACAACTCCTCGCTCTGCTGCATCAGCTTGCCCCAACGGCCGATCAGTGCATCGAGTGTCTGGGTATAGGGTGGTTCATACCCACCTGTCGATGCACCTGCTTCATTCTCGGGCGCGTAACTGCCGTCATCCGCTGCTTCCGATATGGGCTGCATATAGGATGCGTAAATGTTGGAAACGATTTGCCGAACCACAGCCTCATCTTGGTGCGCAGGCTGCTTGGCAGCGGCTCCCTGACTAGGCAGCGCACAACACAACGACAATGCTGCAATGACACGCGCCTTACCAGCGCGCACCATCAGTCGCCTTGACCGGGGTCGGGGGAGAAGAATTTCTCAAACTTTCCATCGACACCCTTGAACTCGTCTGCATCTGCAGGCGTTTCATGCTTGGTCGTGATGTTCGGCCATTCGGCGCTATATTGCGCATTGAGTTCGAGCCACTTTTCAAGACCATTTTCGGTGTCGGGCAAGATCGCTTCTGCCGGACATTCGGGCTCGCACACGCCACAATCAATGCATTCATTGGGGTTGATGACGAGCATATTCTCGCCTTCGTAGAAGCAATCCACAGGGCAGACTTCTACGCAGTCCATATATTTGCATTTGATGCAGGCATCTGTGACGACGTAGGTCATTGCTCGGTTTCTCCCCTTGGCAGTTCGGTTTGTTAAGCAACGCCTATTGTGCCTTTGGCACGCAAGTCAACGGGGGAAATGTGCTGGGCGGTCAAATTTCACTATAGCAGGCCCTTGCTTCGGTTGCCGGGCCGCGGCGCGAAGGCATGGCGTCGACACGCACCGCAATCGCCCCCTCCCCCCTTGGCAAGGTCAGAATATCGCCGATTCTTGCCTCGATGCTCGACTTTTCAACGCGTTTGCCATTCAGCCGGACATGGCCTTCGGCAATCAGCCCCTGCGCCTGGCTGCGCGATTTGGACAACCGCAGAAACCACAATAACTTGTCGATGCGTACAGCGTCTGCCGCGACCAAATTACCCGCCCAATTTGTCTTTTAGCGCCGCCAACTGCAGCGCCAGCGCCGACGGGGCCGCGGCCTGCGGCTTGTTTATCGCCTGCGGGGCTGGACGTTTTTCCCGCGCAGGGCCCTTGCCCTTTTGCGGTTTCTTGTCGTCACGCCGCCGACCATTTTGCTCAACAGGCTTTGGTTTGCGGATACCGACCCAGCGCCAATGGGTAAGATTCACAGGCTGTGGTGAAGAGGTTGAAGGTTGCGGTTCAGCGGTTTGCTCTGGTGCCGGTGACGAATCCGCCTCCGTGGCGGCAGAAGCATTTATCTCAACACTTTCTAGAATTACTTCAGACGTCGCTTCATCAGCGCCGTCCTTGGCAATTGTCTCCAGCGTTTCGTCCGTTAAGGTTTCGACACTGACGTGAGTTTCCGTTGCTTCCACAGCTGTCGGGTCTTCCGCTTTCGCGGCAACCGGACGGAAACCGGCATCGCGCATCAGCGCCTCCAGCCCCGCATCGCTCAATCCCAATGAGGTCGCAAAGGCCATATCCATGCCGAACTCCAGCGCTTGCCCGCGCGCTTCATGTGCCTTTTTGATGACACGCTCGGCCAGATCGATGCGGACATATTCGTTGCCAACGCGGCGATAGCCGGCATTGCGACAATCGGCCGTCGAGGCGAAATTCCATTCTTTCAGATGCACTGCGCTTTCGGGTGGCAATTCAGGCATCGGCTTTTCGGTCTGCGCCGCAAACAGCGCCGAACGCCAGCGCGCGGCAGCGGGTTTCAGAATGGCGTGATGATAAACATCAAGCGCCCCGAAAACGATCCCCGCCTTGCGCGCCGCGCCGCGTGCCTCCTTGGGCAAGGCCGTCAGCGTATCCGCCAAAAATTGACGCCCCGCAATTCCTCCGGCATCGGCCAGACGCGCTGCAAGCGCGCGGACCACGCCGTCGGTCGCCGCATCGGCGGCCAGCTGGTTCAGAGCGACCAGCCCGCCCATATGCTTGGCCAGCTGCTCGTGGATCCAGCCTTCGGCTTTTTCGGCAATGGCGCGCAGATCATCGCCTTCCAGACCGGCCACAGCGCGGACGGGCTTGAACAGCGGCTGCAACAGGCTGCGTCCTTTGGCCAGGTGGCCGAGCACCGCGCCATTCCACAACAATGCCGGGCGTCCATCCGTATCGCGCGTCAGCGAAAATTCCTGCCCTTCGGCCATTAAAAGCGCCCTCACCTTGTCTTTCATATATGCTGCCAGATGTCGTTCGGCTGCTGCAAGCAGCAATTTACGTTCCCCGACTCGCGCCGTGGAATCGACGCGAAAGGTGAAGCCGTCAAGCTCGCCAATATGCTCGCCATCGACAAACACCTGATTTTCCGCGTCGACCTGAACGGGAAGCAGTGCATCGTCCTTACCGCCCTTGCGCAACAGCATCGAAGTCCGCCGGTCGACGAAGCGCTGGCGTAGTGCATTGTGCAGAGCGTCTGAAAGCTTTTCCTCTAGATGCCGCGCGCGCTCAGCCATCGCTGGGGGATCTTCAACCCAATCGCCGCGATGCGCGACATAGGTCCAGGTCCGCACCGCCGCGATGCGTGCCGAAATCGTGTCAACATCGCCCTGGATATTGTCGAGCCGGGCCAATTCGCTCGCGACATAGCTGTGCGGCAAGGGGCCACCCTGCGCCATATGTTCCCACAGCGAAGCGACAAAGCGGCTATGATGTTCGGATCCGGTCTGGCGGAAATCAGGCAAGCTTGCGACCTCCCATAGACGCGCGACACTTTTCGGCCCCGAAAGTCTTTGCGTCACCTGAAGCATATCTGCGAGCCTTTTGAGTACCGACAGATCAATCGCCTCGGGTGCTGCGCGCAGCGGTGGGCCGTCGGGCTTTGCCTCCAGATCAGCAATCAGCTGCGCCAGGCTATCGAAACGCGGCTCTGCCTCGCGCCAGTACATCCAGTCGAGCGCCGGGAATTGGTGACTTTCGATTGCCAACACTTCTTCGGCTGTGAATTCGCCTGCTTCGCCTGCCACCGTCCCAAAGGTGCCATCGCGCTGGTGCCGCCCAGCCCGCCCCGCAATCTGCGCCATTTCGGCAACCGTCAACCGCCGGGTCCGATTGCCGTCGAATTTGGATAATCCAGCAAAAGCAATATGCTGAACATCCAAGTTCAGACCCATTCCTATAGCATCCGTCGCCACCAGATAGTCGACCTCACCCGACTGGAACATATCGACCTGCGCATTGCGAGTGCGTGGGCTCAGCGCCCCCATCACCACCGCTGCTCCGCCGCGCAACCGGCGCAAGAGTTCGGCAACGGCATAAACCTGCTCCACCGAAAAGGCCACGATGGCGGTTCGCTTCGGTAAGCGGGAGAGCTTTTTCGGACCCGAATAGCTCAGCGTCGAAAAGCGCGGGCGCGAAATGATTTCGGCTTCAGGCAATAGCGCCCTGACCATCGGGCGCAGGCTTTCCGATCCCAGGATCATCGTCTCCTCGCGACCGCGCACATGCAACATCCGGTCTGTGAAGATATGTCCGCGTTCCGGATCGGCGCCCAATTGCGCCTCGTCCAGTGCTGCGAAGGCGAACTGCCGTTCCACTGGCATCGATTCGGCGGTGCACAGATACCAGCGCGCACCAGGCGGCTCGATGCGCTCCTCACCGGTGATCAGCGCAACTTCCTTCGGCCCTTTGATCGCAACCACACGGTCGTAAATCTCGCGAGCCAACAGCCGCAGCGGGAAGCCCATCACCCCACTTGAATGCGCGCACAGCCGCTCAACCGCGAGGTGCGTTTTGCCGGTATTGGTGGGCCCAAGCACGGCCTTCACAGGAACTTTGGGGGAGGACATTATCGTGCGTGCCTAACAGCCGCCTTCCTGCGCGGCTAGACCGGATTTAGGTTGTTCCGCTCGGCTCGCCTTAAATAGTTGCAACTGAAATCTTTGCAGGGCATTTGCCTGTGCATGAGCAACCTCCCTACCCTTGATTTCGCGCTTGGCGAAAATGCGGAGATGATCCGCGAAACCACCTATCGCTTCTCCACTGACAAGATCGCGCCGCTGGCTGCGAAGATCGATGCGGATGACTGGTTCCCGCGCGAGGAACTGTGGACCGCGATGGGCGAACTTGGCCTGCATGGCATCACTGTTGAAGAGGAAGATGGCGGCCTCGGCCTTGGCTATCTGGAGCATGTTGTCGCGGTTGAAGAAGTCAGCCGCGCTTCCGCCTCGATCGGACTTTCCTACGGTGCGCATTCGAACCTGTGCGTCAACCAGATCCGCCGCTGGGCAAACCCCGAGCAGAAGGCGAAATATCTGCCCAAGCTGGTCTCCGGCGAACATGTCGGCAGCCTCGCCATGTCAGAAGCCGGCGCCGGTTCAGACGTCGTCTCGATGAAGCTCAAGGCAGATGCGGTCCAAGGCGGTTTTGTGCTCAACGGCACCAAATATTGGATCACCAACGCGCCATATGCCGATACATTGGTGGTTTATGCCAAAACCGCACCTGATGCAGGATCGCGCGGCATTACCGCTTTTCTGATCGAAAAGGGCGATGAAGGATTTTCCATCGGCCAAAAGATCGACAAGGTCGGGATGCGCGGTTCGCCGACTGCGGAACTGGTGTTCAACGATTGCTTCATCCCCGAAGACCGGATCATGGGCCCGCTTCACGGCGGTGTCGGCGTGTTGATGAGTGGGCTTGATTATGAACGCGTCGTGCTTGCCGGATTGCAACTCGGCGTGATGCAGGCCTGCCTTGATGTCGTCCTGCCCTATGTTCGCGAGCGCAAGCAGTTCGGCAAGGCGATCGGTAGTTTCCAGCTGATTCAGGCTAAGGTCGCCGACATGTATGTCGCGCTCAATTCGGCGCGTAGCTATGTCTATAACGTCGCCCGCGCGTGCGATGCTGGGCAAACCACGCGCTTCGATGCAGCAGGCGCGATCCTGCTCGCCAGCGAAAGCGCGGTGAAGGTCGCGGGTGAAGCGATCCAGGCGCTGGGCGGTGCAGGCTATACCAAGGATTGGCCCGTCGAGCGTTACTGGCGCGATGCAAAGCTGCTCGATATCGGCGCGGGCACCAACGAAATCCGCCGCATGCTGATTGGGCGGGAACTGATCGGGGCGGCATGACGTCACGCCCTGTCCTCGGCATCATCGCCTGCAACCGCATCGTCGGCACCGAACCGGCACAGGCGGTGATGGAGCGCTATATCCGCGCCGCGATGACCTATGCCGATGTGGCGGCGCTGATTGTCCCCTCGCTGCCAGACCTAATGACCGCCGCCGAGGTCGCACCACGGCTCGACGGTATATTGCTGACTGGCAGCCCGTCCAATGTTGCCTCTGCGCGTTATGGGGATGATGGCGGCGAAGGCCCGTTCGACGAAGGCCGTGACGAGATCGCGCTGTCAATGGTCGACCGGATGATCGATCTCAAAAAGCCGGTCTTTGGCATTTGCCGTGGTTTTCAGGAAATCAATGTCGCGCTTGGCGGAACGCTCCGCCGCGATACCAGCGCGAGTGAAGATCTGATCCGGCATCATGCGCCCGATGGCGTCTCGTTCGATGCGATGTTCAACCATCGGCATCCGGTCGAGTTGGCCGATGGCGGAATGCTGGCCTCTGCCTATAACAAACCCGCCCTCGACGTGAATTCGGTGCATTATCAGGGCATCGGAAAGCTGGCCGATGGCCTCGCCGTCGAAGCCCGCGCACCAGACGGACTGGTCGAGGCCTATAGCGCCAGACCCAATGGCGCGCCGTTGCTCGCGGTGCAGTGGCATCCCGAATGGGGCACTGCCAAAGATCCGGATTCGCAGACCTATTTTCACCTGCTCGGAAAAGCGCTAAGAGGCGAGTTATGAACCGGTGCATCACCCGTTATAACCGCTACCAAGCGCGAATAGGCTTTTCGCCCTGAAATTCGTCGTCCCTGCGAAGGCAGGGACCGCAGCAGGTTTAAGTCGTTCTGGCTGAATAAACCTACAACGGCCCCTGCCTTCGCAGGGGCGACGCTTAGAATCAGGAGAATCCATATGCCCCGCAATTACGACATCGCCGAACTCCGCCGTCTGGACATCGCCCATCATCTGCCCGCGCAGGCTGACTGGCAGGAAATCGAAAATCTGGGCGGAAGCCGCATCATCACTCATGCCGAAGGCTGCTACATTCACGATGGCGACGGCAACCGCATCCTTGATGGCATGGCAGGTCTTTGGTGCGTCAATGTCGGCTATGGCCGCGATGAACTCGCCGATGTGGCTGCAGAGCAGATGCGCGAGCTGCCTTATTACAACAGCTTCTTCAAAACCGCGAACCCGCCTGCGGTTTTGTTGGCCGATAAGATTTCCAGTCTTACGGGCGGTCGCCTGCCCCATGTCTTCTTCAACAGCTCGGGCAGCGAAGCCAATGACACAATTTTCCGTCTTGTCCGGCAATATTGGAAACTGAAGGGCGAGCCGAAACGGCAGACATTCATCAGCCGGATCAACGCCTATCATGGCTCCACACTGGCAGGTGTTGGCCTGGGCGGTATGAAGGCGATGCACAATATCGGCGGCGATCCCATCCCCGGCGTTGAGCATGTCCGCCAGCCTTATTGGTATAATGAAGGCCGCGACATGTCTCCCGAGGCGTTTGGCACAGCCTGTGCCGAAGCCATTGAGTCCAAAATCCTTGAAGTTGGCCCCGAAAATGTTGCCGCCTTCATTGGTGAGCCAGTGCAAGGCGCCGGCGGTGTCATCATCCCCCCGGCCAATTATTGGCCACAAGTCGAAGCCATCTGCCGCAAATATGGCATATTGATGATCTGCGACGAGGTCATCTGCGGCTTCGGCCGCACCGGCAATATGTGGGGCCATGAAACCATGGGCGTAAAGCCCGACATCATCGCCATGGCCAAGGGGCTGTCGTCGGGTTACTTGCCAATCTCTGCCGTGGCGGTCAGCGCCGATATCATCAAGGTGATGAAGACTGGCGGCGATTTCGTCCACGGCTATACCTATTCTGGACACCCCGTTTCAGCGGCAGTGGCGCTGCGCAACATCGAAATCATGGAGCGCGAAGGCTTGGTCGAAAAAGTCCGCAGCGAAACCGGGCCCTATCTGGCAAAGGCTCTGGCGACGCTCAACGACCATCCGCTGGTCGGCGAAGCCCGTTCGGTCGGCCTATTGGGCGCAGTCGAAATCGTTGCCGACAAAGCGACTGGCGCGCGCTTTGGCGGAGCGGAAGGAACCGCCGGGCCGATGGTGCGCGACATCTGTATTGCCAACGGCCTGATGGTGCGCGGCATCCGCGACAGCATCGTAATGTGCCCGCCGCTGATTATCACCACGAGCCAGATTGACGACCTGGTCGGCATCATACGCAAGTCGCTCGACGAGGCCGAACCAAAACTACGCGCATTCTGAAGGGTTGACGTCCATGCCCACCTGATTCATTTAGGTGGGCATGACCGACACCCCCGAAGACACCCCGCCCGACAACGAAACCATGCGCGAAGTCAAGCGTGCCAAGGCGCGCAAAGAAGCCGCAGAGGACAAAGGCGGAATCGGCTGGAAAACCGCAGCCGGGATCGGGATTGGTTCGGCAGCACTTGCCGCTGCGCTGATCTATGCCAACAAGGCGCGCAAGAAGGATAGCGATTAGTCGAACCGCGCTGGACATTTCCGGCGCTTCGCCTACCGCATCACATAATGACTGATATAGTTCGATCCGCAGTGCTTGGCGCTGTATCCGCTGCCGCATTGCTGGCTATTCCCGCCCTCTCCGCTGCAGCGGCGACGCAGGCACCGGCCCAGCCTATCCTGACCTGTAAGGTCAAGACGCCGGAGGGGCTCTCCTACACTGTAATCAAGGCGGGCAAAGGCGAGAAGCCGGGGCCGGATTCCAAGGTTGAAGTCAATTATTCAGGGCGGCTGGCAGCAGACGGCAGCGAGTTTGACTCGGGCGAAGGCACGAAGTTCAAAGTTGGCGGTGTGATCCCCGGTTTTGCCCAGGGACTGAAACTGATGCAGCCCGGCGGCAAATACCGCCTCTGCATCCCCTCCGCGTTGGGTTATGGCCCCGAAGGCGGCGATCCGATTCCGCCCAATGCCGATCTGGTGTTCGAGGTGGAACTCTTGTCCTTCACCACCCCACCGCCCAAACCTGTCATCGCACCGGCTGAAAGAGCGTGCGCGCAAAACACAGCTTCAGGGCTTGGCTTTGCAATGGTGACCACCGGGTCGGGACGGACACCCACTGACGCTGATATGGCCTTGGTCGATTTCACCCTGTTCGACGCGGAAAGCGGCGTGGTTCAGGAAAAGCGCGAATGGGAGAAAATTCCCCTCGCCATGGCAACACCGCTATTCGCCGAGGGGCTGAAAATGATGCCGGCCGGCTCGACCTATCGCTTCTGCATGCCGAAGCCCGATGGCACAATGGGCGCACCGCAAGCGGGCACAAACATCACAGTGACGTTGATCGATGTGCGGCCTGCCTCTACCGCCGAAGATTGAGCTTAGCTGAGCAACACCACCGGGCTGTCTGCGCGCCAATGCATGCTGACCCGGTCATCCCAGGTGAAATCTTCCTGATCGTGGCGTGACAGGTTGGGCCGCGAAACGCGGATCATCTCACCACTGTCGAGCTTGATCTCGTACAGCGTGATGTCGCCGAGATAGCTCATGCCCTTTATCACGCCGCGCGCAAAATTATGGCCGTCGGGCGCGTCCTGCGCGGCGGCGCGCACCGCTTTACCCTCGCCCGGCACATGCAGATAGATTTTCTCGGGGCGAAGCGCGACCCAGACATCGGCACCATGCGGGCCGGTGACGCCGTGGTTCAGATACACCTTGCCGATCCCCGGACAATCCACCGCAGCCTTGTCCGGCTCATCCAGCGTCAGCTTGCCTTCGAAGATATTCACCGAGCCGACGAAATCGGCGACGAATCGGTTCGCAGGGAATTCATACAGGTCTGATGGGCCGGCGAGCTGCGCGACCTCGCCCTTGTTGATCACAGCAATGCGGCTCGCCATTGACAGCGCTTCGTCCTGATCGTGGGTGACGGTTACGAAAGTGATGCCCACCTGATCCTGCAAGTCGGACAACTCAAACTGCATCTGTGCGCGCAGCTTAGCGTCGAGCGCCGAGAGCGGCTCATCGAGCAGCAGCACCTTGGGCCGCATCACCAGACTGCGGGCGAGCGCCACGCGCTGGCGTTGCCCGCCCGACATCTGGTCGGGCATCCGTTCCTCAAACCCGCCAAGCTTGACCAGCTCGAGCGCCTCGCGCACCCGCTCCTCGCGCTCGCCACGTCCGACACCACGAATCTTCAGACCGTAAGCGACATTATCTGCCACCGACATGTGCGGAAATACGGCGTAGCTCTGGAACACCATGTTCACCGGCCGCTTGTTGGGTGGCACATCGCTGACATCGACACCGTCAATGATGATCTGGCCCTCGGTCGGCAATTCGAACCCGGCAATCATGCGCAGCAGCGTCGTCTTGCCGCAGCCCGAGGGGCCGAGCAGAACGAAGAACTCGCCTGCCATGATATCGAGATTGACGTTATCGACCGCAGTCACCTTGCCAAAGCGTTTGGAGACGTTGCGGATCTGGATGATGGGTTGCGGGTCGGTCATATCAATGGGTATCCGCTATGGCTTTCACGCCCTGCAGCTTGAGCGCGACGGCGGTGAGTATGATGGTGAGGAGAATGAGGATGGTCGATGCAGCGTTGACTTCAGGCGTCACCGAGAAGCGCACCATCGAATAGACTTTGACCGGGAAGGTAATCGTATCCGGCCCGCTGGTGAAGAAGGTGATCACGAAATCGTCGAGGCTGAGCGTGAAGGCGAGGAGCGCGCCCGCAATCAGGCCCGGTTTCATGTGCGGCAGCAATATGTCGCGGAAGGTCTGCCATTCGGATGCACCCAGATCCTTCGCCGCCTCCTCTTCCTCGATATTGAAACTGGCCAGCCGCGATCGCACCACCATCGCCACAAAGGGAAAGCAGAAGGTTATATGCGCGATCGTGATCGCCGACAGGTTGAGCGGCCAGGGCAGCTCGGTTGGCCATTCGATCTTGGCAAAGAAAATCAGGAAAGCGACGCCGAGGCAGATTTCGGGAACGATGATCGGCAAGGACATGGTCCCTTCCACCGCGCCCTTGAAGGGGAATTTGAACCGCCACAGCATCACCGCCGCCAATGCACCAAGGACAAGGCTGAATACTGTCGCCAGCCCGGCAATGGTCAGCGAATTGACCATAGCCTCAACAAGCGAGTCATTGTTCAGCGCCTTCTCATAATATTTGAGCGTGAAGCCCTTCCACACGACGTTGCGTTTGCTGTCGTTGAAGCTGAAAATCATCAGGACGAGCAACGGCGCGTAGAGAAAGAACATCGTCGCAGCGACCCAACTGCGCATCCACAATTTGCGGGTATATTCGAGCGGAGCGACAGGCGTACGGTTGAACAGAGCCATCAGCGTGCATCCCCCTTGTCGCGTCGCATCGATTGCAGCGCGATCAGGATGAACATCGCGTAGATCAGCAGGAAGGACAGCGCCGCCCCGAACGGCCAGTCATTGGCGCGCTTGAACTGGCGTTCGATCACATTGGCAATCATCTGGCTTTCGGTGCCGCCCATCAGGTCGGGCGTCAGATAGGCGCCGAGCGCCGGGATCAACGTGATCATCACCCCGGCCAAGATGCCCGGGCCTGCCAGCGGCACAACGATCTTCATCAGCGTGCGCAAATGCCCTGCCCCCAGATCAAGGCTGGCCTCAATCAGCGATTTGTCGAGCCGATCGAGCGCCGAGTACAGCGGCAGCACCATGAAGGGGAGATGCACATAGACCAGCCCCAAAACCACTGCGAAATTATTGTAGAGCAGTTGCACCGGCGTCCACGCCTCGAGTGGCTGCATGCCAACGAGCGTGCGCAGCCAACTCGCCCCGTCCCACAGCGCTCCCAGCCCCTTATTGGCGTAGCCATTGGTGCCCATTAGCATCATCAGCGCATAGGTGCGGATGAGGAGGTTGGTCCAGAAGGGGAGCATGATGCCAAGCAGCAGCCATGGCCGCCATTTGGGTGCGGCAAATGTAATCGCCATCGCCACCGGAAAGCCGATAATCAGGCATATCAGCGTCACCAACGCCGCGACCGCCAGCGATTTCAGGAAGATCGAGAGATAGAGCCATTCAATGGCCCGTTTGTAATTGTCGAGCGTTCCCGAAATCGCAATGTCAGCAGGCCCGGCATTCTCGCCAAAGCTGTACAGCCAAACGATCGCCATCGGTACGAGGAAGAAAAGCAGCAGCCACAACAGCGGCGCGCCCGCAATTGCTGCGAACGGCCGCTTGTGCTTTTTCCAGTCCTGAAGCCCCCCTGCCACGGATCAGGCAGCCCGCACGCGGGTGAAAGCCTCCTCATACATCGGCTGCAGCTTTGGATTATATGCGGCATATTCGCACTTGGCGAGGATATCGGCGGGCGGGAAAATGACCGGATTATTCTTGTAATCATCGGGCATCAGCGCCTTGGCAGCATTGTTCGGCGTGGGATAGAGGATCGTTTCGGTGATCTTCTTGCCTGCCTCTGCGTCGAGCAAATAGTTGATGAAGGCATGGGCATTTTTCGGACGCGGCGCGCCTTTGGGGATGCAGAGATTGTCCGAGTTGAGCTGGCTGCCTTCCTTGGGGATGACAAAGCCGATATCCTCGTCCTCCACCATCGCCTGCGCAATATCGCCATTATATTCAAGCACGACATCGACTTCGCCCTTGAGCAGCAGGTCCTGGCCATTGTCTTCATGGAAGGCTTTGATGTTCGGCTTTTGCTTGATCATCATCGCTTCGATGGTCTTGATATCCGCTTCGGTCAGTGCGTTGACCGACTTGCCCAGATATTTGCCATAGAGGCGGAACATGTCGCCAGCTTCGGAGAGCACAGCGATGCGGCCCTTATATTCGTCGCTGTCGAACAACACTTTCCAGCTGTCGGGCGTGCCTTTCACCTTCGATTTGCGATAGCCGATGCCGAGCGAAAGCCAGGTATAGGGCATCGAATATTTGCGTTTCGGATCATAGGGTACATCCTTGAATTCCGGCGCGACATTCTTTTCGAAATTCGGGATCTGCGCAAAATCGAGCGGCATCAACAGATCGGCTTGCGCCATGCGTTCGACAAAATCGTTCGACGGCACGATCACGTCATAGCCCTGGTTGCCGGCCTTCAACTTGGCGAACAGTTCGTCATTGCTGGCGAACAGCGTCATATTGACGTCGACGCCGCTCGCGCCCTTGAAGTCCTCGATCGTGGTTTCGCCGATATAGGTGTCCCAGTTGTAGAAGTTCAGCTTGCCCTCCTCGCCATTGGCGAGCTTCTTCGCTTCCTTCTCCCCGCAACCGGCGAGTGCTCCCGTGAAGGTCAAACCCACAGCCGCAACCCCCATGCCCTTGAGCAGCGAACGACGGTTCTGTGCATTGTCGAGAAGTGTCTTGAAATCCATGGCTTTGCTCCACCTGTTTATGCGTTCCCTCGATTCCCGAGACTGACGCAAAACCGGCGATTTTCAAAGCGTTTTTTTGACGTCAGGCGTTCCGCAAATACCAGTCATAATCGAGGCGCGGGACTTCGCTGAAATAGCGGTCCTGCTCGACGCGTTTGACGATCGAATACATGTCGACAAACCGCTCGCCCAGATAGTCGCGCATAATGCTGGAGGCATGGAAACGATCGACCGCCGAGAACCAGTTGCTCGGCGGTTTGTCGTCGCCCGAAGAGTCGCGATCATAGCCATTGCCGACGACAGCCGGGCCGGGATCGGTCTGGTTCGCCATGCCGTGGTGCATGCCTGCCAGTACCGCTGCAACTGCCAGATAAGGATTGGCATCCGCCCCGCAAGCGCGATGCTCGACATGGCGGGTTTTGGGCGCGCCTGCCGGAATGCGGAAGGAAACGGTGCGGTTGTTGACGCCCCATGTCGGTGCGACCGGCGCATAGCTGTTCGCCTTGAACCGGCGATAGCTGTTGGCATTGGGCGCGAACAGCGCAAAGCTATCCCCCACATTGGCGATCATCCCGCCAATGGCGTGACGCAGCGCATCGGTGCCTTCGGGGTCTTCGCTGGCAAAGATGTTGTTGCCATCACTATCGTTGACCGAAACGTGGATGTGCATGCCGGACCCCGCCTGATCGGCAAAGGGCTTCGCCATGAAGGTGGCTTCGAGGCCGTGACGCTGCGCGGCAGCTTTCACCACACGCTTGTACATGATCGCATCGTCGCAGGCGCGCAGCACATCGGGCTTGTAGCAAAGGGTGAGTTCAAACTGCCCCGGCGCGAATTCGGAAATCGCGCTTTCGAGCGGCAGACCCTGCACATCGCAAAAGGTGTAGAGGTCATCAAGAAAGGGACGGAAATCTTCCAGCTCGCGCAGGCCATAGACCTCGACATTGCGCGGGCGATCCTTGCTATAGGCGGGCGCTGCCGGACGCACCATGCCGTCGCGGCTGCGCTTGGGATCGACAAGATAGAATTCCAGCTCGACCGCAACCGCAGGCACCAGACCCTGTTCGGCATAACGGTCGACCACAAGCCCCAGTACATGGCGTGGGTCAAGATCGTGCGGCGTCCCGTCAAGTTCATAGAAATCGACTAGGAATTGCGCAGCATTCTCGCCAGCCCAAGGAGTTTTCACCAACGTGCCCGGCACCGGCTTCATCGACCGGTCGGCATCCCCATCTTCCCAGACGAGGCCGGTTTCGACGGTATCCTGACCGGTGATATCGACGACGGTGATTGAGCCAGGGAACATCCGGCCGGTTTCGTAAACCGCCAGCACCTCATGCTGGCGCAGCCGCTTTCCCCGCGGAACGCCTCCAAAATCGGTGTAAATCATCTCAATCGAGTCGATGTGCGGATTGGCCGCAAAAAAGGCTTCGGCTTCGCTCTTCGGTGCGATGACCGCCGAGGATTTGGGATGGCTGCTCAATCTATTTACTCCAGAAATTCGGTAACCGCGTCGTTCAGCACATGGACCAACCGGTCAACCTGCCCCTCCTGCGTTGCCGGAGACAGCAACATCATATTGTGGAACGGCGCAAGCAAAATGCCGCGATTGGCGAGATAGAGGTGAATTGCCGCCTCCAGCCTGGGATGCATTGCTGCGCGCGCCTCGCTGCCATTGGTCGACGGCTTTTCAGCGCAGACAAATTCGACGCGCGCACCAACATTGACGACGTGCCAAGGTAACTGATGTGCGGCAATGATGCCTTCGATACCCTTCACCAATCGCTGCGCGAGCGCCAGCATGTGGCGATAGGCCTCATGCGTGATCACCTTGCCCACCATCGCATGCATCGCCGAAATGGCGAGCGCATTGGCCGATAGCGTGGTGCCGATTCCGCTATGCCCCGATGGACGGCTGGCGTTCAATTTCGCCATCCGCTCGGCAATCTCTTCGCTGAACCCATAAACCGCTGTCGGTACGCCACCGCCGATCGACTTGCCGATCACCATCATGTCGGGCTTTGGTCCATAGGCATTGCTGTGCCCGCCATAGCCAGACGAGATTGTATGGGTCTCATCGAACACCAGGATTGTATCGGTCTCGCTGCACAGACGGCGTAGCGCTTCCAAATAGCCCGGCGCATCGCGCACCATGCCGACATTGGTCATCACTGGCTCCGCCAACACACAGGCGATATCGCCGCGTTTCAACTCGCGTTCGAGTGCGTCGATATCATTGAATTCGATCACGCTGGTCGTCGGCAAAATGTCGTGCACCTGCCCGATCAGGCTCGCCCGCATTGTGGCTTCCCAACCAGAGGGATGGGCGCGCAGATCGACGAACACATCGTCGACCGCGCCATGGTAGCAGCCATTGAAAATCAGGATCTTATTGCGCCCCGTTATCCCCCGGCACCAGCGGATGACCGCGCGATTGGCTTCGCTCGCGGTCGTTGTCACTTGCCAGCGCGGCAGGCCAAACATCGCGGCCAGCATTCCACCCAACTCAACACCCTTTTCGGTGGGCAGCATATAGCTGAGCCCCTCGCCCGCCTGCTTTGCCAGTGCTTCGGCCAGCGGAGCGGGCGAATGGCCGAACATGCTCGCGGTATCGCCGAGGCAGAAATCATCAAGCGTGCGGCCATCGACTGTCATCAGCATTGCGCCTTTGGCTCCAGCGGCCACCAGCGGCACCGGGCTCGGCCAATCGAGCATCCAGTGGAAGGGTACACCCTGAAACCAGTTCGCAGCCGCTTGACACCCTAACTCAAGGGAAATGAGGTTAGCTTTGCGAAAAGCTGCGACCTCACGCGAAGCGATCCGATCTATTACAGCGTCTGAAATCATAACCGGTCCCTTAGCGCGTACCAGAGCAATCCCAAAGTCGCGAGCGGACGGGCAAACAGCCGGCCACCCGGAAATGGTCGGCTGGGAAGTTTGTCAAAGACATCGAACCCACCCATCGTTCCCGTGACAGCTTCAGCCAGCAGCTCTCCGGCAAGCGTCGTGACCAACGCGCCATGCCCCGAAAAGCCATGTGCGAAAAAGACGTTCCCCTTGCGCCCCAGATGCGGAAGCCGGTTCATGGTGACGCCTACCGCCCCACCCCAGGCATAGTCGATAGGCGTGTCGGCAAGCGACGGAAACACGTCGACCATATGCTTACGGACAAAGGCCGCAATATCGGCAGGTGGGGTCTGCACATATTTCTCGCCACCGCCAAAGATCAGGCGCTTGTCGGCGGAAAGGCGGAAATAGTTGAGCACAAAACGGCTATCGGCAACGGCGGCGTAGCTGGGCAATAATTGTTCTGCATCGGGCAACGGCACGGTTGCGATGTTATAGTTCATGATCGGGACTGTGAAGCCGCCCAACTCGCGGTCAATATCTTCCATCCAATTGTCCGCTGCCAACAGGATATGCTGCGCCTTTGCACTGCCCTGTTCGGCGATAATCTGATTGCCGTCGATCCGCGTTACCGGCGAATGCTCGAAAATCGTAACGCCTGCTTTCAGGGCTGCCCCTGCAAGCCCCAGCGCATAGTTCAACGGATGAAAATGCCCGCCACGGGCGTCATAAAGGCCGCCATGATAGCCGCCACCGTTGATATGCCGCCCCATCTCGTCTGGCTGAACACTCTCAGACTCCCACCCGAATTCCTTGGCCAGAAAATCGGCCTCGCGTTGCATGTCCGCAAAATGCTCTGGCTTGTAAGCCGCCTCCAGATGGCCGGATTTCAGGTCGCAGGCGATACCATGCTGCGCAATCCGGCGATGCACTCGCTCCACAGCACCATAGGCCAGATCGAAAATCGCCTGCGCCCGTTCGCGGCCAAACTCCGCGTCGATTTCGCGCATTGACCAGCGCAGGCCGGGGATTAATTGCCCGCCATTGCGGCCAGAGGCGCCAAAGCCGATGGACTGCGCCTCGAACAACGCGACCTTCAGCCCCTTTTCCGCGCAAGCCAAGGCGGCAGAAAGCCCCGTAAATCCGCCACCGATGATCGCCACATCGAACTGACCATCTCCATTGAAAACGGGTTGCGGCTTCCATGCATTTGCGCTGGCCTGATAATAGCTGTTGTTGAGGGGATCGCTCATCGGGAATGCGACGGACCTATTCGGAACCGCCCTCCCCCAAGTCGATCACATAGAGTTTTCGTACCGGCGTCAGATTTTCCCAGACACCTTCAAAGCCTGGCTCGATCACCAGATTGCCGCCTGGCCCCGCCTCCACGACCGAGCCATCATTGTTGGTCAGCCGCACATTGCCTTCCAATATCCGGCAATATTCCCATTCGGAATAGTTGACGCGCCAGGCTCCGGCCGAACAGCTCCACTCACCGAAATATTTGCGACCATCGGCTGATTCATATGCGTTGCGGGTCTCGCCTGCCGGATTGCCGTTGACCAGCCTATCAGGCGCAGGTGCGAATTCCTCTCGTTCGGCGGTTTCAGTTTGAAAACTGCGGACCAGCACCGGATCAAACCCTCAGCAGCAAATGCTCGCGTTCCCAGCTGCTCACTACCGACTGGTAATTGAACAGCTCATAATCCTTCACCGCGTAGAAGATCTCAAAGAAATCCTCACCCAGCAGGTTGCGGACAGGTTTGCATGCCGAAAAGCGATCGAGCGCCGCCTCAAGCGTACGCGGCAATGTGCGCGCGCGGTTGTAAGCGCTGCCGGTAATCGCCTTTGCGGGCACCATCCGGTCGACCATACCAATATAGCCGCAGACGAGCGACGCGGCCATCGCGAGATAGGGGTTGGAGTCCGCCCCCGGCAGCCGGTTTTCAACGCGGCGATTATGCTTATCCGAAATCGGTACGCGGAAGCCGCAGGAACGGTTATCCTCACCCCATTGAACATTGATCGGTGCCGCACTGTCGGGGCGCATGCGGCGGAAACTGTTCACATTGGGTGCCCAGAGCGGCGAGATTTGCGGCATGAACTTGACGAGACCGGCAATATAGCTGCGGAACATCGCGCTATCCTTGCCATTGGCATTTGAAAACAGGTTCTTGCCCGTTTCAGCATCGACCACCGACTGGTGGATGTGCATTGCGCTGCCGGGCTGCCCCGCCATCGGATTCGCCATGAAAGTCGCGTAAACCCCGTGCTGCTTCGCCACCGCACGGACGACGCGTTTGAACAGGAACACCTGGTCGGCAAGCTTCAACGGATCGCCGTGCAGGAAGTTCACCTCCAACTGCGCGGCACCCATTTCGTGGATCATCGTGTCGATATCGAGCCCCATCAGCTCGCAATCGTCATAGATATGATCGATGATATCCTCATATTCGTTCATCGCCTCCAACCCGTAAGGCTGGCTCGCGGTCTCTGCCCGGCCACTTGAACCTGTCGGCGGTAGGAGCGGGAAGTCGGGATCGACATTCTGGCTGACGAGGTAGAATTCTACCTCGGGCGCAATGATCGGTTTCCAGCCTTTGGCGGCGTATAACCCCAGCACTTTTTTCAGGATGGCACGCGGGGCCAATTCTACCTCGGTGCCGTCGCCATTATAGGCATCGGCAATCACAAAGGCGGTGGGCGATTTGAAGCCGGGGGCAATGCAAATCGTGTCCGGATCGGCGATCAAAATCTTGTCAGGATCCTTGTCCCAGATATCCTCGATATCTTCGGGATAGTGCCCGTCGATCGTGCAGATAAAGACGCTGCCGGGAATGCGGAGCGACTTGTCACTGACCGAGGAGAGGAATTTCTTTGCAGGCAGAACCTTGCCGCGCTGCACCCCATTAATATCGGGGACGATGCATTCGACTTCGTCGATTTTGTTTTCGGCGATCCAGTTCGCCAGATTGACAGACATTGTTTTTCACCGGTTTAGGGCCGGAAATGGGCCTGCCACATAAGGACATGCCGGGCTTGAACAGTCAAGCCCGGCATGCAAGTTGATGTCCCTCCGGAGAGAGAAATCCAGCTTAGAAGCCGTAGGCTACCGAAAATACAACGCCAGCTTTCGAGTCCTTGAACGCGAAGGTGGAGCGACGGTCGGTATCAACATAAGCAACACCAAGGGTGAAACCCTTAACTGCTGCAGTAGCGCCTAACGACCAGTCGAGCTTGCTGCTGCCACCGGTGAAGGCACCATCTTCAAGGCCAACCGAACCGGTAATAGTGATCGGCGAGTCCGGAATGGCGATCGCTGCGTTGGTGGCAACATAGATGTTGTCGGTGTTTCCAGTATTGTCCTGGCTGGGAACATAGCTCAATTGGCCACCGATGGTCGCAGGACCAACGGTCGTTCCCAGTTTGCCGGTGAATTCGACATAGTTGAACGATGAAACGCCGGGATACAGATAATAGGTAGCGCCAATGTCATAGGTTACAGCGTCGCCACCTGCGAAACCTGCGTACAGATCGACTTCCACATCATCACCAGCATTTTCGGCGAGGTTCGAACCCCAAACGCCAGCGTAAAGGCCCGATTCATGCTTTACGGTCAAATAAGGCTGAACCGCGAAATCCTTGTCCGAAAGCGAAACGCCACGGAAGCGATAGTCCGAAACGACCGCGATGCCGCCCGAAACGGTGATCGGACCTTCGGCTTCTTCAGCGGCTTCTTCCTGCGCGAATGCAGGAGCTGCGGCCGAGATGCTGCCCAAGGCAACGCAAGCTGCGGCCAGCTTGAAAACAGTTTTACGCATATTTTGACCTTTCTTCACTTAAACTCGCTGACAGTCGGCACAAAGGCCCCTGCCTCCAATATGGCTGTTCGTTCCCGCGAGTTCTGCCAGCTTCCACTTGTTATATGGTTAACGATGCTGTCAGTGTGCAGGTGCACAAAAACAGCAAAGCATCGCCGCTTCAAGCAATTTTATGTCTGCAACATTGTCCTTTTTATAAGTTGTGGCATATCGGTCACAGTTAACCGGCACCCATCGGTGCCAAACAAGGACCGAATCGATGCGCGAAAACGACCCTTTGGCAGCATTCTGGATGCCCTTCACAGCGAACCGGGCGTATAAGGCACACCCGCGCCAGCTAGCAGCTGCAAAGGACATGCATTATTGGGATAGTGCCGGAAACCGCATCCTTGATGGCACGTCCGGGCTGTGGTGCAGCAATGCCGGCCATTGCCGTGCACCAATTGTCGAGGCGATTGCCAAGACTGCCGCAACGATGGATTTCGGCCCGACCTTCCAACTAAGCCACCCTCTCGCCTTTGAGCTGGCCAGCCGCGTTGCCGAACTGATGCCCGAAGGGCTCGACCGCATCTTCTTTACCAATTCGGGAAGCGAATCGGTCGATACCGCGCTCAAAATCGCGCTCGCCGTTCAACGTTCTCGCGGACAAAGCACGCGTACGCGTCTGATTGGACGCGAGCGTGGCTATCACGGCACAGGCTTTGGCGGGATTTCGGTGGGCGGCATCGTCAACAACCGCCGCTGGTGGCAAGGGTTGCCCGGCGTCGATCATCTGCCCCACACACATGATCTGGCGCGCAACGCCTTTTCAAAGGGCTTTCCGCAGCATGGTGCGGAATTGGCGGACGACCTCGAACGGCTGGTTGCTCTGCACGGTGCAGAAACTATCGCCGCTGTCATTGTCGAGCCGATGGCGGGCTCCACCGGAGTACTCATCCCCCCCGTCGGTTATTTGCAACGACTGCGCGATATCTGCACCAAGCATGGCATCATCCTGATCTTCGACGAAGTGATCACCGCTTATGGCCGCGTCGGCGGCGCAACCGCGAGTGGGACATGGGGCGTCACGCCCGATATCATCACCATGGCCAAGGGCCTGACCAATGCTGCCGTGCCGATGGGTGCGGTCGCGGTCAGCCGGACGATCCATGACGATGTGGTCAACAATGCAGCGGACGGCATCGAGCTTTTCCACGGCTACACCTATTCGGGTCACCCGTTGGCCAGTGCC
This sequence comes from Sphingorhabdus pulchriflava, assembly GCF_003367235.1. GTDB lineage: Bacteria > Pseudomonadota > Alphaproteobacteria > Sphingomonadales > Sphingomonadaceae > Sphingorhabdus_B > Sphingorhabdus_B pulchriflava. Next base: position 1,681,739 of record NZ_QRGP01000001.1, read on the forward strand.
GCAGGTATCGCGACGCTCGATCTCTACGCGCAAGAGGGGCTGTTCGACAAAGCCGACGAACTGGGCGCCTATTGGGCCGATGCCGCGCACAGCCTTCGCGGCAAGCCCCATATCATCGACATCCGCACCATCGGACTGGTCGCCGGTATCGAACTCGAACCCCGCCCGGGAGCGCCCACGAAGCGCGCCACCGAACTCTTCCATGCCTGTTTCGACAATGGCCTATTGGTGCGTGCAACCGGCGACATCATCGCCCTCAGCCCGCCGCTGATCCTCGACAAAAGCCATATCGACGAAATGTTCGGGAAGATCGGGGAATTGCTGGAAGGGATTGATTAGCGCCGCCCGAACAGACGCCTGAAGAAGCCGGGTTTTTCCTCCTCAGCCTCGACCAGCACGCGCTGGCGCAGGCTGCTGCCTGAAAACTCCTCGGGGATCTCTTCCAAGTTTCGTTTGATGGTCACGGCCAATTTGGCTGTTTTTGTTAGTTCAACCACCGCCGCAGATTTGGCCATATAAACCGAGCTGATTTCCGGTTTCATATTGTGCATGCCAACAAGCACCGGCACATTCTTGCGCAAACCGAATCCTTCGATCAGCGCCTTTACTGCCTGATGGTAGCGCACCGCGCGCAGCATCGAAGCAAGGCGAAATTCGACATAGAGCAAGGGTGCTGTGTTGGCGGCCAGCCCGTTCTTTTCATCCAGTATGTGCATCTGGTCGCGGAAATAATATTGGCGTTTATGGTGCAGCAGTGCGGTGTTCAATTGGCTGAGGCCGTTGATTTCCAGATAAGCCTCCATATCCTCACCTTGCCCCCACCAGCTTTCATCCTCTTCAAGGCTGGCTGCGAGAATTTCGTCGCGCGACATTTCCGAAAAGGCCAGATGCTCGTCGCTGTAGAACATCACTTCGATCATCGGATGGTGCGTGACGCTCTTATCTTCAAACACCAGATCAGGCTCGTTCGAAATCATGATGTGGACGGCGGTGATCGGCTCACCTTCATATTGCGCGATGGAATCGCCCAATTCTTCCCATCCGGCGATATCGACGGCTTCTTCGCTGAGGTCGCGGCACAATTGACCCAGCGGCGTGTCGAGGCTCGCCAGATCCTCTTCGAGGATGGCCGAGGCGGCGTCCAGATCGCCCGCATGCACCATGGCCTCTATGCGCTGGAAATAGGCATTCTCGGCCGCTTCATCCGCCCATGATTTTTGCAAATGATGTTCCATCGGGCCCCCGCCTCAAGCAAAATACTCAGCGTCGGGGTTAGAGTGGAAAGCTTGTTATATTGTAAATCAGCCTAAAAGCCGGGGCGGGACCGTGCGGTTGACGACTTCGCGCAGGGCGAAGGCGGTCTCTATACGGGCTACTCTGGGCAGTCGCGCGATTTCCTGCCGGTGCACCCGTTCATAATCCTCAATCGAGGCCGCGCGGACGGTCAGATGATAATCGTTGCGCCCACTCATCAAATGGCAGCGTAATATGGAGGGGCTGGCGGCGACCGCATTTTCAAACGCTTCCATCGCCTCCTCGCTCTGGCTGTCGAGTGTGATCGTCACCATCACGGTCGCGCCCATGCCTAGCTTGCGCAAATTCACATCAGCACGATAACCTCGCAATATGCCAGCGTCTTCCAACGCCTTTTGCCGCCGTGACGCGGCGCTTGGCGAAAGCCCCGCCGCTTCACCCAATTCCTGCTGCGTTGCCCGGCCATTGGCGACCAGCGCGCCAAGGATTTTGCGGTCTATCCTATCAATCTGCATTTTTTGAGCGCCATTTCGTACAATAATGCGATATTACTGCACCATTCATTCTATATTGTCCATAATTTGCGCATTTCTTCTGCTCTTTGCGTGATAAAAGCAGTACAACACCGCTTTTATGCAGGAGAGTATTATGCGCATCGGCGTCCCCACTGAAATCAAGGTCCATGAATATCGCGTCGGCCTGACGCCCTCTGCCGTCCGCGAATATGTCGCACGTGGCCACAAGGTGATGGTACAGTCGGGCGCGGGTGCCGGCATCATGGCGACCGACGAAGCCTATAAAAAGGCGGGTGCAAAGATTGTCAAAACCGCGGAAGAAATCTTCGCCAAGGCCGAAATGGTGGTCAAGGTGAAAGAGCCCCAGCCAAACGAGTGGGTACAGTTACGCGAAGGCCAGTTGCTTTTCACCTATCTCCACCTCGCCCCCGATCCAAAACAGGCCAAGGGTCTGGTCAAATCGGGCTGCACAGCGATTGCCTATGAAACCGTGACCGATGACAAGGGCACGCTCCCCCTGCTCGCTCCGATGAGCGAAGTCGCAGGCCGTCTGGCGATTGAAGCTGCAGGCGAGGCGATGCGCCGGTCTGAAGGCGGCGCAGGCATCCTGCTGGGCGGCGTACCAGGCGTTCCGGCCGGTCGCGTCACCGTCTTGGGCGGCGGCGTTGTCGGCACCCATGCCGCACGCATGGCGGTGGGTCTTGGTGCCGAGGTGACGATCGTCGACCGTTCGATCCCACGCCTTCGCCAGTTGGACGAGCTGTTTCATGGCCGCGTGCGCACCCGCTATTCGACGCTCGACACCATCGATGCCGAGATCAGCGTTGCGGATGCCGTCATCGGTGCGGTTCTCATCCCCGGCGCCAGCGCACCCAAGCTCGTCACCCGCGCCATACTGAAGCATATGAAGCCCGGCTCGGTCCTTGTGGACGTTGCGATTGACCAGGGCGGCTGCTTTGAAACCTCCAAGCCCACCACCCATGCCGAGCCAACCTATGTCGTCGATGGCATCATCCATTATTGCGTTGCCAACATGCCGGGAGCGGTGCCGCAAACCAGCGCGGCCGCGCTGAACAATGCGACACTGCCTTATGGTCTTGCGCTGGCGGACAAGGGTCTCGAGGCGTTGCACGCCCACAGCGAGATCGGTCGCGGGCTTCTCGCCGGCCTCAATGTCCACAAGGGCAAGGTGACCAGCAAGGCGGTGGCCGAAAGCCTGAACATGAAGTTCGTCGACCCCGAGGTTGCACTGGCTGAATGATTGCGCCATCCTCCCTCTTGAGGACTTAAGAGGGAGGGGAACATGCCCAAAAAGGCGATAATTGCAGCCGCAGCGATAGCTGTTGCGGCGTCAGGTGCGCAGGCACAAAGTGAGCGCAAACAGCTGGATGCTGCCGAAAGCGATCCAGCCAAGCTGGGCTGGATGCAGGGCACACCGCCGCCAGCTGACAAGCAGGTCAAGTTTGAGGACGGCAGCTATTTCCGCTTCCCGCAGCTGCGCTGGAGCTTTTCCAACTGGCGGCAATTCTTCCCGACCCTGCCACTGCATCGTGGCGATGCCCCCGTCCATGCCTTTCCACGTGCAGAGCGCGATGATATCGACGCGCTGACCTTTACGCCGCTGAGCGGCGATAAGCCGATGAGCTGGAAAGAGGCGCTGGGCGCCAATTATACCGACGCTATTGTCGTGCTGCACAAGGGCAAGATTGTGTACGAACGCTATATGGGCGTGACTACTGCCGCGTCGCAGCACATCGCCTTTTCGGTCACCAAATCCTATATCGGCACGCTGGCTGCCAGCCTGACGGCAGAGGGCAAACTCGATCCTGCAAAGCTGGTCACCGATTATGTTCCCGAACTGGCGGATAGCGGCTTTGCAGGCGCGACCGTCCGCCAGGTTATGGATATGACGACCGGCATCGCTTTCGACGAAACATACACCAATGCTGACGCGGACATTATCAGACATGCCCGTGCCGGCCGCGCCGCGCCGCGACGCGCGGATTATAATGGCCCCGACGGATTTCTCGCCTTCCTGCCCACTATCGGCAAGCAGGGCGAACATGGGGAACGCTTCACCTATCGCACCGCCAACAGCGACGCGCTCGGCTGGATCATCACCCGCGCCACCGGCATTCCAGTCCGCGAACAACTTGAACAGCGTTTCTGGTCAAAGCTGGGCATGGAACAGGATGCCGCGCTTGTCGTCGACGCGCAGGGCACGCCCTTTGCAGGCGGCGGGCTGATGGTCTCGCTGCGTGATATGGCCCGTTTTGGCGAGATGATGCGGCAAGGCGGGAAATGGAATGGCCAACAGGTTGTTCCGGCAGCTGCCATTTCCGACATCACTAAAGGCGGCGGCAAGGCGGAGTTTGCCAAAAATGGCGCTTATCCCACCCTACCCGGCTGGTCCTATCGCAACCAATGGTGGGTTAGCCACAATGATCATGGCGCCTATATGGCGCGCGGCATTCACGGTCAGGCAATCTATATCGATCCCAAGGCCGAAATGGTCATCGCCCGCTTTGCCTCGCATCCTGTAGCTGGCAATGTTGCGATCGATCCGACCTCCATCCCGGCCTATGAGGCCTTGGGACGTTTGCTGGCTGACGAGAAACGCAACTAGCGGATCACACCAATCGCATCAGGCGTCGGCATATTGTCGTCGGGGGACGGGATAGGCCCTCCCCCCATCCAGACCGCCAGATTGGGTGACGTCTTTTCAACGACCGACGGGAATTTGATCAACAGCCATGCCGCGTCCGCCATCACGCGCGGTCCCGGATAGATCGCCTTGAATTCGGCCATCGTCATGCGACCGGTCTTGAAGCTCCAACCGCTGCCCGTCCCCGGAACAGACGCCCGGGTACGGCTATCATAGACGGTTGAGACCATCTTCTGCATATCCTGCACCATCCACATCGACCCATCAAAAAAGGCCCCGGATCCCGGAGCTTCGCTTTCAAACACGATCAGGTCCCATTTGCCAAGTTCGCCCGCGGGTAGCTTCATGGCCTTTTCGAGCTGTGCTGCGCCCACCTTGCCAGCTTTGAAATCACGGACATAAACCGAATTGTAGAATCCAACCGCTGTGGAAATGCCATCCGGTTGCCCATGCACAGCAGCGCTTGTTACGGCAGCGTCATCCGCTTGCTTAGACGCCCATTGGACATTTTGCGCGAAAGCGCTGTGGGTTCCCAACACAGCCAACGCCGCAAAAAGCATGACCCGATTCGACCGCATATACCCTCCTGTTTGCTCAATTAGTGGGCTTTGGCGCAAAAGGTTATGCGCTGCGCTACCCATTTGGATAGCAGCGAGATTTCTGGTTGCGAGAGTAAAATGGTGGACAGGGCTGGATTCGAACCAGCGTACGGAAAACCGGGCAGATTTACAGTCTGCTGCCTTTAACCACTCGGCCACCTGTCCACTTTCTGCGGGGCGTTGCGCAAGGCAAAGGGCCGGTCCCGAAGAAGAAGCGGCCTATTGGCGAAACGGCACTTGCCTGTCAATGCCTCAAGTGGGAAAGAGCGGGCATGAACCGAAATTTCTCCAGTCTTACAGGGCCCCAACATGTCATCGCATAAAAGCCAACGCCGACGCGGTGCTGCACAGACCAGCGGCAATCCCAAATTCTGGGGGCGGCATGCGGTGGCCGCCGCGCTTGAAAATCCGGAGCGCCGCATCCTCAAAGTCTGGGCGACGCGCGAGGCGATGGCTTCGTTCGAGCTGCCGTCGGGCATCCCTTTTCAATTCTGCGAAGGCTCCGACCTCGCCCGATTCGTTCCCCGCGACACCCCGCATCAGGGCATTGTTGCCGAAGTCGCGCCGCTTGAGGATGTCTGGTTGTCGGACGTGCTCGATGCACATGATGATGATGATCGGCCCATCCTGATACTCGACCAGATTACAGACCCGCACAATGTGGGTGCAATTTTCCGGTCCGCCGCCGCCTTTGACGCAATTGCCGTCGTGACGCAGGACCGGCATGCGCCCCCAGAGTCTGGCGTATTGGCCAAATCGGCATCGGGCGCTCTGGAAGTCGTGCCCTGGGTGCGCGTGGTCAATCTGGCCCGTGCACTCGACGAGATAGCCGAGCATAATTATTGGCGTATCGGGCTAACCGGCCATGCCGATGTCACGCTTGCGGAAGCACTGGCCCCATCCCGAAATGCGCTGGTGCTCGGCGCAGAGGGTGAAGGCATGCGCGCCAATATCGAGGATCATTGCGACCAGCTGGCCAAGCTGCCGATCAGTGAACAGATGGAAAGCCTCAACGTCTCCAACGCCGCAGCCATCGCGCTTTATGCCGCCGCGACCATGCGCCAATCGAAAGCTGACTGATGCATTTCAAGAAAATAGCCGCCATCGGCCTCGCCATTGTCGCACCGATGAGCCTGTCGGGCTGCCTGCTTTTGCCCGGTGAGTTCAATTCGGAAATGACCCTGCTTGCCGATGGCGAGTTTTCGTTCAGCTACAAGGGGCAGATTCAGCTGGTCGGTCTGGCCAATCTGCTGAACGATACTCTCGACGCTGAGGGCGCCGGAACCGAATTTGCCGCATCCTGCTACGGCGCGCTTCCAGACGAAGCGAAGAGCGAGGAAGAGAAGAAAAAGGACAAGCGCAAACAGAAGGCTGAAGAAAAAGCCGCAGCCGACAGCGCAGTGGCAGAGGCGGCGCTTGCAGAAATCGGCAGCGCCGATGGCGGAACGGCCGCCTCGAAGACGTCACAGGAAAGCTATGACGGTGAAGACACAACCAGCGCAGCGGCTACGGTAGACGAAAGCGAAGCGGCAACCGCCGTCGAAGACGCAGCTGAAGCCGCAGCTGAAGCAGCGGCGGATGCGGCGGAAGCAATCAGCGACGACGATTATACCGAACGCGATTGCACACCTGCAGAAGTCGAACAGCAAAAGAAAGAGTGGGACGAAACCCAGGCTGCCTCCAAAAAGGAAAAGGAGCAGGCCAAAAAGATGTTTGGCGCGATGCTTGGCGGTATCGACCCTAGCAACCCGAAGACCATCGAACGCTTTACCAAGGAAGTCGAGCGACTGGCGGCGTGGAACAAGGTCGAGCATCTGGGAAATGGTGTTTTCATGATCGATTATTCGACCAAAGGGAAATTGGCCGACGACTTCGCCTTTCCCGTGATACCCCGTTATGCGCTGGGTAGTCCTATGATCCACATCACCCGCTGGGATAACGGCCGGGTACGGATCGAAGCGCCGACCTTTCACAATGATGCCGACGTTTCGTTGATGGCACTCATGGGATCAGGATCGATGATCCCCGGCATGGGAGGCGCGAAAAAGAACCTCGAACCGGTCGAGGTCAAAGGCACTTTCACAATTCGCACCAATGCCCGGATTTTGGCCAACAACACCGATGAGGGACCGGCAGACGAGGGCGGCATGCAGATATTGCGGTGGGATATCGGCCCCAAAACCTTCGGCCCGCCTATGGCGTTGCTGAAGCTGGTCAACTAATGGGGCTCACGGCGGATCAGATCAAATACTCGCTCGATACGCTGGCGGGTCAGGAAAAGCGCTTTGCCATTGCATTGGAGCAGGCGGGCTATCCCGAACCGCGCATCCGCGAGCGCGGCTATACGACCCTGCTGCGCACGATCGTCGGCCAACAGGTCAGCGTCGCTGCCGCTTCATCGATGTGGAACAAGTTGGCCGCCAAGCTGGGCGAGGACTGCGCGCCGCAGAAGTTGCTGGCCGAAGATTTCGACAGTCTGCGCGCGTGCGGCCTCAGCCGCCAGAAACAGGGCTATGCGCGTAGTCTTGCCGAACTGGTCGTTTCAGGCGCGCTGCCGCTCGATGCACTGCCCGAGGATGACGAAGAAGCGATCGCCTATCTGACCAAGGTCAAAGGCATTGGCCGCTGGTCTGCCGAAATCTATCTGCTCTTCGCCGAAGGTCGCCCTGACATATGGCCAGCGGGCGATCTGGCGGTGCAGGAAGGCGTCAAGCGCATCCTGTTGCTCGACGAGCGCCCGACCGAAAAACCGACACGAGAAGTGGCCGAAGCCTGGCGTCCACACAGGGGCGCTGCGGCGATCTTTACCTGGCACTATTATGCGACGGGTTTTGAAGCGATTTGATAGTTAAAGCCGCAAAGTCGGATTCAGCGTCATCATTTCCAGCACAAACGACTTCGGCTTTTTGAAAAACTTGCTCTTCCGGTTGACTGACAGCCCGAGAAGGGCTGCAGCCTCCATCACGAAATGGACGCAATTGCGTTTGTTCAAACTATAGCTTTTGCCCGACATGCTGCGCCAGCGTTCGACATGATCGATCAGTTTGCGATATTCTGCATCCGACAGGCGCAAGGTGAAATGCGGGTTGCTGCGCGACACATATTTCGCATCCTTGGTCTCGATCATGCCTTTGACCGAACCCATCAGAATCGCAGGCGAAACACTGACTGCGGTGAACCCGTAATTGGTATCAACCTTTTCGCCGGTCGCATCGACAGTCCCCTTCAGCCGGATGAAGGCATGGGGGAAATAGTCCCCGAAATCATGGCTGTAAAAGGTTGCGACGACCTCCGCACGGGCCTGTCCCGGCGTTGTTGCCAGTAACAATGCGAGCAGGGTTGAGAAGAGTAATCGAAACATGAGCATAGGTAGAGGCTGAATATCGCCCTCCATTCCATGCTGCAAGTAGGGGTTGACCCGGCGGGCGAATTGCTGTGCTTACAGCGATGCAAATAAGAGGGAGAGTCGAGCCATGTCCAGCAACCGCAAAAGCATCTTCGTAACCGGCGCCGCGTCGGGCCTAGGTCGCGAAGTATCGCGCTATTTTGCCGAAAAGGGCTGGTTCGTCGGTCTGGCCGATGTCAACGACGCAGGCCTCAAGGAAACCGCGGATATGCTGCCCGCCGGTCAGTGGTCGATCCACAAGCTTGACGTCACCAACCGCCCGCAATGGAAAGCGGCGGTGGCCGAATTCGCCAAACACACGGGCGGCAAGATGGACGTGCTGTTCAACAACGCCGGTGTTGGCACCGGCGGGCCAATCCAGGATATGACCGACGAAGATATCGACCGGATGATTGCGATCAATGTAACCGGCGTCATCAACGGTATCCGCGCTGGATTCCCTTATCTGCAGGCAACGCCCAATAGCTGTGTACTCAACACGGCGTCAGCGGCGGGAATTTACGGGTCTGCTGGCCTCAGTGTATATAGCGCAACCAAATTCGCAGTGCGCGGCCTGACCGAGGCACACGACATTGAATGGCGCGAACTGGGCATCAAGGCGCGTTCGCTAATGCCCGGTTTCATCGATACTAATATCATCGGCGCGGTTGCGCCCGGATCAAACCAGACAGGAAAGCAGCGTCTTGAAGAAGCGGGCATCGAGGTCAGCCCTGTTTCGATCATCGGTCCCGCCGCTTGGGAAGCTGTGCACGGGGACAAGGTGCACACGCCCGTCAACAAACTGGCAAAACAACTCGCCTTCGCCGCGCGCTGGTTCCCGGGTCGCTTGCGCAGACAGTTGTCGACGATGCAGGGTATCGAGACGGTGGTGAAGAACTGAGCACTCTCCCCTCCCGCTTACGGGAGGGGCTGGGGGAGTGTCTGAAACGACCGACGGCTCGCTTCGCTCGCATCCTCCCTTAATCCCGCCCGCAAGCGGGAGGAAGAAACTAGGCGAACCTATCAATCGCGGTCGCTAACGCAATGTCGCGTTCGGACAATCCACCCGCATCATGGGTGGTCAGCAAAATTTCGACGCGGTTGTATACATTGAACCATTCAGGGTGGTGATCGGCCTTCTCGGCAAGGATCGCCACCCGGCTCATGAAACCAAAAGCTTCGGCAAAATCCGCAAAACGGAATGTGCGCTTGATACCCCGCGCTTCGGCATCATAGCTCCAGCCGGGCAATCCAGCCAAAGCGGCCTCGCGTTCGCTTGCGTCCAGTTCCCGAACAGCCATCTCACTCTCCTGCCTTTGCTTTTTGCGCGCGCCGTGCCTATGTCGCGCCATGCCGCACAGTCAAGCCGCATCGCCAAGCATCGCATTGCACCGAGTAGCCATCATACGCGGCAGCCGGGTGATCCTGCGCGATTTTGATCTGGAGGTTGAAAGCGGCGAACTGATCTGGGTGCGCGGCGCCAATGGCAGCGGCAAGTCGACCTTGTTCCGGGCACTTTCCGGCCTGCTTTCGGTCGCATCGGGGGAGGTCAGCATCAGCGGCGCGATTGCTCTTTGCGATGACAATCTTGCCCTGGACCTTGACCAGCCGCTCGAAAAAGCGATCCGTTTCTGGACGGACCTTGACGGCATCGAACCGGCAAGGCTGGAATTTGCACTCGAAACGCTCGACCTGATCGGTTTGGCAGAATTGCCAGTGCGGCTTTTATCTGCCGGACAAAAACGTCGCGGCGCATTGGCGCGGCTCTTGGCCAGCGAAGCGCCGATCTGGCTGCTCGACGAACCCTATAATGGCCTCGATCAGGCTAATGTCGCCCGTCTGGATGCGGCGCTGTCCCGCCATACCGAAAAAGGTGGAATCGCACTGGTTGCGTCGCACATTGCACCAACCGTCAATGTCGCCCGCAGCCTTGTTATCGACCGACCACGGACGGAAATGGCCGCATGAACGGCTTTGCAAGCATCGCCTGGCGCGAAGTACGCATCGCATGGACAGGAGGCGGGTTGTGGCTGCCGATCGTGTTTTACCTTGCGGTGGCAACACTGTTTCCATTCGTTACTGGCCCGGACAAAGCCCTACTCGCGCGGGTAGGTGGAAGTATCCTCTGGATCGCGGCTCTGCTCGCCAGCCTACTCCCCATTGAACGGCTAGTTCTGCCTGACCGTCAATCCGGCGTACTCGACCAGTTGGTGCTGCGCGGATGGGCAGACGAATGGATTGCTGCAGCGAAGATTGCAGGCCACATTGTCGGCTTCGGCATCCCCTTGCTGCTCGCAACGCCGGTTGCAATCGCCCTGCTCGGCGTGCCCGATGCGCAGGCAAAGACATTGATAATTGGCCTAGCCCTCACTTTGCCCGCCTTTGCCGGTCTAGGCGTGACAATCGCTGCGTTGACCGCTGGCCTCAACGGCGCATCGGCGCTGGGAGGGTTGCTGCTGGTGCCATTGGCGATTCCGATCCTGATTTTCGGAGCGGGAACTTTGGGCGATTCAGCCAACAACGCGTTGCAACTTCTCGCAGCCACAAGTTTGGCGATGACAGCCTTATCGCCTTTCGCTGCCGGGGCGGCATTGCGCGCCGCCCGCGACTGATTTAGTTATTCTCGGCCGCCATTTTTTGCGCATAGCCCTGCGCGACCATCGCCTCGACCATGTCGAACAGCTTGTCCGGCTCATGCGCGCGCATCACCGGAATGGCCGCCTCCATACCTTCAGCCACCACAATCTCGCGCTTTCCGGCATCAAGGGCATCCCAGATGGTCTTGGCAACATCGGCTGGATCAAGGCCATTGTCGATCGCCGCATCGCTGACACCACGCACCGATCCGTCAGACGCCAGTGCATTGCGTGAAACGTTGGTGCGCACCGAACCGGGCGCCACGACCAGCACTTTGATACCCTGCCCCGCAATTTCACTGCGCAGCGAATCTGCATAGCCGACAAGGCCGTGCTTGGCGGCGCAGTAAGCTGTACGCATGGGCACGCCCGCCTTGCCTGCAACACTCGATATCATCACAACCCCGCCCGATCCGCGCGACAGCAGGTGCGGCAGCAAGGCCTGCGTCAACGCAATTGGTGCCAACAGATCCACATCGACAATCTTCCGATACACCGACATGTCGGTATCGATGGCAAGCGAGCGCTGCGAGATGCCTGCGTTATTGACGAGCACATCGACATTGCCTGCAAAGGCTACAGCCTTTTCCACCATGGTCGGAATAGCTGCATAGTCGGTGCTTTCAAATGGCAGCACGAGGCAGCGGTCAGGTGCATGGGCAGCCACCGCTTCCAGCGCCGCGACATTGCGCCCCGAAAGCACACAGCGCCCGCCGCGTGCCAGCCATTCCTTTGCCAGCCCCTCACCGATTCCCGATGAAGCGCCGGTTATCCATGCTGTCTTGCCGCTCATTTCACATCCTCCGGAAAGGACGCCAGTTCGTCGTCCAGCGCCTTCTGCACGGCCTTGTAAAACGCCTCACGCCCATCCTGCCCGGCCGGGTCGGTGGCGCGCGGCCAGTTGCTGTTCGATGCGATCACCAGCTTGCGCTTGGGATCGATGAAGATACCTTGGCCGAAAATTCCCTGCGCTGCATAGCTGCCATCATCATACGTCCACCATTGAAAGCCATAGCCTCTGCCGGGGGTACCAATGTCTGCCTGCTTGGTGGTCGCCGAGGCAATCCAGCCGTCGGGCAAAATCGCCTTGCCGTTCACTAAACCGCCACCGAGGATGAACATCCCGAAGCGCGCATAATCGCGGGTTGATGCCTGAATGCAGCAACCGCTGATTTCATGACCGGTCGATCCCAGCAGCCAGCTTCCGTCCTGCTCCATGCCAAAAGGGGCCCAGACTTTTTCGGAAAGATAGTCGGACAATTTCTTCCCCGTCGCCTTGCTGACCAGAACGCCGATCAAATTGGTCTCACCGGTCTTGTAGACCCATTTGGTGCCGGCGGGTGCCTCACGCGGCAGCTTGCGCATATAGCTGACGGTTACGTCGATGCCCGGTTCGGCCTTATGCTCGTTGAAGCGGGCGACATCGGATTTTGGATCTTCATAATCTTCATTCCATTTGATGCCCGAGGTCATCGTCAGCAATTGCGCGATGGTGACATCGTCATAGGCCGATCCCTTCATTTCAGGGATATATTGCGTCACCTTGTCATCCAGGCTCTTGATATAGCCATCCTTGATTGCCGCACCGACCATCGTCGACGTCAGCGACTTGGCGACCGAAAAGCTGGTCCATTTGCCATTGCCATCGAAATCGAGGCCATATTTTTCGAGTCGAATTTGGCCATTGTGGACAATGACGAGGCCCGCGGTGCGCTGCGCCTTCATATAGGCATCAACGTCGATACCCGGCTTCAGTTCTGCACCTTTGGGGAGCGGAAAGACCTTCTCGCCTGCCCCAATGATGTTCGCCTTGGCGAGGACCGGCAAGCGGTCCATCGTGCGGAAGGCGGCATCACGTTGCGGGATCGACCAGAACAGGACGTTGCGATCGGTCGGCAGATTTGCCGCCAGATTGCGCATATCCTTGTCCATCGTCAGCCAACCGATGCCAAGCACCGCCGCTGCCACGACCAACAGGCCGATAATCCATTTCTTCATGCTGTCCCTCTCCCGTCCCGCTTCAATTTTTGACCAATGTTACCTGCGCCACGTTGATTCCGCCTCCACGGAACCCGCCCTCGCAATACATCAGGTAAAAACGCCAAAGCGCAATGAATTTCTCGTCAAAGCCAGCGGGCAAACGCCCTTCCGCTACGGCAGCGTCGAAACGTTCGCGCCATAGACGCAGCGTCTCTGCATAGTGCGCGCCATAATCGACCTGATCTGCCCAGCGCAGCCCGCGCGCCTCCGCCAAGGCGCGGAAGCGGCCTTCCGACAGCAGCATCCCGCCGGGAAAGATATAGCGCTGGATGAAATCCTGCCCGTCGGCATATTGCTGAAAAATGTCATCTTCGATGCGGATATATTGCAACGCGGCCCGCCCACCGGGTTTCAGGCATCGGGCGATACAGTCCAGATAGGCGGGCCAATATTTTTGACCCACTGCTTCGACCATCTCGACGCTGGCTATGGCATCATATTGTCCGGTAACATCGCGATAGTCGGTCAGCGTGATCTTCCAGTCGCGCTTCTCACCCAGCCGTGCCTCGGCAAAGCGGATCTGTTCGGGGGACAGGCTGATGCCGTGATAGCTTGCTAAATCGCGTTCGAGTACAGCTTCTGCCAATCCTCCCCAGCCGCACCCGATTTCAAGTAGGCTTTCGTTTCCAGTCAGATGCAGACGATCCAGAATGAGGTTGATTTTGCGCCGCTGCCCCGATTCCAGCGCCTCGTCTAGCGGCGGAAGTTTCGCAAAAACGGCACTGGAATAGGTCATCGTCGCATCGAGCCAGGACTCGTAGAAATCATTGCCGAGATCATAGTGCGCTTCGATATTGTCGCGCGCATGTTTGCGGGTGTTCCGGTGCAGCCAATGCGCCATGCGACCGGCGATTTTCGCCAATCCCGATGCACGGCCCACGCTGCCGAGCGCAACCCGGTTGCGCATGAATAGGTCAAAAATGGGAACAGGATCGGGGCTATACCACTCTCCCGCAGCCCAACCCTCGTACCAGCCGACCGAACCGCTGCGCGCCAGCCGGACCAACGCGTTCCAGTTGCGAATTTCGATCGTCGCAGCGGGGCCCTCACCCCGCCCTCCGGCAACCCGGTTCGAACCGTCGGGCAAGCGGCCTTCTATCACCCCATATTCCAACCCCTGATCAATGCGATCCAATATGGTGGAGATGAAATGCGCCGCAGCCTTCCCCTTCAGCCGCGAAAAAAGGCCGCCCCGCGTGCCCGGCAAACTGGCCTGGTGGACGAGGTGACGGCCTCTGTTCTGTTCGGGTGCATTCATTGCATCCGTTTATGCTGCGATTACTTCTTCTTCAACTCATCGCGGATTTCGGTGAGCAGATCGACCTCGCTCGGGCCGGTAGCGGCTGGCGGCGGCGGCATGACCTTGTTGGCCTGACGCACGATCAGGAAAATGACGAATGCCAGAATCAGGAAGTTGATAATCGCGGTAATGAAGCTGCCCCAGGCGAAGACATTTGCACCCGCAGCTTTCGCCGCAGCCAATGACATCCCGGACTGAACCTTATCCGCACCGCCCAGAACGATGTATTTCGCCGAAAAGTCGGTTCCACCGCCGGTGACGAGGGAAATCAGAGGCATGATCAAATCGTCGGTAAGAGACGACACAATTTTACCGAATGCGGCACCGATAATCACACCAACCGCAAGGTCGAGCACGTTACCACGTGCAATGAACGCTTTGAATTCACTTAACATTAGACGTCTCCCCATAGGCTTTTTGACCTACATCCATGGTAAACATATTGTAACAAGTGTCGAGACGAGCAAATGTAACTTTTTCAGCGATTGAAACCGGGCATCCACTGCCCTATCTAAGCAATACACAAAGGCTTTCCGGGGAAGGAGTACCCTCATGCGTTCCGATCTTGCAAAATTCCTGCTTGTACCTGTTGCTGCCGTTTCGGTGGCTGGTTGCGGCATCAACAGCGTTCCTACCGCCGAAGAAAATGCAAAGGCAAAATGGGCCGATGTACAGGCCGCATTTCAGGAACGCAGCAACCTGATCCCCAATCTTGCAGCTGTCGTCAAAGGTGCCGCCGCACAGGAAAACAAGACGCTGACCGAAGTGATCGAAGCGCGCGCCAAAGCGACTTCGGTTACCCTGGCACCCGGCGATCTGAGCGATCCGGCAAAGATGGCAGCTTTCCAATCGGCACAGAATAATCTGTCGGGCAGCCTCTCACGCCTGCTGGTTTCGGTTGAACAATATCCGCAATTGAAAAGCCAGGAAGGCTTCCTGAAATTGCAGGACCAGTTGGAAGGTCAGGAAAACCGCATCCGCATCACGCTGCGTGATTACAACGAAGCGGTGCGCCAGTATAACACGACAATCCGCACCTTCCCCGACATCATTGGCGCGAAAGTGATCCACGGCGCCAAGCCGATGGTGCCCTATGAAGCGTCGACGCCGGGTGCAGAAGTCGCACCGAAACTCGACATGGCACCGACGCAGTAAAGCCGCTGAACCGGATAAAGAATATGTTCAGGGCCTTTGCCCTAATCCTTGTGACGCTGAGCGTCTTCATCGGCAATCCAGCGTCCGCGCAGGATTTTCCGAAACTGACCGGCCGCGTGGTCGATCAGGCGGATTTGCTGTCGCCCGAGCAGGAAGCATCGCTGACAACCAAGCTGGCGGGGCTGGAAACCCAGTCCAACCGCCAGCTGGTCGTTGCTACGATCAAGGATCTGCAGGGTTACGAGATCTCGGACTATGGCTATCGGCTCGGTCGGACATGGGCGATCGGGCAGGATGGCAAGGGCGAGAGCGAAAAGGATAATGGCGCAATCCTGATCGTTGCGCCGAATGAGCGCAAGATGCGGATCGAGGTGGGATACGGTCTTGAACCGGTACTCACCGACGGTCTCTCGTCGAGCATCATCCGCAACGACATCACACCCTTTTTCAAAGCTGGTGATTTCAACGGTGGCATCAATGCCGGCGTCGATTGCATCGTCACGCAATTGACCCTGCCACCCGAAGAGGCGGCCAAGGTTGCTGAAGAGGCTGCATTGGCCGAAACACGCTCGAATGATGATGGCGAGGCCGTTTTTCTCGTCATCTTCTGGCTGTTCATCTTCCTCTTCTTCATCCTGCCGATCATCATCTCAATCGCGCGCGGAGGCAAAAAGCATCGGCGCGGCCGCGACAAGCATTGGGGCGGCCCGGTGATCATCTGGGGCGGTGGCGGATCGAGCTGGGGCGGCGGCAGCAGCGGCGGTTTCGGCGGTGGCAGCTTTGGCGGCGGAGGCTTCTCGGGCGGCGGCGGTAGCTTCGGCGGCGGCGGTGCCTCGGGGGGATGGTGAGCATGGCCTTGCGCAAGATCAGCCATGTCAGTGAAGCCGATCACCAGTTGGTGACTGCGGCGGTTGCCGAGGCCGAACATCACACCAGCGGTGAAATCGTCACGATCGTCACCGACCTGTCTGACGATTATCACGACATCGCACTGTCATGGGCCACCATGATTGCGTTCCTAGCCTTGTCGGTGGTCGCGGTATTCCCCGATTTCTATCTCGGCATGGTCGACCGCGCATTGGGCGGATGGGAGCATGACTGGACGGCGAGCGAATATCTTGCGCTGATCTTCCTGTTCATGGGTGGCAAATGGCTGGGCACTTGGCTTCTCATGAAATGGATGCCTTTACGGCTGTTTCTGACGCCCAAGCATATTAAAATGCGCCGCGTGCGCGCCCGCGCGATCGACCTGTTCAAGGTGGGTACCGAGAGCAAGACCGTCGGGCGCACCGGTGTGCTGCTATACCTTTCCATGCGCGAACACCGGGCTGAAATCGTTGCCGACGAAGCCATTGCCAGCAAGGTAGCGCCCGAAGTTTGGGGTGATGCCATGATCGCATTGATCGATAACCTTCGCGAAGGCCGCCCCGGTGAAGGCATGGCCGAAGCGGTGCGGCAAATGGGCGTAGTGCTCGCCGAACATTTCCCCAAAGGCAGCGAAAACCCCAATGAATTGCCCGACAGGCTGATCGAAATCTGATGAGCGACAGTGAGATTGAGGAAATCGTCTGGCAGGGCAAATTCGTTACCGCCAAACGCAAGGGCAAATGGGAGTTTGTCAGCCGGTCTCGCGGGATTAAGGCGGCGGTCATCCTGGCAGTCGAGGACGGGCATGTCCTGCTGGTCGAGCAATATCGCGTGCCACTGGGCAGGAACTGCATCGAACTACCCGCAGGCCTGATCGGCGACGAAACCGAAGGCGAAGACCCGCTGGAGGCGGCAGGTCGCGAACTGGAAGAAGAAACCGGTTACCGCGCGGCTAAGCTGGAATCGCTCGGCGAATATTATTCGTCACCCGGCATGGTCAGCGAAAGTTTCACGCTGGTGCGGGCTTCAGGTTTGACCAAGGTGGGTGAAGGCGGCGGTACGGACGGAGAAGACATCACCGTGCACCGTGTTGCCCTAAGCGCGCTTCAGGGCTTTCTGGACGAAAAACGCAGTGAAGGCATGGGCGTTGATGTCCGCCTTCTAATGCTTTTGGGCCCGCAGCTTATCTGAAATTGTCGGCGTAAGCCTGCAGCTTGAGCACTTTGGGCGCAGCAGGAATAACGGTGTAACTGATGCCATTTTTGTCGGCATAGGCCTTGGCGGCCTCAAGGGTCGCAAATTTCAGGTTCAACTGGCGACGCGTATCGGCAGAACCAGCCCAACCCATCAGCGGATCAGGGCGCTGCGCGTCGACGGGGTTATATTCCAGCACCCATTGCCCGGTTCCATAACGGCCCGATTGCAGCGCATTTTTCGATTTCTGGACGATCCGTGCCTGAGTCATAAATACCCCTTCTGCAGCGGCCCTTTCGCCGATTTAGGCGCGCCAATCAAGTGCGCGATTGCGCCTTTTTGGTCTTAAGACTGGCAACCGCAGCCGTCGGATCGTCAGGCCAGTTGTGCTTGGGGTACCGCCCGCGCATTTCCTTGGCGACATCGGCCCAACTGCCTCTCCAGAATCCGGGCAAATCGCGTGTGGTCTGGATCGGGCGGCCTGCAGGGGATGTGAGCGAAAGCACCAGCGGCGTTCGTTCGTTTCCAATGACCGGATGTTCGGCAAGTCCGAACAAGGCCTGCACGCGCAATTCGACCAACGGTCCGCCTTCCGCCGAATAGTCGATGGCGTGGGTAGTACCTGCAGGCGAGGCGAAATGCGGTGGAGCCAGCCGATCAATGGCCTGTTGTCCGTCCCAACCAATCAGACCCTGCAACGCATTGTGCAAAGCGCCCGGACCAAGTTCAGACAATCGCCGCTTGCCGCCCAGCAATGGCGCGAGCCACATCTCGAGGGCATCGACTAGCTCAGCGTCGCTCAAACCGGCAACCCCTGCCCATTGCGCCCGTTCACGCAGCCGTATCGAGGCATCGCTCCACGGTAGCAGGCCAAGCCCATATTCGCGCACGCCCTCCAGCAAGGCTGCAGCGATAACCTCCGGATCGGCCTTGGCGTCTTGCCCCTTTGATAGCGTTATCGCACCCAGCCGCCGACCGCTTTCCGTTCGCACACCTCCGGTTGCCGGATCAAAGCTTATATGTGCGCCGCTTACAATGCGGTCGCCATAGAGCACCTCAATTTCCGCAAAATCGATTGCTGCTGCCGATAGTATCCGCGCGCCCGATGCGGCTCCTTGGATATCGGCAACCGCCAACCATTCTTCCTTAGCTAGCGGATGCGCAGGATCGAGCCGATATCCCCTGCCCCCTACGCTCAACCAATTTTCGCCCGAAGCGTCGCGGCGCTTTGCGATGCGGTCCGGGAAAGCAAGGGCGGCGGCCATAGCGACGCTCCCCTCCGATTTGTCATTCAACGTCGAAGGGGCAAGTTGCGACCATCGCAAAGCCAATCTCCGCGCCGCCTCTGCCCTCTGGCCGCGCTCGCTGCGCCAGCGCTCGAGGCGTCGTTCGAGATCGGTATCATTGCCGCCAAGTCCACGTTCGGACAGCAACACGGCAACTTCGGCCGCGAGCTTGCCGAAACCCAGTGCCGACGCCGTGACCAGCATATGCGCGATCCGCGGTGGCAGCGGCAGGCGCGCAATTGCGTGCCCATGTTTGGTAGGGCGTCCGTCCCCGTCGATTGCCTCCAGTTCGGCCAATCGCGTGCGCGCCTCGTCAATCGCAGTCTTGGGTGGCGAATCGAGCCATTGCAGCGACGCTGGATCGCTAACACCCCACAGCACGCAATCGAGCAACAGAGGCGAAAGATCGGCTTCCAATATCTCTGGCGGATCGAATGGCGGCATGCCTGCGGTCGCAGCTTCCTCCCACAAACGATAGGCGACGCCCGGCCCCTGCCTTGCCGCGCGCCCCGCCCTTTGCGTTACCGCCGCCTGACTGGCGCGTTCGGTTACCAGCCTGGTCGATCCGGCTGCGCGATCGTAACGGGCGCGCCTTGCCAGACCGCTGTCGACAACGATGCGGACGCCGTCGATCGTCAGGCTGGTTTCGGCAATAGAGGTTGCAAGGATGACCTTTCGAAGGGCACTTTTGCGAATGGCGGCCCGCTGTTCGGCTGGATCGAGGCTGCCATGCAGCCGATGGGTTTCGGCGGATATCCCTTCCAGTCGCTCTGCCGTCCGCTCGATTTCGGCAACACCGGGCAGGAAAGCGAGCACATCGCCTTCCTTCTCCTCGGTCAAAGCTCGGCGGATGGCTGCTGCCATTTCATCCTCGATACGTGTCTCGGCCTTGCGCCCGATATGGCGCAATTCGAGTGGCCAGGATTTGCCTTCGCTTTCAACGATTGGTGCGCCCATCAATGTGGCAAAACGCCCGCCGTCAAGCGTGGCCGACATCGCGACCAACCGCAAATCGGGGCGCAGCCCGCCTTGGGCATCTAGGGCCAAAGCCAAGCCGAAATCGCTGTCGAGGCTGCGTTCATGGACTTCATCGAACAGCACCGCCGAGACCCCCGCAAGCTCGGGATCGTCCTGAATGCGGTTACGGAATATGCCTTCGGTCAGAACCAATATGCGCGTTTTGGCCGACTGTTTGCTGTCCATTCGGGTCGCATATCCAACAAGTCCGCCGACCGGTTCGCCCGTCAGTTCGGCGATCCTCTCCGCTGCTGCGCGTGCGGCCAATCTGCGAGGAGAAAGCAGCAATATCTGGCCGATGCACCATTTTTCCGCCAGCAAGGCAGAGGCAACCATCGTAGTCTTGCCTGCTCCGGGTGGTGCGATCAGAACAGCATTGGAGCCCGCGACAAGCGCAGCCTTCAATTCCGATAGTACAGCTTCGACAGGAAGGGTCACGCCGCCTTAATAGGCGCGGGCAATGGCAAACTCCACCGCCTCGACCAGCGCATCCTTCGCAGCGCTGGCAGGGAACGGGCCGAGAGCATCGATCGCTCGCTGACCATAATGGCGGGCGCGTTCGAGTGTGTCGTCGATCGCGTTATATTTGCGCAGCAGACTAGTCGCATAAGCCAGATCGTCGGCGCTTACACGGTGACCAAGCATCGCATTGTGCCAGAAATGCTTTTCATCGACGTCGCCTCGGCTGTGCGCGAGGATGACCGGTAACGTCACCTTGCCATCGCGGAAATCGTCGCCCGCATCCTTGCCCATCGTTACGCCATCGGAGACATAATCGATCGCATCGTCGACCAGCTGGAAGGCTATGCCCAGATTGCGGCCATAAGCATCGAGCGCCAGTTCGTCCACCTCGGGGCGTTCGGCAACCACGGCGGCAATGCGACAAGCCGCAGCAAAAAGCGCCGCTGTCTTCGATCCGATAATATCGAGATATTTTTCCTGACTGGTGGAAATCTGCCGCTGCGCGGTGAGCTGGTTCACCTCGCCCTCGGCAATCACCGCTGACGCATTGGACAGGATCTTGAGGACCTTCAACGATCCATCCTCGACCATCAATTCGAACGAACGGCTGAACAAGAAATCGCCAACGAGAACGGCGGCAGGATTGCCGAAGATCAGATTCGCGGCGGTCTTGCCGCGCCGCATGTCGCTGCCATCGACAACATCATCGTGCAGCAGCGTCGCGGTGTGGATGAATTCCACCGCAGCTGCCAATTTGTGGTGCCGATCCCCAGGATAGTCGAGCAAACGCGCGCAGGCGAGCGTCAGCATCGGCCGCATCCGCTTTCCACCGCCCGCAATCAAATGGCCCGCCAATTCGGGGATCAGCGGAATTTCAGACTGCATCCGGTCAAGGATAACGGCATTCACGCGATTCATTTCCGGAGCTACGAGATTGAGCATCGGCTGGAGCGAAGGCGTGCGCGCGGCGCCAAGTTGGTGAATGGTCGCAGTCATATCCTCCAAAGCCTTGGCAAGCGGCAGCCTCGCGCGCAAGTGCAAAAGCTGCAATGCCGCTTGCCTGTCGCGCCTCGGCACGGCATGGAATGGATGATGGCACAGGACGACAAGCTCACCCGGTATCGCGAGAGCATCGACAATATCGATGCTGCACTCGTGTTCATGCTCGCCGAGCGTTTCAAAATCACGCAGGCAGTCGGCGAATATAAGGCCACGACCAAGCTGCCGCCCGCTGACCCCGGTCGCGAAGAGCGGCAGATCGAGAGGCTGCGCCAATTGGCGAAAGACGCCAATCTCGACCCCGATTTCACCGAGAAATTCCTGCGCTTCATCATCGATGAAGTCATCCGCCATCATGAGCGGATAAGGGACGGGGCCGGTTAGAGCGCTTTTGGCAGTTTCAACCTGACCAACAATCCGCCCATATCCTCGCTTTCATCCAGTTCGATAGTGCCGTTGTAGATTTCGGCGACGTCGCGAACGATAGCCATACCAAGGCCAGTGCCAGGCTTCCCGCTATCGAGCCGTACGCCACGGTCGAAAATGCGCGCCCTGTCTTTTTGGGGGATACCGCGACCGTCATCCTCAATGATGATGCCAACCATATCGCCCTGATCCTCGACGGTGACGAAGACGCTGCCGCCACCATATTTGGCTGCGTTTTCGACCAGATTGCCGATCATTTCGTCCAGATCCTGTCGCTCTACACGCACCGCAACCTCTTTGTCGCCCGCCATGTCGAGGCGAACATGGCGGTATAAGCGCCCGACCGCGCGCTCGACCGATTCGAGGCTTTGCCAGACTTCGGCCCGGCTGTGGCTGTGTCCGCGCCGCCCGACCGCGCGGGCGCGGGCGAGATGGTGATCGACCTGTCGCCGCATGGTCGTAGCCTCGCGGATCACCGTCTCGGCAAGGTCGGGGGCCTGCGCCGTGGCGCTGTTCATGATAACCGTCAGTGGTGTCTTCAACGCATGCGCAAGATTGCCTGCATGGCGCCGCGCTTCCTCAGCTTGTTTCTCATTATGATCTAGCAATGCATTGAGTTCATTGACCATTGGCATCACCTCGTCGGGCAATGCCTCCTGAATGCGATGCTGTTTGCCGCTGCGCATCGCCGCAATTTCGCGGCGCACATCGCGAAGAGGCCATAATCCGTAAAAGGTCTGCAAAGCGGCCATGATGATCAGGCCAAAAGCGAGAACGGCAAAGGCTGTCGCGAGGACTGTTCGCAATTCCGTAATCTGGGCGTCCAAACTTTCGCGGCTTTGCGCCACTATGAATATCCAGCGTGTCTCGCTGTCGGGCAGTACGATCGCGCGTTCGACGATGCGCAATGGTTCTCCCGCAAACTCGGAGCTGCTGCGGAAATGCGGCACCGAATCTGCATGGCTGAAATCGACACGCAAGGTGCGGTCCCACAATGACCGCGACGGGAACGGCATTTTACCCTTGCCGCTGATTTGCCAATACAGCCCGCTATTCGGTTCCAGAAAGCGCTGGTCCCCCAAAGGCCGGTTCAGCCGGACTTCACCATCTGGGCCAATTTCGGCCGAGGCGATCATGGCCGTCAGCACATATTCCATCTGGTCGTCGAAATTGTCCGACACCGCGTTGACCAGTACACGGTCAAGCGCGAGTCCGCCTGCGATCAGCAACAGGGTTATCCAGCCTGCGGCGATGATGATCATGCGCCGGCTCAAATAGCCGGTGCCGGTTGTCCGTTCGGCCTTACCCGCAGGCGAAACTATAACGGGTTCGCCCTCTGCCATCGGTTTAGCCGCGCGATTCTTCCAGGCTGTAGCCAAGACCACGGATCGTCGAAATCACGTCCTGACCCAATTTCTTGCGGATGCGCGTGACGAACACTTCGATCGTGTTCGAATCGCGGTCGAAATCCTGATCGTAAATATGTTCGATCAATTCGGTGCGGCTAACGACCTTGCCCTTATGGTGCATCAGGTACGACAGCAGCTTATATTCCTGCGCCGTCAGCTTCACCGGCTCGCCGTTCAGCGTGACTCGGCCCGATCGGGTATCGAGGCGAACATCGCCTGCGGTCAGTTCAGACGAGGCATTACCTGAAGCACGGCGAATAAGCGCACGCAACCGGGCAATCAGCTCTTCGGTCTGGAAGGGCTTTGCGAGATAATCATCGGCACCTGCGTCGAGGCCTGCAACCTTGTCCGACCAACTGTCACGCGCGGTCAGCACCAGCACGGGGAATTTCTTCCCCTCACGCCGCCAGCGGTCGAGGACGGTCAGTCCGTCGACCTCGGGAAGGCCAAGATCAAGGATCACCGCGTCGTAATTTTCGGTCGAACCCATGAAATGGCCGTCTTCGCCATCGGTCGACAGGTCCACAGCATAGCCGGCACCTTCCAGTGTCGATTTGAGCTGCTGCCCGAGTGTCGGTTCATCTTCCACGATCAGGATGCGCATGTCGCTTCCTTGCTCCCTATGGCTATTATTGATTTACCGGAGATAACAGATTGAACGGCAGGCGCAAACCAAAGGCTGCGCCTAGCGCTGGCGCAATACACTGCCCGAACGCGCATCGACATCAACGAAGATGACGCGGCCCGAATCAATGAATTTAAGGCGATACACCTGCGCACTGCCATCATATTCAGGGCCCAGATATTCCATCCCGCGCATCCGGGGCACTACGCGCCCTTCGATTTCGCGCAGGGACAGAACCTTGCCCGAATTCATCTGCTCACGCGCCTTGACCTGATCATCACCCTTGCGGGCATGGATGGGGGCTGTGATGCTGACGGTTCCCAGCGTGATGGACAGCAGGAGCAGGACGGCTTTTTTCATATCACCCATGTGCAATGACGGCATTGAACCAAGTCTGAACGACGCGTCAAGGATTTGGAAAGGATAAAGCCGCCCCGCATCACTTTTTACTTCACCATTTCAAAGGTGAAATTCATCGTCGAGCCGATGCGCACCTGACCTGGCGCAATGGGCGTATCTTTGGCCGAGGATTGTTCGCGCACCGCCATCACCGGCATCGGATATCCGCCAAAGTCGCCGGATTGCTCCTCGACCCGCAACACGCGCGCGCTGGCATAGCCAGCTTTGCGCGCGATCGCGTTCGCCCGCTTCATTGCGTTGTCCCACACCTTGTCGCGCGCAGTTTCCTTCAGCTTGCTATCATCATCGACCGAGAAGCTCGGGCCGTTGAAGTTTGTAGCACCATCGCTAGCCAGCGCGTCGAGGAACTGCGGCAATTTCTTCAGATCGCGCAGTTTGGCGGTGACAGTGTTGTTCGCTTCAAACCCGCGAAAAACCTGCCGCCCTTCGTTGTAATCAAACTGCTGGTTGAGCGATATCTGGGTCGTCTGGATATCCTTGTCGGCAATCCCAAGCTTTTTGAGCCGCGCGATGACCGAAGACATCTGCATGTTGTTCTGCCGGACTGCTTCATTCGCGGTCAGGGCGAGCGTCTGCACGCCGGTTGAGAAACTGGCGACATCCGGTGTGGTATCGACATATTCGGTCACCGAAAGGTCGATGACGGGATTGGTTGCAGTGATGTGGACTTCGGTTGCCATTGCTTGCCCCGTGATGCTGCCGGTTGCCAAAAGTGCGGCGATAATCAGCTTGCGCATAGATACTCCTTCTTGCGATCAGATCGCGGAATTGCGCGCAAACTCTATATAGGTTTCGCGCAATTTCCGCGTGATCGGCCCGCATGTGCCATCCCCAAGCTGAACGCCATCTATACGGGTGACTGGAAGAACGAAGGCAGAGGCGGCGGTCACCATTGCCTCGGCAGCGTCCTTGGCTTCCTCTACAGTGAAGGATCGCGTCTCGACCTCGACAACGCCCTGACGCGCCAGTTCGAGCACCGCCGACTGGGTGATGCCATGCAGGATGCTGCTGTCGAGCGGATGGGTGATGAGCTTGCCCTGCTTCGTAACAATGTGTGCATTTTGCGAACTGCCCTCGGTGACGAAGCCGTCGCGCACCAGCCAGGCATCGTCGGCCCCGCACGCCTTGGCCTCGGCCTTCATCAGTGAGGCGTAGAGCAATTGTGTCGTCTTCACATGCGCCATCTGCCAGCGGCGGTCGGGCAGCGTGACCACGGAAACCCCACTTTCCGCCTGTGGCCGGTCCACGAGCGGAGCGTTTTGGGTGAAGCCGACGATGGTCGGCTGAAGCTCGGCTGACGGAAAAAGGAAATCGCGATCCCCCGGATTGCCGCGTGTGACCTCAAAATAGATCATGCCTTCGGTCAGCGCGTTGCGCGCGGCGAGTTCGCGGCACATGGTGAGCAGCTCTTCGCGCCCCGGCGGCTGCGGCATGCGCAGCTCGGCCATCGAACGATGCAAGCGAGCGACATGGCCATCAAAATCGATCAGCTTGCCATCGATAACCGAGACAACTTCATACACCGCATCTGCGAACAGAAAGCCGCGGTCAAAGACCGACACCTTGGCTTCAGTTTCGGGGACATATTGGCCGTTGAGATAGACTGTGCGCATGGATTGGCTTTGCGCGAGAGCTTGCATCGCGTCAACCTTCCCCCTATCCGCCGCGCACCATGCGTGCCCCTCCCATCCTGTCCTACGAAGATCTCTCGCTGCAGCAAGGCGCTGGCTGGCTGTTTAGCGACATCGATGTCTTCATCGGTCCGCGCGACCGGCTGGCGCTGATCGGACGTAATGGCGCGGGCAAGACGACGTTGATGAAACTAGTCGCCGGAATACTCGAACCCGACAAGGGCAAGCGGACTGTGGTTCCGGGCACCAATATCGTGATACTCGAACAGGACCCTGATTTTGCGCCGTTCGAAAAGCTGATCGACTATTGTCTGTCAGGCGAACGCGCTCCACCCGAGCATGAAATCCGCAGCATTGCAGACCAGTTGGGTATCGATCTTGACCGCGAGGCCAAGACCGCGAGCGGCGGCGAACGGCGGCGTGCTGCGATCTGCCGCGCGCTGGCGAGCGAGCCTGACCTGCTGCTTCTCGACGAACCGACCAACCATCTTGATCTGGCGGCGATTGAGTGGCTCGAAGACTGGCTGACTCGCTATAAGGGTGCCTTCATGGTCATCAGCCATGACCGCACTTTCCTTACCCGCCTGACGCGCCAGACTTTCTGGCTTGATCGGGGCAGCCTGCGCCGTAACGAAATCGGTTTTGGTGGCTATGAGGCATGGATGGAGGCGGTCTATGCCGAAGAGGCCCGCGCGGCGGACAAGCTTGATGCCAAGCTGAAGATCGAGGCGCACTGGCTTGAACGCGGGGTCACCGCGCGGCGCAAACGCAATCAGGGGCGGCTGGCGAAATTGTGGGAAATGCGCGCACAACGTGCGGCGATGCTCGGCCCGCAAGGCACGGCCAAGCTGGCGGCGGCTTCTGACGAATCCAAGACCAAGACGGTGATTGCGGCCGAGGGCGTTTCCAAAAGCTTTGGTGACCGCAAGATTATCCGCGACTTCACCCTGCGCATCCAGCGCGGCGACCGTATCGGTATCGTCGGCGCCAATGGAACCGGCAAGACCACGCTGATCCGGATGCTGACCGGCGAAATGCAGCCGGATGAGGGCAAGATCACCCTGTCGAAAACGCTGACGGGCATCATCATCGACCAGCAACGCAAATTGCTTTTGCCAGAAAAGAAGGTGCGCGATGTGCTCGCTGACGGCAGCGACTGGATTGTCGTGCGCGGACACAAAAAGCATATTCAGGGCTATCTAAAGGAATTCCTTTTCGACCCCAATCTGGTCGAGGCGCGGATCGGAACGCTCTCGGGTGGTGAACGCTCACGCCTGCTGCTCGCGCGCGAATTTGCGCGTGAAGCGAACCTGCTGGTGCTCGACGAACCCACCAACGATCTCGACCTTGAAACGCTCGACCTGTTACAGGAAGTCATCGCCGATTATGAAGGCACCGTGCTGATCGTCAGCCATGACCGCGATTTCCTTGACCGCACGGTGACATTGACGCTCGGTCTCGATGGATCGGGTAAAGTTGATATCATCGCGGGCGGTTATGCTGACTGGGAAGCCAAGCGCGACCGCCGC
Source organism: Sphingorhabdus pulchriflava (assembly GCF_003367235.1). Lineage (GTDB taxonomy): Bacteria > Pseudomonadota > Alphaproteobacteria > Sphingomonadales > Sphingomonadaceae > Sphingorhabdus_B > Sphingorhabdus_B pulchriflava. Next base: position 1,709,153 of record NZ_QRGP01000001.1, read on the forward strand.
CCGCAAAATGCAGCCAAAACGCAGAAGGCGGCACAGCCCCCCACGGCCCCTCCACCACCTAAGGCCGTCAAACTGACGTACAAGGACCAGCGCGACTATGATCTGCTGCCAAAGCGGATCGAAGATATCGATGCGGAAATTGCCAAAGCGGAAGCCGAACTGTTCGACGCCAGTCTCTACACGCGCAATCCAAAGCGGTTTGCGGACCTCACATCGGCAATCGATGCATTGCGCGCCGAAAAGGATGCGGCAGAGGAGCGCTGGCTTGAACTGGCTGAGATGGTCGAGGCACTCGCATCCTGATCACCCCGGCAACCGGTAATAATCCCCCAGCCGGTCGAGCGCGATACGTAGCACCAGCTTTCCTGATCGAAGCGGCCATCCCATCGCCTTTTCTGCCACGGGCACGCCCTCGCCTGCGCAGATCACCCGCCATGCGATATCGCTCAGATCGCGGCCAAGCGCCATCATGGCGTCATCGAAACGTTGCTTGGCGTGCAGCACGCGTTCGGTGGGCGTGAAGGGCGATGGCGCACTGCGTTTTCCACGCGAAACGGGTGATGAATCCCAAGCCATCGTGGTCCGCGCACCCAGACAAGCGCATTCATAATCGCTGCGCAGTTTTTCTCCCGCCAGCAATTGCCGGTCGGACAAATGGCCATGCGCGTGCAGCCAGGACAGTGGAGATTCGGACAGGTTGACGGTGACGGTTCGCTTGGGTTTGTAACGCGAACCGTCATCGGTCGGGTCGGGTAGCGCACGTTCAACGAGCATGCGGGGGTCGCGAAATTTGTCGGGTTCGCTGGCTGAATTGCGACGCGGCATGAGGTCTCCTTCGAATCGTTGAAAAGGCCTATTGCCATTTGGAGAATTATGTAGGACAGTGAAAACCTATTTGGTTATCGAAAGATCTTTTGATGCTGCACCGAATCCGTGAAGTCCGCCGCGCCAAGGGATATACCCTGCTCGACGTCGCCGAACGCTGCGACCCGCCCACCACCGCGCAGACCATAGGCCGTCTGGAAACCGGAACGCGCACCTTGTCGCTCGATTGGCTCAACCGAATAGCCGATGCTTTGGGCGTCGACGCCAGCGAATTGGTGCAGCTGCCCGATCAGGAAGAACTACCGGTTGCTGCCCATCTGGGTATCGACGGTGTGCAAGCACCAACCAAAACCGATACGATGGTCGCGCCGCGCCTGGTCGGTGAAATGGTGGGGCTTCGGGTCATGGACAGCATCGGCGACTATCGGCGCGGCGATGAAATATGGTGCGAGCAAATGCCGCCCGAACGCTTTGCCGAGGCGCTCAATTGCGATATTCTGGTCCCCCGCCCTGCAGGTCGCTTCCTGTTCGGAAGACTGTTGGGGCGCGAGGATGGAAAGTTGCACTTGCTCCCGCTCGCTGCAGGTGCCCGCCAGCAGGTGGTAGCTGACCCCGCATGGATTGCGCGCGCAAGTAAGCTGGTTCGCTCGCTTTAAAACCATGCGCATTCTCTCGCTCTCGACCCTTTATCCCAGCGCCGCCGCGCCAAATTTCGGGCGTTTTGTCGAACTGTCGCTCGACGCCGCCGACGCCACAGGTGAAGTCGAGATTATCCGCATCAGCCCCAAAGGCCTGCCGCCCTGGCCGCTGTCCAAACTGCTTTCTGCCTATCGCCGGCGATCTGCATTGCAGCAAGAAGACGCTTGCAACGGAAAGGCAGTGCTGCGGCCCCATTTCACTTTGTTCCCCCGAATGGCCCCGGCCCGCAATGCCGCCGCCATTGCCAAGGCCGTGCTACCCCTTGCCCGTCGCCTGCATGCGCAGCAGCCTTTCGATCTGGTCGATGCGCAATTCTTCTGGCCTGATGGCCCTGCAGCGATGCGAATTGCAGAAGCACTAGGTCTTCCTTTTTCGATCAAGGCGCGCGGCGCGGATATTCATTATTGGACGACAGTTGCCGGATGCCGCGAGCAGATTGTCGAGGCAGCGCGAAAGTCCACCGGATTGCTGGCCGTCTCAGACGCTATCAAAGACGATATCGTTGCACTGGGCGTCGATGCGACCAAGATACGGGTCCATCGTACCGGCATTGACCGCTCGCTTTTCAATATCCCGACCGAACCGCACAATATGCTGCGCGAACGGCTGCAAGTTCCAATTTATGAAGCGCTGCTTGTGTGCGTCGGCGCCCTCATTCCACGCAAAGGCCAAGCCTTTGCCATCAAGGCGATGGCGAAATTGCCAGACGCACGTCTAGCGCTCATCGGTGAAGGCGAAGACCGGCAAATGCTTGGAAAATTGGCGCACGAACTGGGGGTTGCTGAACGTGTCCACTTCCTCGGATCCTTACCCCATAGCGAAATTGCCCATTATCTGCAGGCCGCCGATGTCGCGGTGCTACCTTCGTCCAGCGAAGGCCTGGCCAACGCCTGGATAGAGGCTCTTGCCTGCGGAACGCAGCTGGTTATTACCGACACGGGCGGAGCGCGCGAAGTACTGCATTCCGACACAGCAGGCAGGATTGTCGAACGTGATGCCGAAGCTATAGCTGCAGCGGTGCACGAACTGCTTGCATCACCGCCCCACCGTGAGACGGTTGCGGCGACGGTCGCCGACTATAGCTGGGAGGCAAATGGCGCCGCGCTGGTCGCGCATTGGCGCCATTTACTGGTCAGGAAAGCTTAGACTTTTCCTTCGTTCAGTCGTTCGACCTTGCTGTCAGCGACCTTTTCGGCAGGCACAAAGCTGTCCGAATTCACCCCGAACCAGATGAGGAAGGGAGCCGACTGATAGATTGACGAATAGGAGCCGACGAAAATGCCAAAGGCCATCGCGACGCTGAAACCGAAGATTACGTCTGGCCCGAACAGCACCAGTACCACCAGCGGAGTCAATATGGTCAAGCTGGTCATGACTGTCCGCGACAATGTTTCGTTGACCGAAAGATCGAGCAGCGCAGGCAAATCCATCTTACGGAATTTCATCAGATTTTCGCGAATGCGGTCATAAATAACGATCGTATCGTTGAGCGAATAACCGATGATCGTCAGCAGCGCCGCGATGATGTTCAAATCGAATTCCATCTGCGTCAGCGCGAACAGGCCAAAGGTTAGCGTGATATCATGCACCAGCGCCCAAATTGCGCCCATGCCGAACTGCCATTCAAAGCGGAACCAGACATAGACCGCGACCCCCAATGCCGCAGCGATCAATGCGAAAAAGCCCTTTTCGAACAATTCGCTCGACACTTTGCCAGAGACCGAATCGACTCCGTCTATTCGAACTTTGGGATGGTCTTCCTTGATCTTGGCAACGATTTTTTCGGCCATGACATTCGCCAGTTCCGGCTTCTTGTCTGCTCCGTCGGGCAGCTTCATCCGGATCGAAACCTGGTTTTCCGCACCGAAGCGCTGGATGGTCGGCTCGCCATAACCCAATTCGCCGACGGACTCACGCAGCGCCTCAACCGGAGCGGCCTGTTCACCGACAAATGTCGTACGGATCATCTGGCCACCGATAAAATCCACGCCGAAATTCAGGCCACGCGTCGCGACCAGCGCGATGGATGCGACCATCAACAGGATCGAAACGCCGAAGGCGATATTCCGCCATTTGAGGAAGCCGATATTGGTATTGTCGGGAACGAGCTTCAAAAGTTTCATGGTTCGGCCCCTTGCCTCAAATATTCAGGTCTTGCGGACGGGCGCGCTTGACCCAGCGCGACACCCACATCCGTGTAAAGGTCACTGCCGTGAACACCGATGTCACGATGCCGATCATCAGAACCACGGCAAAGCCGCGGATCGGGCCCGAGCCAAAGATGAAGAGCAGCACAGCGGCAATGACGTTGGTGATATTCGCGTCGAAAATCGCACGGCTCGCTTCCTTATAACCATTTTCGATGGCCTGGATGACGCGTCGGCCCTTTCGTCGTTCTTCGCGTATGCGTTCGTTAATCAGCACGTTCGCGTCAACCGCTGCGCCGATGGTCAGCACGAAACCGGCAATGCCCGGCAGCGTCAGCGTTGCATTGAACATCGCCATAACCGCCAAAATCATCGCTACGTTCAGGACCAGAGCATAGCTCGCATAGATGCCGAACCGGCCGTATGACAGGATCATCCACATCAGTACGGCGGCGGTGCCGACCAGTGCGGCAATCATCCCGCTGCGGATCGAGTCCGCACCCAGATCAGGACCAACCGAGCGCTCCTCAACAACCTTCAGATTGACCGGCAAAGCGCCCGAGTTGAGCGCAATTGCCAGCTGGCTCGCGCTTTCCACAGTGAAGCTTCCCGAAATCTGCGACGTGCCGCCCAAAATTGGTTCATTGATCCGCGGCGCGGAAATGACCTGACCGTCAAGGATGATGGCGAACAGCTTACCGGTATTCTGCTGGGTCATACGGGCAAAGCGCTGACCACCCTCGCCATCAAACTGGATGATGACCACCGCTTCGTTTGTTTGCTGGTCGAAACTTTGCTGTGCGCCAGTCAACTTGTCGCCGGAAATGCCGCCGAGGCGGCGCACCGCGATATAGGGAATGCCCGTCGGGTTGTCGGGATAGGGCAAAACCTGGCTGCCGACTCGGGCCTTGCCCTGCGCGGTCTGCTCGGGGTCAGCGCCTTCATCGACCACCTTGAACTCCAGCTTGGCGGTCTTGCCGATCAGTTCCTTTAGCGCCTGCGGGTCGTCGAGGCCGGGCACCTGCACAACGATACGATCCGCACCCTGACGGATGATGGTTGGCTCCAGAGTGCCAACTGCGTTGATACGGCGATCGATAACGTCCTTGGCCGAATTCATTGCCTGGTCGAGCGCGGTAGTATTACCGGTTGCCGCCGGTATCAGGCTGATGCGGTTTCCGTCGGTGACTTCGATCGTCCAATCGCGTCCGCCAACGCTGTTTGCGATGATTGGCAGCAGCGCCTCGCGTGCCGCATCAATCTGCGCGGGATCGGTAACGATGAAGCTGAGCTTGCCGCCCGTTCGGGTTACACCTTCGATCGCAATGCGCGGTTCCGCGCGCCGCATCGCCGTACGAACGCTGTCTTCGATCGATTCCAGCCGGTCACGTGCCAATTGGGCAGTGTCTGCTTCCAAAAGGATGTGACTGCCGCCTGCAAGATCGAGCCCGAGGCTGATCGTTTGCTTGGGAACCCCGTCAGGAATGCGATCCAGCCAGCTTTTTGGCAGGAAACTTGGCAGCGCCAACAGCAGGCTCAACACAATCAGTATGTTGAGCATGATTACGCGCCAGCGTGGAAAATCCAGCATCACTCTATCCTTGTCGTCAGACAGCCTATGGCCGGATTATTCGTTTGCCGCTTTCAGCGTACGACTTTTCACGTCGGCAAGCGTCGATTTCAGCGCCTTTACCCGAACATTGGGGGCGATTTCGACTTCGACATGGTCATCGGCAACCTTGGTTACTTTGCCCATCAGACCGCCGCCGGTCACCACTTCGTCATTCTTGGCAACAGCCTCGATTTTCGCCGCATGCTCCTTCGCACGCTTTTGTTGCGGACGGATGAGCAGGAAGTAGAAAACGACGAAAATTAGCAGCAGCGGAAGTACCTGTACAAAAAAGGCGGCACCGGTCGAACCACCGGCAGCACCTGCTGCAGCTGCCGCGAATATCATGGACGATGTCATTATTGCTTTCCCCGATTGTTCTTGCTGGAGGGCAAATAGGAAGTGCCTCCGGAAAATCCAAGGCGCGCGGTTACCACCATGGTAAATCGCGTGCAACGGGAAAGCGTTTATCGGACAACAAGGCCCCTTGCTTTTACCGATGTGCCGCCATATAGGCCGCGCTCCGGTCGGGACGTAGCGCAGCCTGGTAGCGCATCACACTGGGGGTGTGGGGGTCGGAGGTTCGAATCCTCTCGTCCCGACCAATAATTTCAATAACTTAGATCCAATTATATGAGCGCCAACCGCGCTCTAAATGCCTCATGGTGCACTGATGGTGCACTTATTTAGAATATTCTTACATGATGCCGATCTGAAACTCACGAATCGATGCGAGTCTCGGTTCGATTCTTAGGCTGATTTACCTCCTGACGCGGACTTTTGATCGGCCTGTGCTGGCTTTGACTTGGTCAATAGTGGCGAATAAGGACGGCTCGATAGGACTGCACGGAGACGTGACGCCGCCATTTAGGGCGCGTAACCACGTTTAACTCTGTCGCGGCAAATAACCGCATTATGTTTCTAGTATGTTCTTTTTTTACTCTCAAAATTCCGTCCGGGAAACGGGATGATCGCAGCTACATTGCTTGCTTGTTACAAGCTTACCGGAAGAACCTATAATCACATTTTTTTGCAATCATTTTCACCTATTTGGAGAGCACATGATGCATGTGGCATTGTTAACCTGCACCGAGGTTATGCGTTTAGTTGGCATCAAGAGCAGGACTACTATTTGGCGAAGAATCCAGAACAAGACTTTTCCAGAGCCGGTAGATATTGGTGCTGGGCGAATTCGGTGGAGAGAAACTGATATTGAGCATTGGATTAATACGCTGCCCCAGCGGAGATATTGAAACCACTAACTCTTAATCAGCGGGTCGTGGGTTCGAACCCCTCAGCGTCTACCATTTTTTTCAATAAGTTAGCGCACTTCCAGCACCTGTTGATTTGGTTGCAGCAACCACCTAGCAATCACGTAAAATAGGGTGGCGTCGGATTGCCTAGCAATGACACGCGATTCCGATCATTTGTTTCAATTCCGAAATCACGGGGTTTTTACCCCCCCCCAAGTGTGAGTTGGCGATTTAGCTCAGGCCATCTTTTGCGGTGATGTTGGCCGCTCCAAGCTGCAATTTAGAATTTCGTTTGCCGACATAATTCCACATGTCATCCAGTTCAGCGGCCTCCACGAACTGCTGCCTCTGGAAATTGTTTTTCGCCCAGCGACGAAGATAGAACGCAAATTGCGCTCTCGGATGTTTCCCATCGCCTATAGCAAAGATGGCGTCGTATGGAGTTACATATGACCAAATCCGGGCCATATGGAGTGCTACTACGTCACTGTAGCCATCAGCCGTTGTCTTCATGGTGCTTTTCTCAGGACACCCTGGATCACAAACCAATCGTTTGACCATGTTAGGCGCCTTCAGCATGTAGGCTGCGAGAAAAGCTAAATCATCATCCGTCATATTGGCGCTAGGCGCGTGAACCATTGCTCCCTTGGCAATACGCTTAGCGACCGCCTGCTTACGCGTCGTTATCTTGATACCCTTTGCGCCGAACGAGTTCGGAAATCGCCTTTGAAGGCTTTTAGCTGCACGTTTGGGATTAGACTTGCCCTTTTCCCACCAAATGATGGAATGCACATGAGCTAGGATTTGCCTTCCACCTTTAGCGTGCCGTAGCGGATGAATGTCGATCGCTGCAATTCCATGTGCACCAAGATCTCGTATGGCCCGTCGAGCCTTGTGCTTCATCTTAACAATGTCGAGGTCAGGCGATGTGATTGCAGTTATTCCCTCATCCCAGCACAAAGTGAGGAAACCAAAAGAGATCTTTGCAACGGGTTTGTGATGCTCATTGAAATGGGAAATTAGCGATGCACTAAGGTAGTCCCATGTCATTAGCCGTACAGCCTTGTTCGACATAGGAAGATGGCCCGAAGGGTATTTCGTATTCAAAACCTGATCGAGCGTTCTGCGCTTGAAATTGCTTAACACTAATCTGGATATGGCTGCATTGAGCTTGTTCTCGTGGAAGTCAGCTACGCTTCGCTGAAGAAGGTTCTTCCCTCTTTTCCTAGCGGCTTGGTAATAGCCAGGCGTAGTAATGTCTTCATCATGATAGGTGATACCCATGTTCGAAAAAACTTTCTGAATGAAATGGTAGAATCCCCATGGATTGAACGATTGGGGATATGGAAATTGAGCTATATGGTCAGAAATGCTTGGCTAACATGCACAACGCGGCGAACTCAGCCGTCAACGTGGCATCTCAGCTTACTATTCCAACCAACCTATTACTCGTCTTTGCTACGAGTGATGCGTTACACCGTTCAGGTTGAACTATTTGGATCGATGATTTCGCAAAGATGAATGCGGCGCACACAACCTTCAGCGCCATGAATCCGCTGGACCGTGCATGCGGACAATTCATATTTATCGGATCGACAAAATTTCCGATTTGGGATGCCGGTAATGCGACAGCACACAGAGCAGATTTGATTGCTGATTTGGACAACGAGTTTTGATCAAACGGTTACCGAAAGTCTGATCGAGCGTCAGCAGCCTATGCTAAATTGTGAACGATGAGCACATTTGCAAACGCGAAGGCATAGTGAAATATGGATATTAAACTATTGTTTTAATGTCTTTTATTGACATTTTCGTTGAGCGCTGCTATACGTTAGGGTGCAATGGCGCTGTTTCATCAGAGCCACCGCCGATTCGCATTCATTGAAGGATAAGGCTGATGGAACGGTTACCCGCACGGGTGCTGGAAGAAGAAGATGTGCGCCGTGTGTTGGCCCATATTGCCACTTCCCGTTACCCACTGCGGAACCGTGTCATTGTACTTTTGTCGTTCAAAGCTGGTTTACGCGCATGCGAGATTTCAGGCCTGACTTGGCCGATGGTTCTTCGCACCGACTGCAGCGTTGATGATCAAATGCGGATCGCTCGTCACATTGCCAAGTACGGCAGCGCACGAACTATTCCTATGCATCCCGACCTTCGAAAGGCGTTGAGTGTCCATCATCGCTTGTTAGGCAGACCCCGTACAGGCTATGTTATTTGCTCCGAACGCAAAGGACGGATGACTCCACGTAGCATCGTCAATTGGTTTTCGGATGTCTATGCAACCTTAGCTCTGCCTGGTTGCTCGTCGCATAGCGGAAGGCGAACTTTCATTACCCGATCAGCACGCGCCATCGTAAAGGTGGGCGGTTCTTTGCGAGACGTACAAGAGCTTGCAGGTCATCGAGCCCTGACCACCACCGAGCGCTACATTATGGGTGACCGGGAAGCACAGCGACAATTGATGAGGTTAATCTAAGTGGCCGGTGGCGATCATCGCTCGAATGTTTCGCCAACCATCCAACACCATCCACTTCCCCAACCCATCGAACCGAAGAGCGCAGAGCTTTTGATAAGCAGGTCGCTGAAGCCATGGCAGCAAGGCGAGTTCGATAGCTTGTGTGGCATCTATGCCATCCTCAACGCGCTTCAGTTAGCTATGGCACCATATGAGCCGCTTTCACCGACAAAGGCGAAACAGCTTTTTCGATTTGCAATCGGCTTTCTCGAACAGCGCAAGGACCTCGGGGCCATTGTCGAGCACGGAATGGTCATCAAGCGCCAACGACAGCTCCTCAAATACCTCTTACCCTTTGCTTGTACCGAAACACTCCGTGTCACGGGAATGCATTTTGAAGCGCGCCATAAAAATCGCAGCCGATCGGCCGCAAATGATGCGCAACCTTCGATCGAGCAGCTATTTTCCTGGATGTCCAGCGAGGTCGCAAAACAACGCCCGGTTTTGATATGCCTACATAACACGCTTAATCACTATTCGGTTGTCAGTGGCATTGATCACAGCCGCATCCAACTCTTCGATAGCGACAATCATCGATATGTGAATCGCAGTTCATGCGGTGTCGACAGCGGACTCCATCACATCACACCGTCAGCCCTAACAGCAATTGTAGCTGAACCACGAGCGACGTCAGAGCGCCCCCCACCGATTTAGCCGCTTCAAACCCTCCCAACATCTGAAAGAAAGGACCAACATGGAAACCACCCGAAAGGATAGCTGCGTCCAGCGGACAGAGCGCATACGAGAACTGAATGATGCATTTCGAACCACGGGTAAAGATGGCCTCACTCTCATCACTCCTGGTATCCAGCAGCTTGGCATTTATGCTCAGCTTCTGATCGTCGATCAGATACGCACGTTTGACGCATTCGATGAAGCAAATGATCCGTATCGAGAGCATGATTTTGGCTCCATCGACTTCCAAGGCCAGCGCATCTTTTGGAAAATCGATTGTTACGATCTCGACATGGAGATGTACTCACCCGACCCGACTGACCCAGAAGTAACAGCCCGAGTGCTCACCATCATGCTGGCGAGCGAGTATTAAAGTGGATTGGCGGCAATCAGCGCTGTGCGTTTGTTGGGCTCAACAATTGAGCAGCCGTCATGCCCAACACTTTGGCCAATCTGTCAACAACATCAATGGTGGGGTTGTAAACGCTGCGCTCGAGCGAGCTGACATAAGTTCGATCAATATCTGCAAGATGAGCAAGTTCTTCTTGCGACAAGCCTCTCGCCAATCGCTCCCTCTTCAAATTTTGAGCGAAGATTTTTCTGATTTCCATCGCGCAAGATGGAACTGCTTTGCTGAGTATTTAACAACGGAGTATACTCGACAAAATAGGTTTGTTATGCTTCATCAAGTCACCAAGAAGGATTGGATTCAACGATGTCATTTAAACTAACAAGCATGAGCTTGCCGGTTCTACTTTCATACGAAACAGCAGTTGCAAGTGCCTCACCACCAGCTGCGATAAAATACTCCAGATCCTACGATGCTTGCATTGCTCAAGCTGAGGGCAGTGATCCAGCAATGTCCGAGTGTTTGCTCGACGAGCTCGATATACAGGATGCAAAGCTCAACCAGACCTACAAATTGGTGATGCGTCGATTGACGCAGCCCAAAAAGATCGAGCTTCGCAATTTACAGCGCGCTTGGATCGTTAAACGCGACCGGCAATGTGAGCGAGCTGCAGCTCCGGAACAAGGCGGCACACTGTATCTGATACTATATCGAAGCTGCCTTGTTGACGAAACCTTAGAGCGCACGCGCTTCCTCGAAAACTACTGAACAATTTCTCCCTACCCCACTTCCAGCTTATGGAGTTCATCGCATGGCGTTCATCGTTTCGCTTTTCAAATATGTCATTTTCGCATTCATTTTTGTTGTGCTGGTAGGGCTCGTGCTGGGCCTCATCTGGGCAGCAGATACCGGCCTCTTTGCATCGTCAGAATTCACATTCGGCACCATTCTCGCGCTTACAACCGGTGGAATATTGTTTATTCTCTATATCGGCGCGATTGCGATACTTGTTTCGCTACACGACAGACATCGTGAACTAGTAGAAGGTGTCATCCGTATCGCCGACGAACTCGAACGGGTTGCCCGCGAAGGTTCCAAATCATGAAGCGCAGCAAAAAACATATCTGGACAGGACTGGGCTTTGTCGCCACCGCAATCATCACTGCGGCGATGATCTATTTTGGCATGATGATCGCTTCGACTAGCGACAACCGCAAAGATCAGTTCGCTGTTGCAAAGAATGCCAAAATCTCTGCAAATTCGTTACGGCATGAGCGGCCAGTTACGACTTCCAACGAAAAAGAAGTCGAGCCAGAATTGGAGCTGCCTACCAAGGAATGGTTGGTTGGCAGTTGGCGCAGTGCTGACCCTGATGAAAACCCGATGTTGGTCGCATCGTGTGACACGGATAACATCATCACGTTCGAACCAAGTGGCAAATATCGTATGGATGGCAGCTACGGGAACTATGATCTCAACGGTCTGACGCTAACCTATGGGAACAACGTTCATGTGGATTATGAGATGCCTGAAGGCGAGCAAGAAGATTACAGCGAATATGATCAACGCATAACGGCTACAATTGATCGCCAGGCACCAAATGTCTTACTTCACGATGGCAACCGGATGGTGCGGTGTACGAGCCAATAAAGGCAATCGTCGACGCCATCGCGATTATCAGAATAGGCATTCCCTTTAATATTCTGTTTGCTCTTGAATGTCGGCTTGGGTCCATCGTCGGACGCTAAACCTGTTGCGAAGCTTGAAGCGATCAGCCTTCCAAACTCATGACAAAACTGCAAATTTGTCATGGGTTTCCGGCAGCATTGAAAATCTATGCATGAGCGGCAACCCTGTCGCCGCCCCTTGTTACGCATAAAAATCGATCGGCTTGATCCCATCCTTGCGCCATGCCAGCTCGCCCTCACCACTCCGCACGCCGAATGATGCCATATCCTGTGCTATCAAGCTCAGCATGCGATCTGGCTCCAGCGAGTTCAACGCTTGCCATTTTTGGGAATGCGCCGTCGTGATACGCTGAGCTACTGTCGAATTAGCTCGATCTGTTTCCATCGGTTGCAAATTAATCTCGGCATTCTCGAAATAATCGAACGGATTCAAACCATCCCGCAAAAACTCGTCGACATTGAATAGCGACGCGGGACCATTTGAACTTCGCAATGCCGTCACTGCATCAACTAACGTCTCCGCGCCTTCATTTAAGCCCAAGCTATGCAAGGTTTCGTGGTCGCCGATCGTTCGAGGCGAGATGAACGAACCATTCTCTCGACCGGCGTTGTCGGATGCAGGACTGCTCCCTGGACGATAGGCAAGGGCGACGTTACCAAGCGTGCCGGTGGTGCCATTGCTACGAGTAAACACTGCTGTTGATAATAATATGTTACTACCGACCGCTGCCTGGCCTTGTCGATGCTGTGCGCGCTGTGCAATTTCGGTGATGCCATGCTGCGCGAGAGTCTTAAGCTCGCCAGTATCGGTTACGCCATCGCCATCTGTATCGCTCCAAACTTTGAGTTCGCCGAATCGCGCATCAGAAGCGTTCAGAACGCCGTCTTCATTACTGTCGAGCGCTGTCAGTGCTTCTAGGTCACTGCTTGCTTCCTTATCCTCGCTTGCAAAGCTCAATTCTGATGCGTGATTGACGCGACCATCATTGTTGCGGTCGATTACCAGGAATCCGTCTCCCCCAGCCGCCCAGCCGGTATCGTCAAGGATGCCATCACCATTCATATCAAATGATGCACTTGCCTTCTTTATTGAGCGCATTTCGACGCCATCACCGTCAAGATCAAGAATGATTGGAGAGAGCAAGCCTGTTGTCTCGTTGGCAAATCTCAAGAGCGACGAAGCCCCAAGCACCCCAGCCCGCGCATCAACCTCGCCCTTTCTTTTGTTGGGAGCTATTGCCATCTGGCCATTGGCGTAATTGATCGAGTAGCGACGAGACTTGCGTTCAAAATTCAAACTTTGCACCGCGATCTCGGGTATGTTGCTGGCTGCCGAATAATAAGTCAGCGCTGCATCTACAAATTGCCGAGTGGTACCGTTGGTTCGCGTATAGGTACCGCGATTGATAATCGCTACATCACCGAGCTGCGTTGTGCCGTTGACTGCGGTTCCGGTAAGACCAATCGATCGCACACCCGCCTGCGTGAACGACAATATCTCACCGCTCTCTGCAGCACCATCTCCATCCTTATCCTGCCAAATACGGAAATCAGAGAAGCGAGTGTCAAGGGCCGACAATATGCCATCACGATTGCTGTCAAAAGCGCGCAAACCCTCAAGGTCGGATCGCGCACCAGCCACATCATCTATGAAGCTAAACTCGCCCGCATTACTAACCGTGCCATTGCCGTCACGATCAAGAAACAAGAAACCTTCGGTCGAGCCAATCCAGCTCGTATCGTCGGCGAGACTATCTCCGTCGAGATCGTAGCGTGCGGCGCTTTCGCTGGCCGACAACGTCTCAATACCATTGCCATCAAGATCGAGAATGATAGGTGATGCGACATTGACTGTTACGCCACCTTGGAAGCTCAGTTGCTCAATGCTTGAAAGCGTATCAGTGCCATCATTCCCATCGATGTTTATCTCATTGTCGACAACAGTGACCGCTCCGCCATTTGTCACAAATGTATAGGTTCCGATCGCACCGCTGAAATAGGCAATATCAGTACCTGTGTTCCCGGCCAAAAAGTCGTTACCAGCACCGCCAGTTAGATGGTCGGCAACTAGCGACCCAGTCAGTGAGTCGTTGCCTCCCGCACCATAAATACGAAGCCGCGAAGGCATCGGATTGCTCGGTGCCCCCGGGCCAATGATGGTCGTGTCTGCATTGGTTCCAGCGATCAGGTCCAAATACCAAATAAATTGGGCTGCAGACAGATTTAGACTTGTAGAGTTTACGGTTATCGCAAAGCTATTGTTGATGTCGGTGCTGCCAGTGATACTTTCGATACTTAGGAGAGAAGCGACTGACAGATCCCAGCCCGCACCATCAAGATAATCGAAGCCCTCGCCGCCATCGACGGAGACGTTGGTTGCGTTGGATTTCAAATCAAAGTCGTCAACTCCACTCCCTCCGTACACTGCGCTGTTGGAGCCACGAATGTCGATCTGATCATTACCGTCGTCGCCATAGGCGCTGTCGAGATAGCCAACTGAAATATAATCGTTTCCAGCATCTCCATAAAACGTGTCTGCCGCGTTGTCGGTTCGATCTGCTATCATGGTGTCATTGCCAGCACCGCCCCGCAGAACATCGGCACCATTACCACCCTGTAATGTGTCGTTCCCGTCCAGGCCGATCAGTTCGTCGCTTCCATTGTCTCCGAACAAGTAATTTGCAAAATTGTCGCCTTCGATAATATCATTGAAGGCTGAACCCGCAGCCCATTCTACGCTTACATAGGTGTCACCCAGCGCATCGCCAGCAGTACCCCCGTTCAAAAGCGAGAATGCGACACCAGAGGCTGATGCGCTATACAACACACGATCCGCCCCAATACCGCCATCAACCAAATCTATCCCTGACCCGGGATAAATAAAGTCATCGCCGTTACCTCCGCGAAGAACGTCGTCGCCGGCATTGCCGTAAAGATTATCGTTGGAATCTCCGCCAAGCAGTTCGTCATTGAGTTGACCGCCATTGATGTTGTCCGAACCAGCCAAACCATCGATCCGATTGCGACTATTTCCCGATCCATTAATCGTATCGTTTCCAGCGGTGCCGTAAGTCCAAGGCACTTCGGCTGACTGCACATTTACAGTAACTGTTGCCGAACTTGTCTGATTACCGTCACTTACAGTATAGCGGAAGCTCCCAATACCTACAAAGCTCTCGCTTGCCTCAAAACTGATCCTACCATCCGCATTGATCTGTACTAAGCCGCCTACAGGCGAATCTACTCCGACTATAGCGAGTGTATCACCGTCAGCGTCGCTATCGTTTGCTAGTACGGCGAGAGGATCGATAAGTAGTTGAGCGCCTGCCACTACTGACAGCCCTGAGTCATTTACGGAAACTGGTGCATCGTTGACAGGATTGATGGTCAAATTGAAGGTATCGACAGCGTTTGCTTGGCCGTCGCTCGCTGATATGGCTATCTCCATCACACCATTAAAATTTGCAGGCGGCGTCCCAGTTATGCGACTGCCATCGAAACTGAGCCAGGCTGGCAAATCGCTGCCGTCAGCTAGTCGTGCTGTGAGGACAAGCATATCACCGTCAGCGTCGCGAAATACGCCTTCGCGCAATACAATGTTAACATTTTCGTCTTCGCTTATCTGCCAATCGTATAGGGTCTGGGCTACTGAAGGAGCAGCATTCTCGAGCGCGACGGAGATATTGAACAACTGTTCGGCAGCAAAATTGCCATCGGAGGCCGTCAATCGCACGACAAGCGCGCCTGTAAAGTCGGCAGGCGGGGCCCCGGCAAAGCGGGTTCCGTTGAAGTTCAACCAACTCGGCAATGCTGATCCGTCGGCTAGCACGGCCGCAAAGCTCAACGCATCACCGTCGACATCGACAAAGGCATTAGCCGGAATCGCAATGTCTACTGCCACTCCCGAAGCAAATCGATAGTCTGGCAAAATCTGATCGACAACTGGTGCATCGTTAACTTCCGCAATCTCTATACTTACGAAATCATGCACGCTGGCAGTGCCGTTGGTTGCGACGATGCGAAGGTCGAGCGTCCCATTAAAGTTAGGTGGCGGATTGCCAGTCAAGCGAGTGCCATCGAAACTCAGCCATGTCGGCAATGCCGACCCATTGGCAAGCGACGCGGTGAGTAGGAGAGACCCTGTGAGCGACGATTCAAAGGAGGACGATGGAATATTCAAGTCAAAGAAACTGTCTTCTACGAACTGCGTCCCATCGATTGCCGACAGTGCATCTGGTGCGAGTAAAGACTGCTCCAGCACTATGGTTACGTCACGTGTAATCGCTGCGCCTAATGCATCGCGAATTTCAACTTGATAGGTCAACTGCAGCCTATCGCTGAGACCAAGGTAGTCAAAATCGAACACGCCCGGGTCGAAACTCCATACGGCAGTTTTTGATGCACCTGCTCCCGTCGGAGCGCTCAACGACAGCCATGAAAGGAGCTCGGACTGCTCGGGAAGACCGCTGCTTACGCCATCAACCGAAACGCTAAGCAAGTTGATCGTGTGCGTTTGGTCCTGATCAACATCGGTAAAGCGGATTTCGCCATTTGCGCCGATCAATGGCGTATTGGGTGACAGTGACGCGCCAAATACGCCGCCAATTATTCCTGGGGTCTGATTAGTGCCGGTGACCATGATTTCGACATTGCGCATCACAAGGCCTTGGCGGCCATCGTCGATCTGCAAGCTGTAATTCAGCGTTACCGTTTCGCCGTCACCGAGATAGTCGAATAAGCTACTTTCAGCACTAAAAAACCAATGAGCAGCCCCGTTGTTCGCTCCTGCCGCTTCGGTTGCGATCTGCCCGCCGAGTAGGTCAACAAGCTCGCTCGCCGGGGGTAGCCCACTGGCATTCCCGGTTAGGGCAACATCTACCACAGAAATACCATGCGTGTCGGCCAAATCCGCATCACTGAATTCAAACTCGCCAGCAAGAGTCAGCAGGCCTGATGATACCGCGGCAACTTCTGCGTAATATTCGCCAGACCCGAATATCGGCGTGTCGTTCTGATCGATCAGCGCCAGAATTTGCGGACCGTCCAGCGTAGCTCCGTCATCAAACGAAAAGGAGAGAGCTCCGCCATAATAAAGCGGAAAATCTCCATAGGCAGGAAGGAAGTAGGTTCTATCTGTGAGGTCAAGCGCTGGATCGCGCGTAAATTGCAGCCTAATGACATCGCCATCACCTAAGTCGACGATCAACTCGTTTTCAACTCCCGTTCGAATTTCAACGTCTTCGGAGGAAATGCCAACGAAATTGAGAAAGACCGTGTTTTGCCGGTAATCGTCATTAGTACCGAGATCGCGCGCGATATGAATTGTAAGCTCTCCATAACCGCGCTGATAAAAGATATCGTCATACCCTCCACCGCCATCAATGACGTCCCCTGCGCCCTTTGGATCAAAATATTGATCGTTGAGGTCACCCCGCAGTTTAACCACTGTTTCGGGATCGCTGGACATCGCATCGGTAACGGCAGAAGTGTTGGCCATATCGAGCAAGGTTGCAAAGCTCGTCTGCTCAAATCCGTCGTCAAGATAGCCAAAATGCCTGAAGACTGCGAAATTTGGGTCAGTTTCGATACTGTTGACGAATTCCAAAACATCGCCATCACCGAAATCGATAATTAGATCGCCTGCTTCGGTGGTGCGCAACGAGGCGGTACTCATCGATAGACCGCCTCCAAGGTTGACAAGGTTTTCGCCCAGTTCGACGCCAAAATCGAAATCTTCAGGAATGGCTATGTTGATTCTGATGTGACCATAACCTTGATTGAACACAAATGTGTCCCTCGGCGATACGCTGAATATTTCTGTTGCAAAGCCACGCGTGTCAAAGGTTCCACCGAACAGATCGCCTGTAAGCGTTGTTTGCCCAGCTTTGCCGCGATAGATTTCCTTTATCGCATCGGCATATTCCCATGACGAACCATCGGCGAATTCGAAACGCATTACGCCAGAATAGGATTCCGTGACACTCGGGTACGGTAACGGCGCTTCGCTTCGTGCGCGAAGCAAAACGACACGATCATGTTCGTTCAACGACAGAATCATGTCGCCTTGTTCGTTAGTCGAAACCGCCAAGTTATCGGGATTTATGCCTGCGCCGAGGCGCAGGACCGAACCATAGGGCGGAATTCCAGATACAAACGAACCGATCTGGCTTTGATCAATGATCAACTCGCCATATCCTTGATTGAATATGTAAACGTCATTGCCACCGCTACCGGTAATGGCAGAAACCACACCACGCGTGTCAACGACATTATTGAATTCACCGGGTGAGAGCAGCGAGCCGTTCAGAACGCCAGACCCGCTTCGTTCAAAGAGGTCGGAACTTGTCCATGAGGTCCCATTTGCGAAACGCACTTCGGATACAGGAAGCTCAGACTGGTCAGGATCATATTCGAAATATATCCGATCATCGGACCCTGCAATAATCATCACACTGCCGCGAATTGTCGTTCCATCAGAATAGTTGAATATCGCGATATCATCAGGTTCGATGTCTTCGCCAAACTCGATGATATTCGAGCCCTCAATAAAATCAGGGTCTTCGGTGAAATTCTGGTTCTGCGTGTCGACAATCAGATCCTGTCCATCGCCGCGCGAAAAGCGATAGACGTCGGTGTAGGATTGATTTCCTTCCATGCGGTCATCGCCGCGACCGCCAACAAATATCTGCGCCGCAGTTCCACCAGAGAGAAGATCATTTCCGTCAAGGCCTTCTAGGAGCCCACCTTGCGCCGATCCAAAAAGCACGTCGTTGCCTGGTGTGGCTCCGAACAGCGCACCAAAAAGCTGCTGAGGTGTCCAAACCACATCATTCTCAAAACGGAATTCTCCGGTTCTTAAAACTGGGTGGCCTCGTTCGATTGTGAGGCTGTCGCTTGTGCCAACAATAGTCAGAATTATGGTGTTGCCATCAGCCGATGCTGAAATTTCAATCTGCTCAGGCAGGACTCCAACACCAAATTCTATTGCATCTTGGGACGAAATATAAGCCGAATCTCGTTTAAGAATATCCGCTCCAGATCCCAGTCCGAACAGGAATATGTTCGTACCGCCGCCGCCTGACAAGATGTCGTCACCACTACCGCCATCAATCAGCTCGTCAGAATGACCACCTTCGATGATGTCATTACCATCACCGCCCGTCAGCATTCCGCCATGATATGAACCATTGATATGATCATTGCCTGCAGTCGAAACCTGTGTTGACAGGATGAATGCATCAATCGTTGTCGCAGGCTCATTTACAAAGCGGATTTCGTTTGCGCCGTAGGAACTGTTGAACATCACATCGCGCAGCGTGATCGATTGATCTTCTCCTGCAATTCTCAGGATCAAGTCGCTGCCATCATCGCTGACTTCAGCCAAGATATCAGATAGCGTGATGCCGCTGGCAAATTCAACGTAGTCCCCTAGACCTGCAAATTCGATGATGTCGTGGCCATCGCCACGCGCAAAGCGGTGCGCGTCAGCACCAACGCCACCTCTCAGCAGGTCGTTGCCTGTACTGCCGATCAATATGTCGGTGCCGGAACGACCAACCAATATGTCATTCCCAGATCCGCCATCCAGTGTATCATCACCGTGATTGCCGTTGCCCATGCCGCCGATCAGTTCGTCATTGCCGTTGCCGCCAAGAATTGTCTCGCTCGCGGTTGAGCCAATGAACCGGTCATCGCCTTCAGTCGGTGTTAAGGCAAATCCCAGCAAATGCGCGCCGTTAAAGACATCTCCATTGGTGAAACGGAGACGCAAGCGGCCAATATTGAGCATAAAATCGCTGATTGTAATCGATTGATCTTCGCCCGTAACGCGTATGACCAGCGCATGCCCCTCATCAGATTGCTCGAAACTCAAATCAGCAAGGGTAACACTATTGTCAAACGCGATGGTCTTGGTTTCACTTGCAGAAACATTCGATATTTGTGGATCGCCGATAGTAACGAAGTCATGGCCATCACCTCGGGAGAATCGGAACTCATCGCGCCCGAAAATATCTCCAAGCTGGTCATTTCCTCGTCCGCCAATCAGAATGTCGTCGCCAATATAGCCGCGCAAACGATCATTGCCTTCGCCGCCTGCAAGCGTCGAGCCGCTCAAGAATGCAAAAAGCGCATCATTTCCGTCGGTACCTGCGACCGCATTCGTGCGAACGTCTGCTTCGGTCCAAATCGTGCCATCTGCATAGATGATCCGAATGCTGCCATTGCCAAAGTCACCCGCAAGAGCGCCACGCAATATAATTGATTGATCTTCTCCGCTGACCCGCAGAATCAGGTCTTGTCCGTTCTCTGCTCCACGGATTGAAATATCTGTCGGCGAAATACCGCGACCCAACTCGATCGTTACAAATCCGCCAACGTCAGAAACTATGTCATGGCCATCGCCACGAGCGAAACGATAGACATCGTCGCCCCAAGAGCCGTTAAGTCCGTCGTTGCCGAGGCCACCATCAAATATATCACCCGCATCATTGAAGCGTTCAGCAAGTCCCCCCGCTAAGCTTCCGTTCAATATGTCATTGCCAGCCCCACCGATGAGCGTCTCATCTGCCGACGTCCCTCTTATGCGATCGTCGCCGCTCGTCGCACGCTGCGCCATCACCAGATCACGGATAAACCTCCCGCTCCACGATGGCCCGTCGGGAAATGTAATCCGTTCCATAGTCGGATTCCCGCTGGCATCGAGATAGTCCTTGATGAGTACCGTTTCATTTCGTCCTTTAAAGCGGATGCGCAGATCGCGTCCGCTTGCTCCTTCAACAGTTAAAACAGCAAGCGTAGAACGGAGCGTGCCTTGAAACGCCACTTCATCATTGGCCCCTGCACTATCAATCACAATGTCCTGGCCAAAACCATCGGCCAAAACATATGTATCGTCGCCCCGCCCGCCCTGCAGGTTGTCATTTCCTTGGCCGCCTGAAAGTACATCAACTCGCGCAAAACCATCTGCATCGCCGACAACTATTCCGTTGCCGGAAACAAAATTTGCAATCCCGCTTTGCGGATTGAAAAAAACTCCCAGCATTCTGTTGCCTGTGTAAGCTCGGCGTCTTACGTCCAGTAATGACCCTTCAGGATCAATAATGTTGAGTATTGTGGAGCGCCCAGCATACCATTCTAGCCACCCGCTATTGGGATTTTGGGCGTCAAACTCAAAACTCTCGAGTTCCGCATCAATGAACGCGGCAGTGTCGCCTAAAATAGAATTCGTCGAAACTTCATATTGCAGCATAGAGAAACGCCGCAGGAATGGGTCTGTGATCGCGTCGACTGCCGCTCCATTCAAAATTTGCCCGAGCAGCAGCTCCAAGCTTTCCGCTTCCTCGTCATTAGTTGCTTCATTAAGCGCGCTAATTATTTGCGAAATCTGATTGTCTCGACTGCCATTCTGCAGCGCATTCGCCCAGCCGATGGCGAAACGCGCTGCAAAATCTTGAGACATTAATGCAAATGCGGCGTGAAAGTTTGGATTTCCAGCGCCCCGGTCATTGAGAATGGACCGTCCAATTATGCGTTCTGCAGTAAGTTCGATTTGAAACTCATCTAACTCACCTTGCAAAACTGGCACGCCTGCCCATCTGGCCAGAATGTTTTCAAACGCGCTAGCCTCATAATGATGAGTA
Organism: Sphingorhabdus pulchriflava; assembly: GCF_003367235.1. Taxonomy (GTDB): domain Bacteria; phylum Pseudomonadota; class Alphaproteobacteria; order Sphingomonadales; family Sphingomonadaceae; genus Sphingorhabdus_B; species Sphingorhabdus_B pulchriflava. The sequence continues at coordinate 1,730,557 of NZ_QRGP01000001.1, forward strand.
GTCTCGCCAGTTTGCAAAAAGCCATAGCGATAATAATCGGGCGCTTTTATCGAATAAGCTCGCCCCACAAAGTCAGAAATGTCTTCATAAGATCCAGTGACGAAGTCCTGAACCATCTGCTTGAGAATGGGGTCGAGCGTCATCGCAACCCACAGGTCGGGTAGGTCGCCATATCCCTTCAGATTCGGAAGTGACAAAACCTCGTCATCGTAAGTGAAATTGTCGGGCAGGACAAAACGCGTATTTGTTTGATCGTTTCTAAAAGCAACAGCAACTGCTTCCGCTTCAAATCCACCCGCTTCTGAGAACGAACCAATGCCAAGAAGAGTGTTTCCAGCTCTGCGTTGTTCCGAACTGCGCGGCACCCTAAATTGCAGCCCGATCGAAAACACGTCGTTCTGATCTATTTGTGTCAATTCGGTCGCTTCGCTAATCCCGTTACGATTTGCGTCGCGCCAGACGATCAATCGGTCCCAGACTGCATCTGCCGAGTCGATGCGCCCGTCATCATTGCCGTCGTATTCGGCGAGTGCTTCGAAGCCATTCCGGGTTGCGCTACCGAACAACTCCAGACCATTGTCGACCACCCCATTGTTATTTGAATCAATTGCAAGGAAGCCTTCACCTGCACCTACCCAGCCGGTGCGTTCTGCAAAACCGTCGCCATCGAGATCGAAGAAGACATTGGATCCAGTGAGCGAAGACATCGAAACGCCGTTGCCATCAAGATCGAGAACCAGAGGATCTCGATTGCTAAAACTGTTGGGAAAATGACGCCCGGGATTGTTGCGATCACGATTACGTCGCGGATCATCTTCGTCGCTGGCCTCGGTCAGTGAAATACCTGCATAGCCATTGGTGAAATTTGAAATGGTGATGCTGGTTCCCGCGGAGGCACCTGCGGTAAGCGTAACTTTCAGATCCGATCCCAAAAGTTCATACTCTTCGCCGGCACGACCGACATAGATCGTTTCGCCTTCCTCGCGTTCGCCGCCTTGAAGGACCAGATCTGAAAAGGATACAAGTATGTCGTCACCGTCGATATCGTTTATGATATCGCCACCATTGACAAAGAAGCGATCAGCACCTTCGCCACCGAAAACATTGTCGATCGATCCGCTATTATTCGGCTCATCTTCAGCGGAATCGATTCGGTCGTTCCCCTGTCCGCCGGTAAGTGTATCGTTGCCAAGTCCGCCGACCAGAATGTCGCGTCCGTCATCACCGTCGATAGAATCGTCACCAAGGCCGCCAACTAATCGGTTGGCCACTCCATTCCCAACGAGAATATCATCGCCATCCCCGCCAGTCACAGCCTCTGCGCCACGCACTTCGATAGTTAAGGCGTTGCCACCCGCACCGGACAAGCTGACGAAATCGCTCGATAGATCGACCAACAGATTCTGCTGCCAGTTGGAGAGATTAATATGATCGTAAGCTCCCGACGTCTGGCGACCGAGATCGATATAGTCGATGACCGCTGCATTGATATCCTGCTCAATCCGCAACGTATCCTCGCCTGTGCCTGCCTGCACAGCGGCCAGTTCAAGCGAAATCAGCTGGTCACCGCCAAAATTACCTGCCGATCCGTTTGCATTGAGTGCACCGACAATCTCCAGCCCGAAGCCGTCATTTGGCCCTGTCACGCCTGGGATTGACTGCGCGTTTGCCGTCAGGCGGATCGTTGAATCCCCCTGATCATAAGCAAAAACAACTGTGTCTGTGCCCGAACCGCCGTCAAGTTCATCCACTTCATTGTCGAAATTGGCGACAAGTTCGTCATCGCCATCGCCGCCGTCCACATTGTCGGCACCATAGCCACCGCTAAGATAATCGTTGTTATCTCCCCCTTCTAGGATGTCGCCGCCTTCTCCTCCGGCCAACCAATCATCACCGCTGCCACCGCGCAGCACATCGACACCATCACCGGCGACTATAATATCCGTTCCTGTCCCGCCATCGATCGCGTCAGAACCAGCCCCACTTACAACAAAATTGTTGGAATTACCCAGCGTTGTCGAAACGCTAGCGTCACCAGTCACGAACATTGAGAGCGTATTAGAAGATGAAGCAGCGAAATTGGGTGAGGTTGAGAAGGCGAAGACAATCTCGTCGATATCGTGAAGCAGGTTCCCCCCCACTTCATCACTGTACCATCGACTAATCATGTCGAGGTCAACACTAGCACTTACCGCATTGATGGTCGCATCGACAAGGCCGGTCCGCTCGCGGGATTCATGCAACGGAGTGGCCAAGGTGCGGCCTGAAAGCGACCATAAAGTATCACTGAAACTGATACGCAACGCATCCGGGACACCTTCGGTTCCACTTCCATCAAGCGACAATATCCCTTCGAGAGCTGCTGCATTGGCTGTTGGCGCGCCATCGCCAAGCGCTTCTACATCGCGCACCGCCATCAACCCGGCAAATTCAACAATGATACGTCCGATGGAATCGTTGAGGCTATCGCCTGCCCAAGTTGGCATCAAATTATATCGCAGTACCGATCCGAAATCCGCTGCATCGTCAAACATTGCGCGGATGCCGACGTCGCCGAACGGGCGTTCGCCTTCATCTATCGCCGAATAGGCAATGGCAGATTGTAATACATATCCAGACGAAGTTATTTCGCCCTTATACCCCGCCGCTTCGGGTATCGAATTGGCCACGGCTTCAGAAAAATAGGCAGGTATCAGCGAGGCCGCAGCGTATTGCCAGTTTACATTGGCGTTGTCGCGAGCCCATAGCAAAGTAACCAGTAACGCTTGGGAATGGAGTTGGATAGTGTTTGCCAATGATGCGATTGGAGACAAACCCGTCGTTAAAACTTGGTTGTCGACCGCCAACTCAAGCGCAGCTGTTCCAGTTGCTACTGTGCCACCTGCCAAAGCGGGGACAAACGGGACAATGGCGTTCAATGGCAGTGAGGCGGCAAACGGCAGACCACCCAATCGAGTCCCTATCGCAACTTCTCCTAGAACATGGTAAGCATCCGGCAGCCCGGTCTGCACGAGCGAGAGAGGAACATTGACGCCGTGTGCCTGCACATATGCGGCAATACCGAATGGAACATGGTCAAATAGTAGCGCTCTATTGCCAGATAGCGCGGATACGAAACCAGCCAAACTGCCACCGAGACTGTGGCCTGTAATAGTATAATTTCCCGGGGTATTATACGGAGATTTACCGGTAACGGCGGAATAGAAATCTAGCGCCAACCGGGGTTGCCCCCCGTAAGGAAAGCCTGCCCCGTTGCTCCACCCCTGCCAAATATCTCGCGAAAAGGGGCTGATGCCGTTGGTATCCTGATAATCCGACCCCCGATAGGAAATCACCGTTCCCGAGAGGCCGTCTATCTCCGCATCGGAAACATCATAAGCGATCGCGTAAAAGCCGGTTGCTTGCCAGCTTGCATATTGATCAGCAGTTATACCTAGTCCGTCGCGAGACCGAATCCGCGCGTTGCCAATTTGGGTACCATCCACTTTGACACCGAAGCCGTAATCGCGATTGTACGCATCCATAGCAAGGATCGAGAGGAATAAATCACGACTCAATGTCATTTAAACAACTCCGTTGAAAAACTATTCGGTCCGACTAACTGAATAGGATCAGTGACTTCATCCAGGTACTTTGGCGGATTAGACTTAAGAGTTCCGCGTTCCAGCCCGATGCTCTTTAGCCACCCCAACCGCTTCTCAATCCCTGTCGTCACCTCTTCATCGGTGACCTGCACGGTGATGACCTTCAGCCGATAGCCCTTGCCAAAACTGGCTTCGAGATTGTCGGGATCAACCCGCTCCACGCTTGTCGGGTCCTTGATATCCTTGAAGGTAACGAGGAGAGGGTATGCGCTAATGCTGCAATTCAAGGCATCGGCGCAGCCTGTTTCCATTTTCGGCGGCAATATTCTGACGTCGCGCCCGCGCCCCATCCGTTCCAGCATCGCTCGGGCGTCGCCATAGTCAGCCATGTCGACAGCTTGGGCCACCCGCAGGAATGTGAAAGGGGTGACGTCATTGGTCTCCCCACGTAGCAAAGCAAAAAGCGTTTTTCCTTTGCCAAGATCTACAGCAACTGCCTCGCCCTTGAAAGATATCCCTCCAGTACGCCCAGACGATTGCCGCATCCATTCGGGGTTACTGACTGCTCGCAATTGGATGACGCTCGATCCGGAATTGATTCCTTGGGGCGTTTCAACTTCTACAGTCAGGCGATAGCGCGCCTCCGTCGAAGGGCGGACAAGCGCGTCGCACCCCGAAACCACCAAGGCCATCCCGCCCAGCAACAGCCCGCCAAAAATCCTGCGCGTGATCATGCGTTCATCCTTTCACAGAAAATTTCGCGATTGGTTGCAGCAATGTACTGCGACTGAGAATATCGATTACTGACTACGGAATGATAATTCCAATCAAGTACGGACAAAAAGGCCGTATTTTCGAACTTCGTGACCCAAAAGTGACGTTTTTCATCAGGAACTACGCAAAATATAGAAAAACTCATTGCGCCTCCAAAAAGCAGAATCCAATCCGCCACCATCTGTGCTCAAAGCTAGCGAGCGATACTTGCTCGTCAAGTATAATTTACAGTGAATATTTAGTTTCAATCTATTTTCAGCGTTCACGTCCCGCTTCATCAAAAGTTTGCACCATTGGTGATAGCAAATAGTCAATAATGCGTCGTTCACCGGTCTTTATTTCCGCCTGAACGGCAAGTCCCGGACCGATGAGCTGGTCTTGCCCGCGTACGCGGATACTGGGCTGGAGGAGGCGGATGCGGGTGGCATAGACCAGTCCCTGCTGGATCGGGCGCCCATTGGGATCCTTGGCCATTTGCTGTCCGGGCTGGCTCAAATCGATGGCATCGCGACTGATGCTTTCAACCACACCAGGAATGATACCATAATCGGTAAAATTGTACGCCTCCAGCTTGATCCGCACAGGCTGGCCTTCGTGGACGAACCCGATATCCTTGTTGAGGATATTGGCCTCAACGACTGCGGTTGCACTGTCAGGCACGATAATCATCAGTGCCTGCGCAGGCTGCACCACGCCTCCGATAGTAGAGATCGCCAATTGTTGAACGGTGCCGGAGACTGGAGCGCGCAGCTCATAAAACGCCTTGCGCCTTTGTGATTTGGTGACCTCTTGACGCGACAGTCCCGACTTCTCCAGCGCTTCCGCCATCTCGGTGACTGCCCCTTTACCGAAGTTGCCTTTGAGACGAGCCAGCTGCCCATCGATATTGCCGATCGCTGCGCGGGCTTCCGCCGCTTTGGCGCGTTGCACTTCGATATTCTGGATATGCTCAAGACGGAGCTGTTCATATTCGAGCAGGCGGATTTTGGAGAAGTAGCCCTTGTCAGCCAGTTCCTTTCGAGCCTCGAGCTGCTTCTCGACCAAAGGAAGGGTCTGGGTGAGTTTGGATATCTCCGCTTCGGCACCGGCAAGCTGTGCCTGTTGCTGCGCACGTTGCTGCTGAAGGCTTACCTTCTCGCCCTCATATTCGGCAATCGCCGTACGCACATAGTTCGCCTGCGTCTCGGCGATTTCTGCAGGCGTTCCTGCTGGTGCCACAAAGCGCGCGGGGCGCCCTTGCAGATGCGTGAGCAGTGCAGCGTTGCGTGCAGCGATCACCTCTGCCGATAGCAGGCTTTGTTCTGCCTGCTCCGCTTCCGCGCCCGCCAAAGTCGGATCAAGCTCAACCAACAGCTGTCCCGTCTCAACGCGCTGCCCATTCTTCACATGGATCGCGCGGACATAGCCGATCTCGATTGGCTGAATCACCTTCACATTGCCGCTGGGGATCACCTTGCCACTGGCCGTTGCCACCACATCGACCTTGCCGACAAAAGACCAGATCAGCGTGATGGCAAATAGCGCACACAGGGCGAGCATCAGATATCGCAAACCGGGGCTTGGCGGTTTCTCCATGATCTCCAGCGCTGCGGGCAAAAACTCATGGTCACTGCGCGGTTTGGCAATGGCCTCGCGCTCGTCCTGCTGTTTCCAGCTGGTCTTAAGGACCGCCCAATGATGCGCCAAAGCAGGAAAACGGTCAGCAAAGCTCATAGCTTAGTTCCCATCTGCTTGGCATAAAGCTGCGCATAACGGCCACCGGCCTTGATAAGCTCTTCATGGCTCCCCATCTCAGTCACCTCTCCGCCTTCAACCGTAATGATGCGGTTACATTGGCGGACTGCGGACAAACGGTGCGCGATGATTATGACTGTGCGGCCCTGCGCAATGCTCGCAAGGTTGTTCTGGATGATTTCCTCGCTCTCGGCATCGAGCGCACTGGTGGCTTCATCAAGGATCAGGATGCGCGGATCGTTGATGAGTGCGCGGGCAATCGCCATGCGTTGGCGCTGTCCGCCCGAAAGATTGCCTCCGCGCTCGTCAATCACCGTGTCATAGCCATGCGTCAGCTGCAGGATGAACTCATGCGCGCCTGCCAATTGCGCAGCCGCGATCACCGCTTCCATCGGTCGTGTTGGATCGCCGAGCGCGATATTCTCGCGCACCGTGCGGTTGAACAATATATTTTCCTGCAAGACCACGCCGATCTGTCTACGCAGCCAAGCCGGATCAACGAGCGACAGGTCGACACCATCAACCAGCACACGGCCCTGCTCGGGAACATAGAGCCGCTGGACCAGTTTGGTCAGTGTGGATTTGCCTGAACCCGATGGCCCGACAATGCCGAGCATCTCGCCGCCTTCGATCTGCAGGGATATTCCGCGCAGTGCCTCGGGGGCATCGGGGCGATAGCGAAAGCGGACCTTGTCAAACTCCACCGCGCCTGCAATCGGCGGCAGGCTTGCACGACTTGGATTGTATTCAGGCTCGGCAGGCGCGTTAAGTACGTCGCCCAAACGGTCCACTGATATCCGCACCTGCTGAAAATCCTGCCACAGTTGCGACAGGCGCAGGATCGGTGCCGACACGCGGCCCGCGAGCATGTTGAAGGCAACTAGGCTGCCCACGCTGAGGTCACCTGCAATCACCGATTTTGCACCAAAGTAGAGGATGGCAACCGTGGTCAGCTTTGAGACCAGCTGGATGAGATGGCTGCCGGTATTGGCAAGCTTGGCTACATCGAAGCCGATATTGGTATAGCCGGAAAACAGCTTCTCCCACCGGTCGCGCATCTGTGGCTCGACCGCCATCGCTTTCAAGGTGCCGATTCCGGTGACGCTTTCAACCAGGAAGGACTGGTTCTCCGCCCCCCGGCGGAACTTCTCTTCGAGCATGTCGCGCAAGGGCGGTGAGATGAACAGCGAGATTGCCACATAAAGCGGGATCGAGAGCAGCACGACCAGCGTCAACAACGGCGAATACATGAACATTACCGCAAAGAACACGATGGTGAAAAACAGATCGATCACGACAGTCACCGCATTGGAAGTCAGGAACTCTCGTATTCTCTCCAGCTCACGCACCCTGGCCACGCTGTCGCCTACACGGCGGGCTTCGAAATAGCTGAGCGGTAGGTTCAGCAAGTGTCGGAACATCCGGCTACTAAGTTCACTGTCGACCCGGTTGGTAGTGTGGGCAAACAACCAGTTCCTCAAACCCGACATGGCTGTTTCAAATATTAGCACCACTGCTAGGCCGAAGGCCAATACGTCCAATGTGGTAAGCGACTGGTGCACCAGTACCTTGTCGATCACCAGTTGGAAGAAGATCGGGGAAACCAAACCCATTAGTTGCAGGAAGAAAGACGCGATCAGAACATCGCGTAAGGGTTTGCGATATTTAACCAGCGCCGGAATGAACCAGCTGATGTCAAAGGGTCGCTTCTCGCCTGCCATCGCTTCGCGACTGGTGAGCAGCAGCAGGCGGCGAGCAAAACGCTCCTCCAGCTGCGCAGCGCTCCACACCTCGGGCCGCTCGGCATCGCCGCGCTGGATGAGATAGCGCGGATTGATGCTGTCTTCCTCGATCTTGAGCAGGATGGCCGCATTGCCGTCAGTGCTATCCATCAGCGCAGGCAGCGGGACCTTGCGCAGTTCTTCAACATTGGCATTTCTGAGCCTCGCTATCAGTCCCAGTTTCCTGGCAATCCGCGACAGGTCTTCAAGACTATAGGGATCATCTCCCCGCCCGCGATCATGCGCAATCTGCTCAGGATCAGCAGGTGTTCCCAAAAACTTGGCCAACAGTATGAAACAGGCAAGTGACGGATGTAAAAAAGCTTGCGTAGAGGCAATACTCCCCTGCGCAGGACTTGCAGGTCCTGTGTCTTCATTTTCCAACCGCACGGATGTTCGACCCCGAATCTCTTCTTGAGGTGTCGCATCTAGCAGAAAAGTATAGGAAACAAAATAGCTATACGACGAGTTGCAACTGTTTCAGAAGTTCACGACTTGGATTTGTTCGAACAAAGTCATATGTTAAAAAAGCGATTTAACCAGCGAAACTAAAGCTTTATTTAGGTACCATGCGACGTCTATACAAGCGCCTTATGTTCACTTCAGAGTCGAAAGCAAAAAGGCTCCTAGGCGGCGTGGACAAATTGGTTGACGCGAGACTCGGTGGTTGATTCAAGGCTTCCTTTTGGAGGCAGGGTTGAGCCGGGGCGATCTGAGCGAAGCGGAATGGCGCGTTTTGAGGGACTTGCTGCCGATTGACGGTGCAAATCGAGGGGCTGGGCGGCCGCTCGAAGAGAACCGGTCCATCATCAACGGCATTCTCTGGCGGCTTCGCTGCGGCACGCCGTGGCGCGATGTGCCGCCCAAATATGGCAACTGGAACACGATCTACCGGCGCTTTCGGCGTTGGAGCGAGGCCGGGGTCTGGGAGGCCGTGTCGGTCACCCTGGCCGAGATCATGGCGGACAGCGGCCACTACAGCATCGACAGCACCACCGTTCGCGCCCACGTCTCGGCAGCGGGCGGAAAAGGGGGGCTCATCGACGCGCTCTTGGCCGCTCGCGGGGCGGGTTCACCAGTAAGCTTCACTGTCTGGCAGATGCCAGAGGACGACCGGTCGCCTTCCACCTGACGGTCGGCGAAGCAGCCGATTGCAAGGCCTATGACACGTTGATCGCCCTGCCGGAGCGGGCACCAAAGGCGCTACTGGCGGACAAGGGATATGATGCCGATGCCATCCGAACCGATCTTGCGCATCGTAACATCCAGGCCGTCATCCCGGGCCGTTCAAACCGCCGGATCAAGATCGAACATGACCGGGCACTCTACAGGGAACGTAATCACATCGAACGCTTCTTCGGACGCCTGAAAATCAACCGCGCCATCGCAACCCGCTACGATCAACTCGCCGAAAGCTTCCTAAGCATGGTTCATATCGCCGCCGCCAGATACTGGCTCAAATTTGTCCACGCCGCCTAGGGCGTGCATTTCGGACACGCGATCGTCGAGCGCGCTAGGTATTCACCATCAAGGTCTTGCGGAATAATTGCGTAGCAATCTGTCTATAAAAACTAAATGTGATTTATCTATATTATAATGATATGCCATTGTTATCATTGTATATACTATTGTCATTTTATATTGGAACGATAATTATTAAATTTTATTTGTATTTGGATCTACGCCAATATTTGAGATTTCAGCTATCCAAATATCAATCTCTGCTTGCACCCAAACAGCACATTTCGGACTCAGTGATCTTGATCGAGGAAAACTTCCTTCCGCCATCCGCTTATATATCGCCGAACGACTCAACCCAACGCGCTTCATGACCTCAGGGAGGCGGATGAGGCGGGACGGATTCGGTTCTGAACTATCAGCGAAACCACGGGTCACACTTTGGCAAGAGACTTGGTCTATTTTCATGATAAATACCCATCTAACGCATTGAAAATTCTCGGCTAATGACATCACGCACATGCTCAGCGAGCAATTTAGCTACGAGCCGCGACGTGCCGACAGCCCAGCGGGGCCGGATTTCCTGCAGATCTTCACCCAACGCCTCCGCCAGCGTTGTGGGCAGCGCCCGGAACAGCTCGTCCCAAAACCGCCCTATGTCCTGGTGCATCCATTCGGAAGCCAAGTCTTCGTGGCCAGCAAGCGCCAGCGCCAATATACCTTTGGGTGGCACGCCAGAAGCACTAAACAGTCGAAGCGCTTCATCGGTCGTGACTGCCCTGGTACCACGGATGACGCCCAATAGCGCATCCTTGTGAAGACCTGTCTCCCGCGCAATAGTGCGGCGGGGCTTGGATGATCCATCGATGGCTTTTGCCAACGTTCGCGCCAGCACCGGATCGACGCCGGGTCGCTCGGCTATTTCCATCTGCATGGATGAATGTCCTTTCTTGGTTAAAGCTATCGATTCGAATCAATATGGCGAGACTCGTGCTGTAGGAAAGCAGAAAGAACATTAGCAGAACATATAGGATTTCCTATTTTGAGACGATTCGGGCGAGTGGCCAAATCCCCTCCCCGTAATGGCCGATTCTCCGGTCTCTTGTTGACGCCTGATTGACGGCTTTTGGCGCTTCTCCAGTCGGCGTTTGCCGCACTTCCGGAAAACGAGCTCCCCATCGATCACTCCGAGCGCATTCCGCTTTCCTATCGCTCTCCTAGCGCGCCATTGAGAACAGACAGCGAACGATATCGCTGCCCACCCTCTCGATGGAGAATGCATCAATGACCACAATGTCCCTCAAACCCCGCCTCGGCAAAATGACGGGCCTGGCGCTGCCGATTGCGGTCGCAGCCCTTGCGGCAACGGCGGCTTATGCCGGTGCCGACACGACCTTCACTCCGGCGCTCACCAAGTTCACCGACTTTCTCGAAGGTTCGGGCGGCAAGATCATCACCGTGCTGAGCCTTGCAGGCGGCCTCATCGGTCTTGCCTCGGGTCGCTTCACGCTGAGCCAGATCGCTGTGCCCGTTGCCGTCGGCATTGGTGTTGGCACCGGTGTGCCGATCGTCACCTCGACCATCACCGCGGTCATCTGAGCGGTACGCGAAAGGAGGGTGGCGTCATGACGGACAGATATCTTGTTCCCAAGCGGCTCGATGATCCGGAGCTTATCGGCTTCTGGACGCTCGACGAGTTTGCCGGGATCATCATCCCCTTCACCTGGGGAATCCTCAGCCAGCATATCTTCATCGGCATTATCGTGTCAGCCGGAGCCTGGTTCACCTTGCGGAAGGCAAAAGCAGGGCGTGCCAGTTCATGGGTACTCCATGCCGCTTATTGGTATCTGCCTTCGGGGTTTACCGGTCTTGTCGCAACGCCGCCCTCCCATTGCCGGCTTCTGGCCGGGTGAGGGAACTATCATGCTGACCCATATTTCGCACGAGCGCAGCCAGTCGCTCCTTCGCCAGAGAAACCTGCTTGCGCTGACGAGCGTCGCGCTGGGCTTGGCACTGGTTGTCACCGGCGGCCTGGCCGCCACCCGCGACCGTGAGGTCATATTGGTGCCGACGGTTTCCAAGCCCTTGAGCATATCCAAGACCGGGGTGAGCGCCGACTATCTAGAACTGGTGACGCGCGATGCATCACTGATGCTGCTCAACCGCAGCCCCGAAGGGCTCGACTATTGGATGACGCAGATATTGGAGCTCGCCTCTCCTGCCCATCATGGCAGGTTGAAGGCCGAATTGCTGCGGATCGTCGAGGAGCAGCGCGGCTCGGACGTCACCCAAGCCTTTGTCATCAAGGGGCTCTCGGTCAATCCGCATAAATTGACCTCGGAAGTGCACGGCAACCTCAAAACCTTTGTTGGAGCACAGGTTATTGCAAGCGACGAGCGCCGCTTCCGTTTCGACTGGAGCTACCAGGGCCTGCGCCTCGGGCTCGCAGGCTTCACCCAGATCAACACCGAAAACAATCCAGAGGAGAACATAGATGCGGAATAAAGCCGCCATTTGCACCTTCATGGCCACAGCCAGCCTGCTGCCCAGTCCAGCATTTGCTGACCAGTATAAGCAGGCCGCCGACAATGCGCGCATCGAATGCGTTGTGTCGAAGCAGGAGCTTAGCCGCATCGCGCTCGTCGGCGACCAGTTTGCGAGTGTTTCCAAAATCTCGAGCGGCACGCCCTATAATGATTTTGCAGTGACCAACGAGCCGGTGCGCGGCGACATCTATATCTCGGTTCCCGTAACTTATGCAGCGGGCTCAATCAGCTTCTTTGCCACGACCAAAAAGGGCTTCGTCTACAAATTTGCCTGCAAGGCAGAGATGATCGAAGCCCAGCAGCTGTTCATCAGCAACCCGGCGCTCGCCAAAAGCGATGCCGCCAATTGGGAAAATCAGACGCGGCCCGACCAAAGCGCAGTGCGTCTGATCCAGGCGATGGCGACCGACAAGACCATCGACGGTTTCGAAATCCGCCAGTCGGCGAGCCCTGCGGCCCGCGTCGGCAATCTCGAAATCCAGCTGATCGCTGAATATCGCGGAGCGTCACTTCTTGGAAAAGTCCTGCGCCTCACCAATCGCGGCAAAAAGCCGCTGCCGCTCGCCGAACGCGATCTCGCGCCCAAGGACACACTCGCGATCAGCATTGGTGAGCCGAGCCTTGCGCCAGGTGCGAGCACTACGGCGCTGATCGTCGGAGCCAACGGAGACTATGATCATGACTGAAACTGGCACCGCAACACCAAATGCCGACAAGCCGCCTTTGTCGCTGGCGACGCTCAATGCCCGGACGGCCAAACGCCAGCAATTGCTTCTGGCAAGCGTCGGAGCCCTTCTGCTTGCTGGTGGAAGCTGGTTCATCTTGGGATCGGATGATGAAGCTGCCGACAGCAACACGGCCTCCGCGCAGGAAATCGACACGACAGGGCTGGTCAATCGCAACCTGTCACAAAAGGAATTTGTCGCGAGCTATGGCAACCGGCTCGATGCGATTGCGCGCGAGCAAAAGGCACTCAAAGAAGCAGCACTCCCCCGTGCTGATATTGAAGCACAGATGGCAGCGTTGAAGGCTGAAAATCAGGCAATGCGCATCGACGGACAAGCAGCGATCGATGCGGTGTCGGCCGAAAATGCGCAATTGAAAGGCCAACTCGCCGCACAAGCGGCAGCGCCCCCTCCCCCGCCGGTCCCTGCTTACGGACCGCAGGCAGGTGGATATGATGCCCGCGGGCGCGGTGGCAGTGGCACGGGTGCTGGCGGCCAATCCTTGGCCGGACCCGATGCTGGCATGTTGCCGCCGGGCGAGGTCAAGCTTTTGAGCTTCGGCAGTGACAAGGCAGCAGGCGGTCCCAAAGCCGCGCGGCCCGATCTGCCTCCACTTCTTGTTGAAGATTCCCCCGACTATCTGCCGCCCAACAGCTATGCGCCTGCAACGGTGATCGTTGGTGTCGATGCCTCGGCGGGTGTCTCGAGCCAGACCGATCCGTTGCCGGTGGTCTTGAGGATTACAGGTCCTGCCCGTTCGGTCGTGCAAAATGGCAGGGTGCTGACGACAAGGCTCACCGGCTGTGTAGTCAATGGCTCGGCGCGCGGCGATCTCTCTTCGGAAAAGGTCTATGTTAAACTTGCGAAAATGACCTGTGATCAGCCTGGAGGCCGGGTCGCAGTCTCAGAGGTCAAGGGCTTTATCAGCTTTGCCGGTAAATCGGGTGTGCGCGGCCGTGTCGTCAGCCGCGAAGGCAGCCTGGTTTCCCAAGCGCTGCTCGCCGGGATCATCGGCGGGTTCGGGCGCGGCTTTTCGGCCAATGCCAACAGCGTCTTCACAGGCACCACCACCGACAGCGACGGCAACCGCTCAAAGCTGTCCCCCGGCGACATTTTGGGTGGCGGGCTAGGCCAGGGTGCAGGCGATGCCGCCGATACGGTGAGCAAATATCTCATCGAGCGCGCCGAACAATATCAACCCGTCGTCGAAATGCCCACCGGCATCACCGTCGACATCGTCTTTCTCGACGGCGTTTATGTGAGGAACAGCCAATGAGCCAACCAACCAAAACATCCCGCTTCTGGCTGAAGGCAGGCGGGCTCGGTCTTGCGCTTGTCGCGCTGTCCGCCGCCACGGGCTGGAGTGTCGCACACTATGGCAGTGCTGCAATCACCGCGCCCGATATCGCCAAGGTACGCGAGGCATTGAAGCTGCGGCTTCCCAAGACACCGATTGACGCGATTGATTGCAAAGGCCTAGCAGGGCTGTGCGAAGTCGCCTCCAAAACCACGCTATTCTATGTCGATACCAAGGCCAAATATCTGGTGATCGGCCGCGTCTACGACATGGAAGCGCGGCAGGATCTGACCGCCGCGCGGCTGCTTGCGCTCAATCCCGACCTGCTGGCGGCAGGGGCTGCGCGCCGCACCGATGGCGAAAATGCTGGCCTGCCCCAACAGCCCACGGTGCCCAAGAAGGTACCGCTTACCGGGCTCGATCCCAAAGGTGCGATACATTGGGGGCCTGCAAACGGGCCCAAGGCAATCGTCTTTTCGGATTTCAACTGCAGCTATTGCAAGAAGCTCGAAAGCGAGCTCATCGCAATCGGCGCGCGTGTTGAAGAGCGCCCGATCTCGATCCTAGCCAAAGAAAGCCGTAGAATCGCAGAAGCTGTGATCTGTGCTGACAATCCGTCAGCAGCACTGCGCAAAGCCTATGCCGGTGAAACGCTCGGTCCTTCCAAAGCCTGCGACACCAAAGGGCTCGATACCAATGAAGGCTTTGCCAAGGCGCATGGCTTTGGCGGCACACCGGTCATTGTGCGGCCTTCCGATGGCGCAGTGCTCGAAGGCTACCGCGCGGGACCCGAACTCAAAGCCTTTCTCGCAAACTCACCCACCAAATCCAAAGGATGATCGCGATGCGTAGCCTTTCTCTTATGCTCCTTTCTGCCCCGCTTCTCTTTACAACCAGCGGCTGTGCCACCTTTGCGACCAATATCGCAGGCGACTTTGAATGCCGTGCCAAGGGCAAAAGCACATCTGCAGACTGCTTGCCTGCAAGCCGGATCGACGCCGATGCAACCGCGATGCTCGCAAAGGGCTATCCCCGAACGCACCCCACGCCGCGCGCTGGCGTAGCGGGCGGCGATACCGGACGCAGCCGCGAACGCACGATACGGATCGTCTTTCCCGCCCATGTCGATGACACCGGCATCCTTCACGAGGAATCTGTCGCCTGGGCGATCGCGGAACAGCCCGATTGGACCGCACGGCTGCGACGGAAATCGGACAATGGTGCAAGCGGTTTTGTCCGTTCGGTCGCGCGCGCAATGAAGGCAGCGCAGCAGCGGCCCGAAACAGCGTCGCCGCATACCGAAGATGGCACAGCCGAAACCGCCGATAACCCAATTTCCGATGATCCCTTTGTCATAGCCTCGCCGCTGGCTCTCCCCTCCACGGCGCGCGAGGCTGTTGCCGGTGCCTCTGCACCGGCGGTCGAGGGGTTCGACATGTCAGCCCCCCTCCCGCATGTTCGGACCCCTCGACACCCTGAAACACAAGACGCGCCCGTCTTTCCGAGTGCCGAGGCCATAGACGCCGCCAAGACGCCGAAGGAGCCCGAATAATGACAATGGGCTTCACTTCGCTAAAATCGCGGATTTTGGAAGGTCTTTTGGGTGACGCCGAAGAGGTTGAGCCGCCACGCGGCGGCTTGCTTCTCGAAATGCTCTCCGACTGGCTGCCTTACCGCGTCTTCGATGCGCGCAGCCGACTCTATCTCAACGCGCGCTCGAAGGGCTTTGTTCTCGGCGTCACACCGCTGATCGGTGCCGATGAGCGGACCGCCGAGATATTGGGGCAGTTTTTCTCCGAAGGCCTGCCGCCAGGAGCCTGTCTGCAGATATTGCACCATGCGAGCCCCCGGATCAGCCGCATCGTCGCTCCCTGGTTTGCACCGCGTTATGCGCAAGGCGGCGTCTATGAAGCGATCGCGCGGCACCGCGCCAACCGGATGTATGACCTTGTCTGGAATTCGGGATCCAGGGACGCGCCCTTCCATACGCGCCACCATCAGCTGTTCCTCTCCTTGGGCGTTCCTTCACAAGCGGATATCAGCAACGAAGAACTGGTCCAGTGTCGTGAAGGGCTGATGGCGATGCTGCGCTCGTTGAACCTGGGCGTCCAGGAAATTGAACCGCAGGCCTTGATCGCGCTGATCGATGATCTGACTTCGCCGACGACAGCACCACAGGACGATGCCTGCCCCTATAATCCGCTCGACCCGATTGCAGCGCAAGCCTTGCGCCGCGATATCGAGCTTCTGGTCGAAGAAGACCGGATGCTGCTCAGGACCGAGCGTTTCCGTGCGACCGGCGAGGAGAATGAGGGCGTCCCCGAAATCGGCACCGTCTATCCTGATTGCTTCGATATCCGCCATTATGGCGTGCGCAACATGCCGCTACGCTGGGCACCTTGGGAATGTTCGCGGCTGATAGGCGATCTTTTCACCGACAAGCTCCGCTTCCCCTGCCCGACCGCGACCATGCTCTGCCTCATTTACCCTTCGCAGGAAGCAGCGGCGGCCCGGGCGGGGTACAAGTTCATGAGGACGACAAGCCTTGCCGGAACCAAAAGCGCTCGTTTCTTGCCCAAGATCGCCGAGCAGTCTGCCGAATGGCAGCATGTACAGGCCGAGCTGCAGGAAGGCCGCAAGCTCGCCAAGGTGTTTTACGGGGTCACCGCTTATTCGCCGCTCGGCGATGGTGACCGCAACGAACGCGCGATCAAGTCGATCTACAAGGCCGCAGGCTGGGACCTCATCGACGAGCGCTTCCTGCAAATTCAAGGGTTGCTCGCCGCAATGCCCCTGACGCTCGCCGACGGGCTCGCCAAGGACATGGAAAGGTTGAAACGCATGAAGACCTTGTTGTCGACGACGGCCGCCAATATCGCACCGATGCAGGGCGAATATCTGGGTGGGCCACTCCCCCATCTGCTGTTTGTCGGACGGCGCGGCCAACCCTTTTTTTGGTCGCCCTTCGAAAATGAGGCGGGCAACCACAATATCGCGATCTGCGGCAAATCGGGTTCGGGCAAATCGGTGCTCCTTCAGGAAATGTGCGCAGCACTCCGAGGCGCAGGCGCACAGGTTGTGGTCATCGACGATGGCCGCAGCTTTGAACATTCGGTCAAACTGCAGGGCGGCCGCTTTGTCGAGTTCACGCTTGCGTCGGGTTTCTGTCTCAACCCCTTTTCGATGATCGATGCGGAGCGTGCCGAACAAAATGAAGATTATCGTCTCGACTGTTTCGGGATGGTGAAAGCCATTATTGGCCAGATGGCGCGGCACAGCGAGACTTTGAGCGATGCCGAACGCGGCTTTGTCGATTCCGCTGTCATGAAGGTCTGGAGCGAGGGAGGCACCAAGGGCTCGATCGACGGCATTGCCCGCGCGCTCGTCGCCACCGCCAACCCGATTGCGGAAAATCTCGCGGTCTCGATTGCGCCTTATATGGCGGGTGGCAGCTATGGTGCCTTCTTTACAGGCCAGGCGAGCATCGACTTGGATGCTGATTTCACCGTCTTCGAGATGTCCGACCTTGCCACCCGCGAGGATCTGCGCAGCGTCGTCCTGTCGGCGATCATGTTCATGACCAGCCAGGCAATGACGCGGAGCCCGCGCTCGGTGCGCAAATTGCTCCTGATCGACGAAGCCTGGAGCATGCTCAAGGGCGGCTCGATGGGCGAATTTGTCGAAACCTATGCCCGCACCTGCCGCAAATATGGCGGTGCGCTCGCAACCGCTACCCAGTCGCTCAATGACTATTACAAATCCGATGGCGCTACCGCCGCGCTCGAAAATAGCGACTGGATGCTCATCCTGCAGCAAAAGCCCGAGACGATCGCCGATTTCAAGCGCGCAAGCCGGCTTGATATGGATGACCGCACCGAAACGCTCATTCGGAGCCTCAAACGCTCGGGCGCTGACTATAGCGAGGTCTTCATCAAGGGCCCCGAGGTAGAAAGCATCGGGCGTCTGGTGCTCGATGATTATTCAGCGACGCTCTTTTCAAGCTCGCCCGACACCTTCGCCAAAATCGACGCCGAACTGGCGCGCGGCATGCAGCTCGCTGACGCCATCGAGCGCATCGCCTTTCCACAAACATTCTAAAGACTAACTTCCAAGGAACTGAATATATGACATTTGATTTTACCACACCGATGGACCGGGCTGCAGAAGCGAGTAAGCAAAGCCGACAAGCGCCACTCTTCCCATGGCGGCGTTTCCTCGGCGACGGCTGCTATATCTTTCTGCGCAGCAGCGCCTTTGCGGTCACCACCTTTCTGATGACATTGGGACTGCCGCTCTTCTTCTTCCTTCTCATTTCGGGCTGGAACATGGACCTGCTGTTCCTCCAGCTCGACAATATTACAAACCGCTATCTAGGCGCCGACAGCGCGCGCCAGCTTGCCTTTTCGGGTGAACTCCAGGGCGGCTTCTTCCTGTTCGTGTTGCTGATCGCGATCTGGCGCACCCCGCGCTTTGTCGCCGACCTGATGCGCACACTCGACGAAGGCAAAAAATGATGGAGAACATTTTAGCAACATCTGATCAGCAAGTGCCGCAGCGTCGCTTTGCAGGCTATTCACTCGCCACCCTCGCCAATTTTGCTGGCATCATGGTGGCAGGCCTATGGGCAAGCTGGGCCACGACCGCACTGGTTGAAGTCAAAGAGCGCGAAGTCGTGACCGTCGAGCTGGCCGGCATGATGGGCGCCTTTGTCGAAGCTGAAGCGAGAAGCGGCAATCCCCCCGAAATCATGAAAGCGCGGGTCGAGCGCTATCTGAAGGCCGTCGAAGCCTCGGTCAATTCATTGAGCGCAGACGGACGTACCGTGCTCGTGGCCGAAGCCGTGATTGCAGGTTCGGCTCCCGATTTCACCGAAACCGTGCGCAAGGATGTCGCACGGCGTCTCGAGGACGAGGCCCATGTGCGTAAATAAAATCGGCGCTGCTCCACGCCTACCCAAAAGGCTGCTCATTTGGAGCGGTCTGGCTGCGGTTGCGATAAGCCTCTCCAGTCTTGCAGCCTTTGCCCGCGACCATGCATTGATGATCAATATAAGCCCAAGCCTGCCTTATTGGGCGATCTGGCTTGAGCGTGGGGTCATGCCGGCGCACGGCGAGATCAT
This sequence comes from Sphingorhabdus pulchriflava, assembly GCF_003367235.1. GTDB lineage: Bacteria > Pseudomonadota > Alphaproteobacteria > Sphingomonadales > Sphingomonadaceae > Sphingorhabdus_B > Sphingorhabdus_B pulchriflava. The sequence continues at coordinate 1,749,575 of NZ_QRGP01000001.1, forward strand.
TGTCTTCGATCCGCCACCGTCCGCGCTTTTGACCGCGCATTTTGGCGACGAACCTAAGCCCTTCACCAAAAAGGTCTTGGGCGTCGCTGGCGACCGGGTCACGCGCAAGGGACGCACCTATTTCGTCAACGGACGTGTAGTCGCCACCGCCAAACGCAAGAGTATGAGAGGCGAACCGCTTGATCTGGGACCAACCGGGCTGATCCCGCATGGCTGCTATTTTGCAGGAACTGACCACAAAGACGGCTTTGACAGCCGCTATGCCGCGATTGGCTGGATCTGCCGCCCGCGCGTCCTCGGGGTCGGGAGGCCGATATTGTGAGACATATTTGCGCGCTCTTTATCGCTATGCTTTTGTCGATGACATTTGGCGCATCACAAGTGTCAGCAAAAGATTATGGCCAGCAAGGTGCGGTCTTTCCTATTGCCGAGCCCGATCTACTCGAACAGATCCGCGCCAAATTGCAGCGCCTCGAAGCGAGCGGCGAAACCGCGCGGTTGAATGCGGATTTGAAGCGCCGAACAATAGCCCGGGTCAACCGGCCCGAGCCTGTTGCTGGCTTAAGCGTTACGCAAGTTATGCGGCAATGGCGCTTTGATCCGACGATCCGGGTCGAACAGGATATAAGCGACGACAAAGGTCGGCTGATCATTGCTGCTGGCACGCGGGTCAATCCACTCGATACAGTAGGCTTGCGGCAAAGACTGGTCTTCATCGACGGCGACGATCCCGCACAGCTCGCCTGGGCAACGAGGCGCTACAAAGCGACGGATGCCAAACTCATTCTTGTGCGCGGCGCTCCGCTCGAGCTGATGCGCGCACGCCAGCGGCGCTTTTATTTCGACCAGGGCGGCGCCCTGGTGAAGCATTTCGGTATCCGCGCGGTCCCGGCGACAGTTGAACAGCAAGGGCGCTTCCTGATCATCAGCGAGGTTCCGCTTCGCAAACGAGCGGATGCACAATCATGAATTTGAAATCAAGGATTTGCAGCGCATTTGTGGCAATGCTTCTCGCAATTGGTACGAGCGTAACACCTGCCTTTGCCGATACGGGACCTGGTCGCTGCACGGGCAAATTCGTCAACCCGATCACCGATATCTGCTGGTCGTGCCTCTTTCCGATCTCGGTCGGTGGCCTCAAAATCTGGCCGTCAAACCGCCCCGATCCCGACAATCCGGATTCGCCCCTATGCCTTTGCGGAATCCGCCCCGGCATCGCCATGGGCTTTTGGGAGCCCGTGCGGCTTGCTGACGTCTCGATGAAGCCATGGTGTTTCGTCAATCTGGGCGGATTGAAATTCGATCCCGGGTTCGACATCGGCTTCAAGACGATTGCAGGTCCCTCGGCAGTCGGGGGTGCCACGCAGTATAACTCGCAGTGGCATATCCACTGGTATGCCTATCCGCTGATCTACTGGATGGAACTGGTCGCAGACTTTCTCTGTCTAGAAGCGGCTTCGGTCGACATTCTCTACATCAGCGAGATCGACCCGCTTTGGCAGGATTCCGAACTGACCGCGATCATCAACCCCGAAGCGGTGCTGTTTGCAAATCCGCTGGCGCTCGCCGCCTGTGCCGCCGATTGTGTGCTGGCAACCCGCAGACTCCCTTCCGACAAGCTCTTCTGGTGCGCGGGCTGTCAGGGATCGATGTATCCGATGAACGGCAATGTCTCGGCAACCATCGGCCATGTCCAGGCCTCAAGGCTCGCACTGTCGCGTTTTGCCTACAAGCTCCACCGCCAGCTCGTCTCCTGGGGGACGATGGGTTCCAAAGGCCTTTGCGGAAAATATCTGATGCCGGTGATGAGGAAGCAACAATATCGCTTCCAACCCACCAACCCCAACCCGCTCACCAAGGGCCGCTATGCCTGTGCGCCGATCGGGGCGTCGACCACGTTCAATTCGGCAGGCCAGGTCTATCCCGCAATCGGCGAGGATATGGGCTATCTGGTCTGGCGCAAACGGAATTGCTGCGCTTTATGAAATACTCACTCCTTTTCGCTGGTTTTGCCCTTTGCATCGGGACGGCTGCGGTCGCGGGACTGGCCGCACAAAGTGGCGAGACCGAGCTCGATCTTGCCGCAATCCGCGCTCGCGCTGCGGAAGCCGAAGCTGATGCGGTCGCCTTGAGCGCCACCGCGCGCGCACGCGCCGAACAATTGCACGAGAGCGCCAAAGAAAGTGCACAGGCAGGCCAAGCCAATGGCAAACTTTATGCAGCTTCGGCGCAACCTATTACCCGGCCACCGCTTGATCAGGCCTTCGACTTTGACCGGCTGGTTGCCGACACTGCAGGTTTTGATGAAGCCCGCATGGGTGCCGCACCGCGTTTCATCGCCTTTGCCAGTGTGTCGATGCCGGCACCCGCGCTCAAACAGATGATCGGCGATGTCTCGCAAGCAGGCGGGGTGATTGTTTTCCGTGGATTTCCTCAGGGAAGCGCCAAAGCGCTTACCACCGCACTGTTGAAAGTATCCGGAAACAGGGGCCTTCCCGAAAATGTCGGGATCGATCCGCGCCTCTTTCGCGCGTTCAGGATCGATACCGTCCCTGCTTATGTCGTAACCGCGAGCGACTTTGATGTGTGCGACGGGTTCGATTGCGTCTCGAACGTCCCGCCGCACGACCGCATGACGGGCAATGTCAGCGCCGAATACGCCCTGTCGACCTTTGCCAAAGGTGCAGGTCCTGGCGGGCCGCTTGCCCAGCTTCATCTCGAGGCTTTGCGAAAGGCAAAGCCATGACCGGCAAAACACTTATCCGGCTTGGCGCGCTGTTCCTGATCGCAGGATCGCTGCCCATGACGAGCGCATCTGCGCAAACATCGACGGCTGCGGCCAAGGCTGATGGCAAGGCCTTTGGCCGCGAAAAGGCCGCAACAGCGCAAACGGCGGCCAGCACCGATCCCGATGCCGAGCGCATTCCCAATTTCAACGATAGCCCTTCCCAATCGGGCTATTTCGACAATCCCGATGCCATGGCGGGTGCAGCAGCTAGCCAGACAAGCGCGCATGAAGGCTACCGCGCGATACGCTCGTCGATCGACCAGCGGGTGCGCTTTGCGCTGGTTGATCTGGATGCGACGATCGCGCGCAGCAAGGCGATCAGCGAGGACCCGCTAAGCTATACAAGCGGCATGAGCGTGAGCGGAACGCAGGGGCGCTGCGTTCCCCTGCCTTCGGCTACGGCAAGTTCAACCCGCTATTTTGCTACCTGCAATTCTGGCTTCTCAGCTAGCGAAGAACAGAAGAGCTGCAACATCCCGCTTATCGTCACCGCAGCCCCCAGCACGCGCTACACCTATTGGTGCAGCGCCTTAGGCACCAACAGGTTCAACCGGGTCGATGATTGCGCACTCTTTGACAATGCCCAATGCACCTATGCGGGCGAAATGCCGGGTATCTGCCTCGAATGGGAGACGCGTCCCAACAACCAGCGCTACTGCATTGAGCCCGGCGAGCCCATTACCATATTAAGCTGTCCGTCGCAGGTCGCAGGCGGCACGGTCCGTGGTACCACCAACGAGAACAGCATTATTGCAACCCGCGATGGAAGCCAATGCGCGCCGTTCGCAACCGACCCCGACTGCGCCCAGAACAGCGAGACCTGTACCGACAGCGATCCGGTCACCCGCATCGTCAACGGCATAGCGGTCACCCAGCCCTGCTGGACCTGGACGAGAAGCTATGCCTGCCGGACCTTCACTGCGGCCGAGGATTGTCAGATGCTAGCACAAACCCCCGGCTGTAATCTGGTGCGCGAGGATTGTCTGACCGACGAGCCGTGCCGGACATGGGAGCGGGTCTATGATTGCCCTGTCCCCGATCAGCCAGCGTCGGCGAACCAGTTCATCTGCGACGGTGATGTCTATTGCATCGACGGGGCGTGCGAGACCATCGAGCGCGAAGCCAATGACGAGTTCAAGGATGCCGTCGTTGCACTGAATGCGCTTGATCAGGCCCGCCGCGAATTTGATCCCAATTCGCTCACCTTGTTCCGGGGCACGCGCAACACTTGTTCATCGAAGGTGTTCGGTGTCCTCAATTGCTGCAAAGGCAAGGGCTTTCCGCTCATCCCCGGCATCAGCCTGCTCGTCGCACTGGGCTGCAATACGCAAGAGCTGCTTTTGCACGAACGCGATGCCCAAGGGCTGTGCGCCTATGTCGGAACCTATTGTTCGGACAGCTTCCTCGGTGTCTGCCTCACCAAGAAGAAGGTCTATTGCTGCTTTGAATCGAAGCTTTCGCGTATCCTCCAGGAACAAGGGCGCCAGCAACTGCCAAAGCCCTGGGGCAAGCCCAAGACCGAAACTTGTGCCGGCTTCACCATCGACGAATTTGCCCGGCTCGATCTTTCCCGCATGGATTTCTCCGAAGTCTATGCCGAGTTCACCCAAGCCGCACGCCTTCCCGACGAGCTCGAGGCTGCCACCCAGATCCAGCAGAAAATCGAGGACTATTATGCCAATGCCCAGATTTGACCGTCGCGCGATTACGCCTGTGCTCGCACTGATATGTGCTGCTGCCCATCCGGCATCTGCAAGCGCGCAGACCAGCGAAACCAATGCACCTGCGGAAAACGATGCATTCTACTGCGAGGAGAGGAAGCTCGGCTACTGGTTCTACTGCACGAAGCCCAAGCCTGCACCCAAGACAGAAGCGGCAGCACCCGCACCAGTGCCCGATGCCGTGACACGCATGGATGCGATCACGGCAGAACTGCGCGAGCTGAAAGCACGTGCAATTCTCGAGCCGACGCCCGCCAATGTTACCGCCTATATTCGTTTCCAGCGCGAGCAACTCGATCGCGCCTCCTTGTTCAGCGACGTCTGGCAACGCGCGATCTGGCAGGATCCTGATCTCGATTATACACTGCAGCGCCCGGTCTCGACGCTCGCCAAACGGCAATGGCAGGGCAGCCGCGCCAGCGAACGCAATGGGGTGATGGCCGGATTGTCGGCGCGCTACGGGCTCTTCTATTTCTTCGCCCAAAGCTGCGGTGCCTGCGAGGTCATGTCGCCAATTGTCCGTTCGGTTACATCGAACTGGGGCATTACTGTGCGCGCGATCTCGACCGATGGCGGCCCCTCGCGCCATTTCCCCAATTACATCGTCGAGACCAACCAGCGCAGCAAAATGGGGCTCGAGCCCAAGGTCACGCCCGCAGTGGTGCTTTGGGATGCCTTGAAAGGCCGCCCCATTCCCATCGGATACGGCGTGATGTCCGCCGATGAACTGCAGGACCGCATCTATCTTCTCACACAAAAGGAAGCCGGCCATGACTATTAGACCGAAAACAGCAATTGCCGCCCTCCTCGCCTGCTCGCTGCCGCTAACTGCGGCGCAAGCCGATGTTGGCAGTTCGATGGATTCCTTTTTGACTGATGTCGGCGGTGCCGCCAATGTGTCGGGACCAACCGCGTATGAAGGCCAGTCCGCAGGCTATTACAGCCTCGGCAATGTCTGGACGCGCTTCCCCCAGAAGACGACCAACATCGCCAATCTTCAACTTCCCCGCGCCCGCGCGGGCTGCGGCGGCATCGATATTTTTGCTGGCAGTTTCAGCTTCATCAATGCAAGCGAGATTGTGGCGATGCTCAAGGCCGTCGCCAACAATGCGGTTGGTTTTGCCTTCAGCCTCGCGATCGACACGGTATGCCCTGAATGCTCGAAGATCATGCAGGAGTTTTCGCAAAAAGCGCAGCTGATGAACAATCTCAACATCAACAGCTGCGAAATGGCGCAAGGTCTGGTCGGCGGCATCTGGCCCAAGGGCGACCTTGCCGACAAGGCGATTTGCGAGGCGATCGGCAATAGCGAAGGTATCTTCACCGATTATGCCGCCGCCAAGCATGGCTGCGGCACCCGCGGGCAGCGCGCGAGCACGACGGCGCAAGGGGCAGGCAAATATGATGATGTGAACACAGGGGTTCCGCGCAATTACACTTGGACCATCCTCAAAAAATCGGCCTTCTTTTCGCCAAGTGGGACATTCGACCGCGAGCTTGCCGAATATGCCATGACGCTCATTGGCACGATCATCTACGTGCCGCCCAAGGACGATGAGGAGGGCAAGTTCGTTCCCTTTGCGGGCGACGCCTCTTCGACGCTCGTAACTGCCTTGCTCGATGGCACCCAAGGAGCACCCGTTAAAATCTTCGACTGCGACGAGCCTGACAAATGCCTCAACCCCACCTTCAAGACGCTGAGCCTTCCAACATCCAAGGCGCTGCGCCCACGTGTGGCAGCGCTCATCGAAGGCATGGTGCAGGCAATCCGCGACGATACGCCTATCACCGAAGCGCAAAAGGAACTGCTGCAAGTAGCGTCGGTGCCGCTCTACAAAATCCTGACCGTGCAGGCAGCTTATGGCCGCGGTATGCCGACCGATGACCGCGAGACATTGGCCGAGATTGCGAGCGTCGACCTGCTCTTTGCGATTCTCGAGCGGATCACCGGCGAAGCCGGCCGGTCAATGTCGAGCTTCATTGGCGCTGATGAGGCCAAGATCGCGATGTGGCAGGGACAGGTGAATGCGGTCCGCCAGAGCCTCGCTGACCGGCAATCGAACACACATCTGCGCGTCAATGCAATCATGCAGATTATCGAGAAAACCGCCTTCCTCGAAAATGTGCTCGCAGCCTCGATGTCGCCGGGCATGGCGGCATCGCTCGACTGGTCGCGCGCGGTCCAGACCCGCAGCCTCGCCCACTGACGAACAAGGAAAATCGAAAATGGTCGAGGTCTTCACGGTCGGTGGCGGCGACTATCTGGTCAATGTCTTTAACGCGGTCGCGGCCTGGACCGGCAATGGCGGCTATAAGGGCCTGCTCCAGGTCGTGATGGTCATGGGGCTCGGGTTTTCCGCGCTCATGCTCGCATTCAACCAGGACTGGCGCGCTTGGATCAACTGGTTCCTGGGCGCGACGCTGATGTACAGCTGCCTGATGGTCCCGCGCCTCGACGTACAGGTGACCGACCGGCTCAATCCTTCGCTCGCACCGTCGCAGGTGGCAAATGTTCCGTTGGGACTCGCGCTCATGGCGAGTTTTACCAGCCAGATCGGCGACTATCTGACTGGCTCGGCTGAAGTCGTGTTCGGGCTTCCGGGCGACCTCAATTATTCCAAGAACGGCATGATCTACGGCGCGCGACTTTACGATGCGACACGTTCGTTGCGCATCTCTGATCCCGAATTCGCCGCCAATCTCGACGAACATTTCCGGCAGTGCGTCTTCTACGATGTTTTGCTCGGGCGCTATTCGATGAAGCAACTCGCCGAAAGCACCGACATCTGGACGACAATCGCTCCGGGCAGTCAGGCCCGCGCGCAACGCTTCCTGACCCGCGACACATCAACCGGCGAAGTTACCGCCAATATCATCACCTGCAGGGATGCTTATACCAGCCTCAACGGCCAATGGACGCAGCTCATTGACAGCATGGGCAATGTGTTCGGTCGCCAGCTGTATCCCAACCAGACCGTCGCCCTCGCCAAGGCTAAGCTCTTTGCTGATCTGCCGATAGCCTACCAATATCTGACCGGGGTTTCCTTCAATGCGACCGCGATCTTCAAACAGGCACTCACCATCAACGCGATGAGCCAGGCGATGCATGCGATGGGTAGTGCCAGCGGGGCTGGCAATGTCGATGTCTATGCCCAGACCCGGGCCGACATCCAGACCGAACGCACCTATAGCTCGATCGCAAGCAATGCCATGAAATGGGTGCCGCTCCTGAATGTCGTGCTCACCGTCCTGTTCTACGCGCTCTTCCCTGTCCTCTTTCCGCTGTTCCTGATGCCCAAAACCGGACCGCTCGCGCTCAAAGGTTATGTGACAGGCTTCTTCTATCTAGCCGCCTGGGGGCCGCTGTTCGTGATCCTCCATATGATGCTGATGTTCAAAGGGGCAGCAGACATGACCGCTGCGAGCAATGGCGGCATAACGCTCGCAAGCTTTACCGGCATGGCAGACGTCAACAGCGATATTGGGATATTGGCTGGCTATCTGATCGCCTCGGTGCCATTTTTGGCGGGCGGGGTAGCCAAGGGGGCTATGGCGATCTCGCACCATGCGACCTCCTACCTCAATCCCAGCCAGAACGCGGCCGAAGAAGCTGCGCGCGAAGCGAGCACCGGCAATGTCTCGCTTGGCAATACCAGCTTCGAAACCTCGAATGTGCTGACCCGGCAGTTCGCGCAAGGCAATGTCGCCCCATCGTTCAACTATGGTGCCGCTCAGACGCGCGGCTATAGCGAGAGCGGCACGATGACGACGAGTTTTGCCGAAGGCAGCTATGACCAGCTCCCGAATTCGAGTTATCCTTTCACACCCACGCTTGGTCAGGAGTTCACCTCGCGTTTGTCGACGATGGCGAGCCAGTCCAAATCAAACAGTGAGACATTCTCGAACCTCGCGCAGCAATCAACCGCCAACGCCGTCACGCATTTCCGCGAACTCAGAAACCAGGTTAGCAAAGGCAGCAGCTTCGAAACCGCAACCGGCCAGAGCAACTCCGACAGCGTCAACACGGCGTTCAACGAGGTCGATCAGGCTTCGAAAGCTCTTCAGCGCCAATATAGCCTCAGCCGCCGTGCATCCGACGACATTACCACCAGCTGGTTTCTCAATGGCGAGGGTTCAGCCGGGCTTGGCGGAAGCCTCGGGCCCGCAAATCTAGGCGTTGGTGTCAAAGGAGGTCGCAACCAAAGCTGGACGGACAGCGATATCGGGATCGCGTCCGAAGATCGCTCACGCATCATGGGCAGCCTCAAACAGATATCGGACAGCCGCAACTGGTCGAGCGCACGCGATAGCTTTGTTCGAACAGTCAGCACTTCAACCAGTTCGTCAATCTCGACTAGCGCGAACGGGATGAACGCTTCGCTGACGGAGGCACAAAGCTTTACCCAAGAGGCGCGGCGTTCCGAAGAGATCGCCAATCGACTGGAGCAGCAAGCTTCAATGTTCGAAGGGAGCAGCGCGTCGGGCAGTCTCAATCTATCGCAGGCATATCGCGAATGGGGGCTGGGCGAGATGGAACGCAATCGTGACTTTTACGGTAATGAACGTTTTGACGATATTGGCTTCCAGCTCAGCGCAGAGGGACAGGCCCTTCAAGCACGCTTTATAGATGGCTATGCCGACACGTTACGGGACAATATCGAAGATAAGCTCGTACTTGCCGCCGGCAAGCCAATTTCCAAGCCAAGTGTATCGTCCGCAGCAAATGTCAAAGCTAACTCGAAGGTGGGATCGAGCAGCAGCGATCGACCTTCAATCGGTAAGATGTCCCCTGACTCGATCGGCGCAGAAGTTGACCGCGCTCAAAAATCTGGCCGACAACGCATCGACACTATTCGCGATTATCTTGAAGGCGCCACCAGGGATGCAAAAGGGGCAAGTGAAAACGCGGCGGACGAAGTAAAAAAGTGGAAATAGTCTACCCAGCAAACTCACTGACGAACACAAAGGCAAAAAACGCCAGAATCACACAGCAGACTACAATGATGCCGATCCGGCTAAGCGGGTCCGCCCACGCCTTCATCAAACGATATTCGGTCAGGCGGTTCTCGACAATCGCTTGATCAACCTCAGTGAAACCAGACCATTTCCGGCCCTCGCCGCCAAGTTCGCGATCTTCCAATGTGTCGGGTTTGTTGTCCATTGAGCCAATTCCTTTCTGACTGCTCGCTGGCCACCTCAACTCTGCAGTGTGAGGTTTGATAATAGCCGAACGACGCGGTGAAGTCAGCAAATTCAGCAGAGTGCAGGCAATTTTCTGAGAAGCTACCAAGCATTTCGCGGAGTACTTCGGCAGTTATCCTTAACCAGTTTTCGCGTTCCCGGCTCGCTGCGCGAGCCACAAGAACGACACCCTTGCAACGGTGCGACGAAGATGGACGTCCTGCGCGCGGGCGTGTGCGCCTGCGGACGTCCAGCAAGGAGAGAGGCAAGAGTGTCAGCGGGTCAGCCAAAAGTGCCGCACCCTGGCCGAACCTGAGAGGCCAGAGAGCGACCTTAACAACTCCCGCTCATTTGCAGGCGGATTTCTAATAAATCCGCCAAATCTCAATGTCTGCATTGTTGGACAGTCCGGACTGTCCGCTATCGAGCGCCCAAAGGATAGAGTCTGCCGTTCCTTCACCACCCGTTCGAGTTAACAACGACTGCCATCGGAACGTTGTCATCAGCCTGGAACCAGCCACACACAATTTGTGGAAATGCGCTTTGATCGTCGATGAGCGCTAGCGATTGTCGACATCATGACAGCGACGCTAGAACTCATCCACGAACATAGGGTCATTGACGCGCCGGGGGATGAAACTGGCTAATTGGGTGCTCGACATTTACCGATGCTATTTGAAATGTTCGAAAGCAACACACTCGATCTCATAGTCGAGTATCGCAAAAATGGCTGCCACGAGGTCGTATTTAGCGGCATTTGCGCCACACCTAGGATTTCGTTTCTGGCAGATGCAATGAAAACCTCATTTTCGCGCTGCTTGAACAAAGTGATTGCATCCGGTCGTTTTCCAAGCTTGCAACGTTTTGGACGCGATTGGACCGGAGCGTTGGTGCCAACGACCTCGATCACCCGAATCCGTTCTTCATAAGCCGCCGCTAAACATGCCCTGTGTTCGACTTGCATCGCACACATGCTGCGTCGTTTAAACCAAGCTGGCTGCGCTTCGTAGAAATCTGAACCGCTGCGCTGAGCCAGCATTGGCTTGTTTTTAAGTAAGAGTGCCAATCTGTCGTCGAGCGATCGCAATTCGGCATCGCTGCAAACTAACTGATCGGACGCATACACCGGGCGCGCGCAGTCGGCTGTATACTGCTCGACGGGCGGCGGAACAGCGAACGCCGCTGGCTCGGTTTGTGCCGTTGCGAGCGATGCCAGGATACTCAAAAGAATAAAGCCGTTCATATTGCCTCCCGCTTTTTGCCGGGAGCACTAAAGCCTAGGCCACTTGCAGCCAAAAGAGCTGTCAAACCGATAATTATTGGTTTCAATTCATCGCCCCCTTTGACAAATTTATCCACATCGCCCGACACAAATCGATCCCGCCGTTGCCGCTCGCTCAATCAGTCCGCCAAAGCCGTGCCTGGCCGGGAGTCATGCCGTACCATTGGCGGAACGACCGCCCGAAACTCGACATGTCGGTGAAGCCCAATGCTCTGGCGATTTCGGCAAGGCTGATGGATGTATTGCCGATCAGCTCGGAAGCGATCAGTCGCCGTTCTTCCTCCACAATCTTGTGAAAGCTTGTGCCGTGGGCCGCCAAGGTTCGCACCAATGTCCGTTCCGAAACGCGTTCGCTGGCAGCGACCTGTTTCAACCGTGGAACCCGGTTTTCTGTCTCCATCGCCTTGCAGATGACGGCGCGGATTCTGTCTACGACTTCAGATTGATTACAATCTCGTTCCATTAGCGCGACGCGTTCAAGGGCGAAATTCCAGAATGCTGGATCGGTTTGTGAGTTTCTAGCTTTAAGCCAATCTGGATCCCCCGCCATTGCGTAGATTCCGGCGTCGAACTGCTTGGTGCCGGGCAAACTATCCAGAAAGGCCGATATTCTCCCCTGCCTTTTTGCTGCAAAGCTGAATTTTATTTGCTCGACTACATCTGGGCGGAAAAAATCTATGAATCGCTGAAAGCTGCATAGATAGGCTGTGGAGGCAAATTCCAGCAACGGCCCGTGTTCAATTTCACTTTCAATAGCTATTGAAAACTGACGTTCATCGACCTGAAGCCTCATCTTCACATAAGGCGTCGTCACTTCCGTTGATCTTTTGGCGAGCAACAGCGCGTCGTGCAGGCTAGGCGCGTTATACAGCGCTGGTGCAACAACGGGCGCGCCTGTGATCTTGGAATCCCCTGACAGCCGCAACAGCATTTCCACAGCGGCGCCGTGATCGACAATGTTGGCTATGACAATAAGGTCGTCGGCAACGCTGATCCGGTCGGGAAAACCTGGCCCTTGAACCAATGTGGTGCCATTTTTGAACCATTCAGGCCAGCCTAGCCATTCCCCAAATTGCACCAGAGCGACTGGAGGAATTTGCTGTCGCGATTTCGGTCCCAAAGCTTCAATTACGGCATAGGCATTTGTCAGCGCCTCGATTGACGGACGATAGCCGACAAAATTGCCCGGGGGGACAAAACTGTCCGCACGTCCGGTTGCAAAATCGGCTGTATTTTGTCGCAGACCCATGCGCGCCCCTAAATTTTCCTGCCCTGCACAGGCATGAATTTCCAATCGAACGCGACCTTGTTGTTTTTACATTTGTTAAACTGCGGCAGTCGGATGGACAAGGAAATTGCCGAAACTGCACATGCACAGACTTGACCTTTTCGGCCAGACCTTGGCCTCGAATGTCCAAAGGATGGCATCATTTGTCGATGTCCTGCGATTTTACAATCGGGCAAGTTACGGGTGCATCGTTTGCCGCTGCAAGATTGCAGCGCGAAATCGGAGGATGATAAAATGAAGCTTCGCATAATATCAACTTTGCCAGCAATGGCCGCATTATGCCTGGTGAGCGCATGCCAGCAAGGCGGGGAAAACCCTGCAGCCGCTGACGCGACCGTAGCGAGCTGGCCCGCCAGCTTGAACGTGATGGGCGATGGATTTCCGAACCCCGGCGATACCTGCCGCAAAATCGGCGAAACCGCAGCGACGGTGAATTATCTGGATGACAGCGCGACGCTGGCAGGATGCCTTTCGGCGGATGCTGCCGCCAAGCTGGGTGGCAAGATTGTCGGCACGGTTGACGGCGTAACGCTCGTCTCGGTTCCAAACTCCGCAACTCAGGCGGGCGATGGCGATAGCAAGGGCGACGCTAAGGTGGCTGGCACCAATTACAACGCGACCGCGCAGATTAAATGCGCAGGCTACAAAGGCGCGGCGGCAGGCATGTGTGACGCTGGCGTTGTGCGCAACGGTGAAACAGGTACCTATATCGACGTGATCCTGCCAGGTGGTGGCAAACGCACCATATTGTTCAACAAAGATGGCAGCTTCCTGACTTTCTCAACCGCTGAAGCCGACGGCACAGCCGCGATGAAAGTAGGCTCCAAGCGTGACGGCGACACGACGATCGCGACCCTCGGCGCCGAACGGTACGAAATTCCTGACGTCTTTGTGCAGGGCGACTGAGCCGGAGATCCGAAGCTTCGACCGCAATTTTTGAAGGGGAACCAGCATGGACTTTATGAAGCTCCTCAAATCGCTTGAGGAACTGCTGTATGAAGTCATGGTCATGCTGGTTTTCTATCCGAAGACCTTGTGGCTGACCTTCCGCTATCCGCAGCGGATGATGGACTATGCCGACACCGAATTGGGCGATGTCCAGTCCGAGCAATATAATGACACGCTCAGTCCGCCGCTGTTTTTGATGATCTGTCTGGCAATCAGCCACATGATCGAAATCACCACATTGGGTAATAACGCAACAGCGGCTTTACCCTCTTTTCTTAAAACGACGGAAAATCTGCTGGCATTCCGGGTGTTGGTGTTCAGCGTCTTTCCGCTGATGATGGCGTTGCGGCTTTTGTACGGGTTGAAGGAGCCATTGAACCGGGAGACCCTGCGCGCGCCTTTTTATGCCCAATGTTTTGTGACGGCACCGCTCGCGATGGCCTTCGGCATTTCACAGTCGCTGCGCCATACAACCATTCCTTATGTCGATCAGGCGGCGACGGCCCTGACTGTAGTGGCCTTGGCCTGGTATATTCGGCAGCAAGCGCATTGGTTCAAAGCCAAGCTGAATGTCAGCACGTTGCGCAGCTGGACAATGTCCGTGGTGATTTTTGTTTTGACCATCATCCTGCTGATTTTGGCCGCAGCGCCACTCATTCTATCGACCTGAACTTTTTAAGGGAGGACACCATGCCTGATACGACCAAGCGGCTCTTAATCGCAATCGGTGCGGTTGCCATCTGGGTTGCCATCACCATGGGGGTGGGGTTGATTCAGGTCGCTCCCGGAACGCCGCTCGACAAATTTGCTTCCGAGCAGATTGTTTGGGGGACCCCCATGGCGGCAGCATTCATGCTGCTGGTTGCGTGGATGATGGGCTGGCGCGATCTGGGTTTCAACAATGCCCGACCGCTGCGGTCATGGCGCCTGATCTGGCTGCCTATGCTCCTGATAATCGGCTTTGTCGGCGTGGCAATACTGTTGGACAGGCCCGTTCCCGTATCGGTTGTGCTGATCGTGGCCATCAACACTATGGTGGTCGGATTTAGTGAGGAACTCGCGTTCCGCGGCGTTCTGTGGGGTGCTGCGCGCAAAGCGATGTCGTTCTGGCCAGCCTTTTTTCTGGTCTGCTTTCTGTTTGGAATTGTTCACGTGCTGAATGCCCTGATGACAGGGCAGTTCGCTGCGGCCGGGGTGCAGGCATTCAACGCCATGTTGAGCGGCGCAGCATTCCTGGCCATCCGCATTCGCACCCATTCGATCATCCCGGTGATGATCGTTCACTGGTTGTGGGATCTTGCCGTGTTCGTTCTTGCGGCAGGCCGTGATGGCCCTTCGCCGGTTATCGATCCGATGGACCAGTTAACGGGAGCACTGATGATAGTTGGGCCAATGGCGCTTTATGGCCTGTTCCTTATCCGCAACGCCAAGGTCCGCGAAGGTTGGGATGATGACCTTGTTGGCGAGCAAGGCGTGCAAAAATTTTGAAGAGGAGAAAGTTCATGAAAATCAGGCATATTTTGGCGACTGCAGTTGTGCTGGGTGGTGTCATGCTGGTGCAACCTGCTGCCCTCCAAGCACAAGGTGCAGCAGCACCGATCAGGGTTCAATTCGCAAAAGGAACCAGCTCAAAGACAATCAAGACTTCAATCCGCGGCGACCAGTCCAAGCTCTATGTCGTGAACGTCCGCGCTGGCCAAAAGCTGACGGTAAAGCTGACCCCTAGCAATGCCTCCAACTATTTTAACATCACGGCCCCCGGCGCGCAGCAGGCGCTGTTTATCGGCTCGACCGAAGGCAACAGCTATACAGGCGTCGTGCCGTCATCGGGTGACTATAAGATCGATGTGTATTTGATGCGCAATGCGGCACGACGCAATGAAACGTCAAACTACACGCTGGTGATAGGTGCGCGCAATTAGTCGTTTTGTAACACGCATTGGCAGTCTGGCAATCGAAAATGGCGCAGAATGTCTATCGCATGTCATCAAATGTAAATTGTAGCGCCGGACGGTTCGGCCCATCCTGCGGGCAAGAAGACTTTTTCGACTCAATGAATGAGGGCTAATTTATGAAGAAGACGGGGAAATTGGCAGCAACAATGTTGGCATCGGCTGCGATGCTGGCGCAATCAACGGTGGCCTTGGCCGAAACGCCGGGTTCGGTTCGCGATCTGGTCGGTGCTCGGGCGGCAGGTGGCGAGTCCACTTTGGCAGAGCGCGGCTTCACCATGCATCATGGAACTACCAAGAATGACAGCAAGATTGGATATTGGTGGAATCCGAACACCAAGGAATGCGTCAGCGTCACGACCTATGACGGCAAATTTGAAGCGATCAAAAAAGTATCAGCTTCCGATTGCGGTCAAAAATCAAGTAACAATGATGCTGGTGTTGCGGTTGCGGTCGGCGCTGCGGCTATATTGGGCGCCATCGCGCTGTCGCACAAATCCGACCACCACAATGATAGCAACCACTACAACGATTCCCAGCGTGAGGCCGACTACGAACGCGGCTATCGTGATGGTCTGTATAACCAAGCCTATCACAATTATGGCCGATCGGACGCTTACTCTGACGGTTATTCGTCGGGCGTTGAACAGCGTGGCCATGAAACCAGCTATCGCAACAATAACCACCATAGCGGTGGCTATGTCGCGAATGTCTATGTCGGCGATCTGAACGGCCAGTCACGCGACAATGCGACATCGCAATTGATGAGCCGCGGCTTTGTGATGCGCGATGACAAACGCACCGACGATGGCCGGTATCGCACTTTCTGGAATGCCAGCTCCAAGCAGTGCCTCGTGATGGTGTCGCGCAACGGATATGTCAGTTCTCTCGATCATGTATCGAAAAGTACATGCCGCGATTGACCCCGTGGAAACCCTAAGTACCCGAGAGAAGTAGACTGTGGCGAAGCTGCGAGGCACACACCCCTTGAAGCTTCGCCATTTTTTTGTACCGGGCGTCATCTCGGCTATTGCCGCTATGGGCTCTGCGGCGGCAGCTGCACCATTAGGACAGAAGCAGCAATCTGAAGTTGAGATGGCCTCGCACGCTGTTGTCAGCGGCGTTACCGTTTATGACCCAGAACAGCTGCTCAAATTTGCCTCCGCCCACAGTCGAGCAGAAGATGCGACAGTCAGTGCCGAAAAAATTGCTGAAGCCATTGAACTCATCTACCGCGAAGACGGCTATGCGCTGGCCGAGGTCACGCTGGCTTATAGTCAGGATGGAAATCCAGTCTTACGCGTCGATGAAGGACAGCTGAAAGCCGTCTCTATAACCGGCTTGCAACCCCGGACCGAGAGCCGGGTCCGGAGCTATGCGGAGAAACTCCTGGTCAAAACTCCGCTGCAACTGCGCGATCTTGAACGGGCCTTGATGTTATCGTCTGATTTGGCAGGCGTCGCCATTGCTAACCAGATTTCGCCCGACTCGTCCGGACGCGGGTCGGTGCTCGCGATACATGGCGCTGAAAACACAACGTCGGGGGCTGCAGGTATCGAAGTTGTTCCGATCCGCCCAGGCTCTGCCGTCAGGGGCTATGTTGTTCAGGAATTTTATGGCGCGATCACCGGTGGCGATATGGTGAGGATTTTGGGCCAAGCAACGCTCGATCGGGGCGATGACTGGTCAGTTTCGGGTATGGCTTATTATCGCACGCCGGTTGGTTCGAATGGCACATATATTGAGGCTATGGGCGGTAACACTGTTGCCCGCAGGGATTTTGCCAACATCACACAGGACAGCCGCCTGACGGGCTGGAATGCAGCATTTGTCATCGGGCATCCGATCGAGCGAAGCCTGACCGATTTCACCTATTTGCTCGCCGAATATGAATTTGTCGATGCACGCTCCCGGTTTCTTGGCCAAAAACTGCGGAGCAGCACGCATGCCCTGCGGCTGCGGGCATTGAAAGGCACCGATCTAGCGGATGGCAGCCTGTTTCGCGCGGCGGCAACGCTCAGCGGCGGAACCCGGCCAGATGCGGTCCCCGGCAGACTGCCCGACGGTGCCAAGTCCTTTGCCCACTTTCGCAGTGAAATCGGCTTGGCGGTTCCGCTCGACAAGAAACAGCTGACCAGCCTCAGGGTTGAATTTCGCGGCCAATGGGCGTCGACACGCCTGCCCGAGGTGGAACGCATCTCGATGGGGCACGCTCCGTTTCTGCGTGGCTATGCGCCTGCAGAGGTAGCGGGCGATCGGGGATATGGAGCAACCGTTGAAATAGCGCGTAGTGCTGCAACCGGTAACGGTTCGGTTCCTGCGATCACGCCATTCGCCTTTGGCGCACTTGGCTATACCGATATCATCAAGCCTCGGCTTGGCGAACGGACGTTGAACACGGTCACCTCGATCGGCTTCGGCAGCAGTTTTCATATCAAGGGCGGCATTCACCTTTCCGGTTGGGCCGCCGTTCCATTGCGCGATGGGCCACAATCCCGCTCAGGCAATCCTGCTTTCCATGCCAGTGTAACGGTTGGGTGGTGAGATGACGGTGAATCGCAGACATCTCTATTGGTCCTTGGCAACAACTATTGCCCTTGGCGCGGCGGTCACCCTTCAGGCGAACCCGCATCGTGGATGGTGCATTGGCGTGGGAAATCCACATCGCAGCACCAGCTGCTCGTCAACAACCCCGGTCGTCACCCCTCCGGACGTACAGCCCCCGCAGGTAACGCAACTGCCCCCGCAGCCGAACTTGATCGTTCAAACCCCGCCACAAGTCACTGTGCCGTCAATACCTTACATTCCCAAGCGGCCGCCGAACAGCAGGCATCCTGTTACGATTGTGCAACCCCCGATCGCACAACCGCCGTTGCCGCAACCGCAAACTCCGCAGCAAGGCCCGACGGTGACGCCGCCGCTTCAGCAGCCACCGGTGATGCAGCCCATCGCACAACCACCCATGCCGCAACCGCAAACACCGCAGCAGGTCCCGGTTGCTATCCCGACACCCCGGCAACCTCCGGTGGTCGCGCCGATGTTGCAACCACCGCTCGTGCAGCCTCCAACGCCGCAGCAAGGTCCGATGGTGCAGCCGCCACTGGTGCAACAGCCGCCGGTACTCCAGCCGGTGCTGCAACCGCCCCTGCCGCAACCGCAAACACCGCAGCAAAGCCCAGCGGTGATGCCACCCCTTCAGCAACCACCGTCGCTGCAACCGGTTCTGCAACCACCGCTGGTGCAACCACAGATACCGCAGCAGGTCCCGGTTGCTATCCCGACACCGCAGCAACCTCCGGTGGTCGCGCCGATGTTGCAACCACCGCTCGTGCAGCCTCCAACGCCGCAGCAAGGTCCGATGGTGCAGCCGCCACTGGTGCAACCACCGACGACCCGGCCGATAGTGCAACCACCCTTACCGCAGCCGCAAGTGCAGCAACAGGTTCCGATCGCGGTGCCGCCGCTTCAGCAGCCTCCCGTTATGCAGCCCGTGCTCCAACCACCGCTGACGCCCAATGGTAGCACTGCAGTCGTCATTCTAACGCCCTTACCGGATCCGGGTTTTTCGGTTTTGGGCGGGGGGCAGGTTCCGGCCAAGGCTGAGACGGGTATTTCGGTGACGCTCCAGCCGACTGCTGGCCAGATACAGAACCCGGTCGTCCATCGCCCTCGGCCGTACACTAAGCCGGTCGATAGCCCTACGGTCACGCAACCGCCTGTTGTTCTCAAACCGCTCGATCAGCTGGATTATGTTACGCCCGGCGGAGGCCAGCGACCGATAACTTCTGGCAACAACCAGACTACGATTTACCAACCCGTTGGTGATCCGAAACTTAACCAGCTCGATCCATTGTTGCACGTAGCAACTGAGGCAGGTCGTCATCCTGCGCATAATCTGCCTGCCTTCGAAACGCCCAGCGGAGCGGCGCAATGCCTGTTGAGCGGCTTTGGCCGACGTTATTGGATTGATGACAAGGGCGTTCGTCACGAAACCGGCATACCCGCTTCGCTGCGCGGTTTTGGACCAATCATGCGCGATGTGCCTGCATTCACCCATCATTCGGCTGGCTGTGTTCTTCTGGTTTACCGCCGGGAGGATCGTCAGGAACGGAATTAGCTAGGATACCAATTTATTCGTCCTCGATCGAAGGGAGCAAGAAATGAAAATTAGCCTCAAATCAGGGTTCTGCCTCACCGCAGCCATTTGTACCCTGGTGATATCCTCCCCTCTTGCGGCACAGCAGACCACGGAAAAGGCAGCGATTGGGACATGGGGCGTCGACACGACCAACATGTCCAAAACGGTAAGCGCCGGTGATGATTTCTATCGCTATGTCAACGAAGGCTGGCTGAAAACGGCAAAAGCCCCAACTGGCATTCCGTATATCGACGCCTTCGTTGAAGTGTATCTCTCCACAGAACAGCGTGTCGGCGGAATTATTGCTGAAGCGCGGGAAACTACCGATGCACCGGGCAGTCCAGAACAGATGATTGGCGATTTTCATCGATCAGCTTCTGATATGGAACGCCGAAACGCGCTTGGCATTACACCTATCGCGAGCACCTTATCGATTGTGGCAGGCACGACTGACCGCAACGACATCGCGCGAATCATGGCCTATCCTTGGATTGACGGGTTCATGGGCGGCGGCGTTCTCGCCAATGCGAACGATCCCACCAAACAAATGGCGGCTGTAGGTGTGGGCGGGTTAACGATGCCGTCGCGCGATTATTACCTCGCCGATGCCGAGCCCTATATTGGTCATAGAAAGGCATTGCTCGAATACATCGCTTCAAGTCTACGTCGTGCCGGGATCGACAATCCGGACGCGCGCGCTGAAAAAATCATGGCACTGGAATTGGAAATAGCAAAGCGCCAGTGGAGTCTGGGCCAACAGCGCGATGTCGTCGCAATGAACAATGTGATGACGCCCGCTCAATTGAAGGCGTACGCACCTGGTTTCCCATGGGATGTCTTTCTCGCCGAGATGCAGTTCGACACACAGTCACAAATCAAGGTTACGACCGACACCGCAACCCGCGACATCGCAAAATTGTTCGCAGAGACCCCTGTGGCCGATCTTCAATCGTTCCTGACCTACAAAACACTCGACGCATGGGCAGATTCATTGTCCGAACCCTGGGTGCAGGCGCATTTCGAGTTTCATGGAAAAAGAATGCAGGATACCTCCGAACGTCGTCCTGCGGAACTCGAAGCCATTGCATCGGTCAATGCAGCGCTAGGTGAAGAAATCGGCAAGGCATATGTAGCCGAATATTTCGGAGCGTCTGACCGCGCCAAGGTTCAAGAAATGGTCGGCTATCTGCGCGACACCTATCGCGCCCGTATCCAGAAACTCGAATGGATGGATGAGCCGACCCGTGCTGAAGCATTGGTCAAGCTCGAAAAGGTCGCGAGCTATATTGGCTATCCTGAAAAATGGCATGACCGATCTAACGTTCGAATTACCGCGGACGACTATGTCGGCAACCAAAACCGCCTGATTAATTGGGTGCGCGCTGACAATCTGAAGAAGCTGACCGAACCAACGCGCAGCTGGGAATTCCCATATAGCCCGCAGGAAATCAATGCAGGTTACAGCCAGTCGAAAAACTCGATAACGTTCCCTGCCGGTGTCCTCCAACCTCCATTTTTTGACCCCAAGGCTGATGCAGCGGTAAACTTCGGTTCAATTGCCGCAGTAATAGGCCATGAATTTGGACATGGCTTCGACGATCAAGGCAGCCGTTCCGACGGCGAGGGCAAAATACGCGACTGGTGGACCAAGGCTTCGCGCGCCGAGTTCGAAAAGCGGACGGCTGGTCTGGTCGACCAGTTCAACCAATATGATGCGCTACCCGGTCTAAAGATCAATGGACGCCAAAATCTGGGCGAGAATATTGGCGATCTCGGGGGGCTCTCGGTTGCTTACGCCGCCTACCAAACTTACGTCAAAGAGAAGCAAGGCGGCAAGGCACCTGTCATTGGTGGTTTTACAGGTGATCAACGCTTCTTCCTTGCTTGGGCGCAACTCTGGCGCAATATCACAAGCGAAGGCGAGACGCGTCGACGCACCTTATCCGACCCACACAGCCCCGGCGAATTCCGTGTAAACGGCATCGTGCGCAATGTTGATGCCTGGTATAAGGCGTTCAATGTGAAGCCGGGCGACAAGCTTTACCTGCCGCCGGAACGGCGCGTGCGCATCTGGTGAGTTCATAGACTGGGGTTTTCATGTCTGAGTTTTGATGTCGACGACGCCTTCACTTTGATGGGGATCCGTCTTGTTACGTCATGAACGAAGGGCCGGAAGCGAGGAACCGCAGTGTATTGCCGAATGGCAGTTAAGTTAGCGGCTTCTGAATGTTACCGCAGTCCGACGATGCGGAATGACGGGACTTGAGAGAAATTTGCTGTGAGCTCTCCTTGCTACCACAAATATCGCATAACCTTCGAAATGCATTTTTCGACGACTTGAGATGATTGAGCAAATCTGTCCGTGGTTTGGCGGCTTTGCTTTACCTCTAAGTAACCGCACCATGAGCATCTTGCCGCAGGATTGCTCTCAATATTCGCATTGCCTTCAATATGTCCGCATAATGGGCAGGTTTTGGTGTTTAGAAAGCGGAATATTCTCATGTGACTGCCGCTGTCTTCGCAGTGTCGTACGCCGTCGATAATGATGGCGGGAGTGGACGTACTGCCTCGCCGATTATCAAAACTGCTGGCCCATCTGTGACTGAGGCGCTTGTTGCTATAGCCAGTAGATCTAACCGAGTCCGAACCTTTCGTTCGTTCGGTAAGCTGGCGTTTTCGACAATCAAGGCCGGTGTATTCCGATTGAGCCCAGCTTGCATCAGTTCATCAGCAGCATCTTTGGCTGCGGCTTTTCCCATATAAATGACGAGCGTCGATGCCGGATCCGCCAAAGCTGCCCAATCGGTTGCGTTGCAATCTTCTGCACTTAAATGAGCTGTGACAAAGGTAAGCTTTCTAGCGCTCCCTCTCAAAGTCAGCGATGCACCAGCAGACGCGACAGCAGCGCTGGCTGCTGTTATTCCAGGGCAAATCCGGACAGGTACGCCCTGCAAAGACAAGTGTTCGATTTCCTCGGATGTACGAGCGAAAATTGCAGGGTCGCCACCTTTCAACCGAACCACTCGTTTCCCTGATCGGGCAGCAGAGAGGAGCAGATCGTTGATGCTTTTCTGATCTTTCGAATGTCGACCGGATCGTTTGCCGACACTTACCCTCTCAACATGTTGGGGTATGATTTCCAAAACGCCCTTGCCGACCAGCGCATCGTAGAAGACAATATTTGCGGCAGTGATCAGCTTTTCCGCCTTGCGGGTCAGCAGGTCGGGGTCACCGGGGCCGGCACCTACCAGCCAGACGGTTCCGGGTTCGATTGTGTCAGGCATAGGCCGGGCTCCTTTCGGTTTCGAGCATGCGGGCGATGGCAGGGCGGCACGAACCGCAATTGGTGCCTGCGTTAAGGGCAGCGCCAACGGCTTCGACGCTGGTGAGCGTTTCAGCGCGGATGGTTTCAAGGATCGTTTTCATGCCCACATCGAAGCAGACACAGACTATGGGCCCTTGATCGGCCTGTGGTGTAACAGGCCGACCGGCGAGTAATTCGAGGGAAGAAGCTTTCTCGCCGCCCAATTGATCGACCAACCAGTCGCGCGGCGGCAGCCCGCCATCGCGGGCGACGAAGAGCGCACCCTGCAACTGCCCGCCGGCAACTACCGCCGCGCGCATGATGCCGCGCTTGGAATCGCTTACCTCGGCGCGGTCGCCGGCTGGCAGCAGCGAAAGCAGCGCATCGGGCTCGCTATCCCCAGCCAGTTCAACCAGCCAGCCATGTGCGGTGCGCACCCGGGTCCAATAGGTGCAGGCCGGAATGGCGGGCATTGCCCTGCTGACCAGAAACCCGGTCCAGCGGGGTAACCATGTGCGGACGGTTGCAGGCGTGTTCTTGAAGCCGGGCTGTCCCGAAACCGGATCGCGATCCTGCGCGGGCAACAGGCCGGTGCGACCGCCTCCGCTGGTCTGGTCGGTCCAGTGCATCGGAACGAACAGGTCGCGCCGTCGCTGATTGTCGGTTGATGCCACGCGGAACACGCTTTTGCCCTGTCCGGTTTCAACCATCGCCAACCCGCCATCGTCGAGACCAAAGCGCGCGACCATATCGGGATGCACCTCGACCAGCGGCTCGCGACGGTGCTGTGACAATTTGGGCGACAGGCCGGTGCGCGTCATCGTGTGCCACTGGTCACGATAGCGACCTGTATTGAGCCGCAGTGGATAGTCCAGCGCGCCATCATCGCGCGCCTGATAACGGACCGGCACAAGCCGTGCCTTCCCGTCAGGGGTCGAAAAGCGTCCCGATGCCAGCGGCGAAGTGCCGCCCCACAAAAAGGGCTGCATCGCATCATAGTCCGCATCGCTGATGCCGTCCTTGTCCGAAATATCGAGCAGACGCGCGCCACCATTTTCAAAGCCGGTTTGCGCGGCATATTCGCGGAAGATCGCGGCGGCATTCGGATAGCTAAACCCATCGACCCAACCCATGCGCTTGGCCACCTCAGACACAATCCACCAATCAGGCTTGGCATCGCCGGGAGCCTCCAGAAAACCGCGCTGGCGCGAGATGCGCCGCTCGCTGTTGGTGACTGTCCCGTCCTTTTCACCCCAGCCCAAGGCAGGTAATTTGATATGGGCGAAGGCGGTGGTGTCGGTGTCGCCGATACAATCGGAAACCACCACCAGCGGACAGGCAGCCAGTGCTGCGCGCACCGCATTGGCATCGGGCATCGATACCGCAGGGTTGGTCGCCATCACCCAGATCGCCTTGATCCGGCCATCGGCGACCGCATTGAACATGTCGACCGCCTTCAGCCCGGGGCCGGGGCAGATTGTGGGCGATTGCCAGAAGCGTTGCGCGCAGTCGCGCTCGGCATCGCTGAAACCCATATGCGCGGCGAGCATCGAGGCGAGCCCGCCAACCTCTCGCCCGCCCATGGCATTGGGCTGACCGGTGATGCTGAACGGTCCGGCACCCGGCTTGCCAATGCGTCCGGTCGCCAGATGCAGGTTGATGATCGCATTGCCCTTGTCGGTGCCCGAAACCGACTGGTTCGCGCCCTGGCTGAACAGCGTGACCGTGCGCGGCGTTTCGGCAAAGAGATCGTAAAAGGCATCTAGCTGCGCCTGCGACAGTTCGCATACCTTGGCGACATCCACTGTCTCCAATTCCCAAAAACCCTCCGGCACAGACACATGCTGCGCTAGATAGGCACCGTCTAGCTGCCAGCGGGATTTCATCTCGCGCAGCAGCCCGTTGAACAGCGCGACATCGCTGTCGGGCGCAATGGGCAGATGCAGGTCGGCCCGCTCCGCCGTTTCGGTGCGGCGGGGGTCTATCACAACCAGCTTGGTTCCGCGCTGCTCGCGCGCGGCCTCGATCCTTTGCCAAATCACCGGATGGCACCAAGCGGTGTTTGAACCGAGCAGCAGGATCAGATCGGCCTCTTCCAGATCGCTGTAGGAACAGGGAACCACATCCTCGCCAAAGGCGCGGTTGTGCGCGGCCACCGCGCTTGCCATGCATAGTCGGCTGTTGGTGTCGATATTGCCTGAGCCGATAAAGCCTTTCATCAGCTTGTTGGCGACATAATAATCTTCGGTCAGCAGCTGGCCAGATACGTAAAAGGCAACGCTATCTGGCCCATGCTGGGCTATGGTTGCCTTGAAGCCATCGGCCACAGCCTGCAGCGCCGCGTCCCAGCCGACTTGCCGGCTACCGACTTCAGGATGAAGCAGCCTCCCTTCGAGCGCTATGGTCTCGCCCAGATGGGTACCTTTGGAACAGAGTCGCCCGAAATTGGCGGGATGGCTTTCATCGCCGCGGATTTTTGCGCTGCGTTCTCCGGTGGGCGTTGTGACGATGCCGCAGCCGACGCCGCAATAGGCGCAGGTGGTTTTTACCCGCCTCACGCCATCCCCTGCAACGCCTCGCGTCGCCCGATCAGTATGCTGCCACCGTCAATCTTGACGGGGATGACGGGGACGCATCCCTTGTCTTCGCCCAGCGCCTCGCCGGTCAACAGGCTGATCCGCCAATTGTGCAGCGGGCAGGTGACCGTCGTGTCGTGCACGATGCCCTGCGACAGCGGCCCGTGCTTGTGCGGACATTTGTTGATCAGCGCATAGACCTGTCCATTGGCGGTGCGGAAAATGGCAATTTCCTCACCCCCCTGCACCGGCAGGGTGCGTGCACCCAAGGCAGGCAACTGGTCCACGGGGCCGATGTCGAGCCATTCTGCGATCATGCTGGTTTCCGTCGGTTTCGGTTCTTCGATAAGGACGAGCGCAGCACTCATGCCGCACCGCCCACCACCGCAAAGGGACGGATTTCGGCTATATGCTGGTGCAGATGTGCCTCACTGCCTGCGGCGCGTTCGGCCCAGGGGTCTTTTTGCAGGAAGCTTTGCGCATGATGGAAACGCCGCGCCAGTTCGGCCCGTCCTTCGCCATCGTCGACGATTCGCGTCTTCACATATTCAAGGCCCACCCGTTCGACCCAGGGCGCGGTGCGGTCGAGATAGCGGGCTTCCTCGCGGTAAAGCTGGATGAAGGCGGCGCAATAATCGAGCGCCTCCTGTTCGGTTGCCACCTTGCACAACAGGTCGGTGCCGCGCAGATGGATGCCGCCATTGCCGCCGATGTGCAGCTCATAGCCGCTGTCAACGCAGATCACGCCGAAATCCTTGATCGTGGCTTCGGCACAATTGCGCGGGCAGCCAGAGACGGCGATCTTGAACTTGTGCGGCATCCAGCTGCCCCAGGTCATCTGTTCGGTCTTGATGCCAAGGCCGGTAGAATCCTGCGTGCCAAAGCGGCACCATTCGGAACCGACACAGGTTTTCACCGTGCGCAGCGCCTTGCCATAGGCATGGCCGCTGACCATTCCGGCCGCATTGAGGTCTGCCCAGATGGCGGGCAAATCCTCTTTCTTGATTCCAAAAATATCGAGCCGCTGGCCGCCGGTCACCTTCACCATGCGCGCCTTATATTTATCGCAGGCATCGGCAATCGCGCGCAATTCGTCGGGCGTGGTAACCCCGCCCCACATGCGCGGAACGACCGAATAGGTGCCATCCTTCTGGATATTGGCGTGCATCCGTTCGTTGACGAAGCGGCTCTGCATATCGTCGACATGGCTTTCGGGCCAGGCGCAGAGCAGATAATAATTGAGCGCCGGGCGACAGGAGGAACAGCCGTCGGGTGTGCTCCAGCTTAGCGCCTGCATCACCTGCGGAATGACCCTCAATTCCTTTTCGACAATCGCTTTGCGCACATCTTCATGCGTGAAACTGGTGCATTTGCACATCGGCTTGACCGGCCGTTCCTCGTCATGCCCGGCCAGCTTCAGCAGGTTTTCGACAAGGCCGGTGCAGCTGCCGCAGCTGGCCGATGCCTTGCAGCCAGATCGCACCGCATCAAGCGAACCCGCTCCACCCGATATGCAGGCCATGACCTGCCCCTTGGATACGCCGTTGCAGCCGCAAATCTCGGCATCGTCCGAAAGCGCTGCAACGGCATCAATAGGGTTTGCAGAAGCGCCGCCCCCAGCAAAAGCCTGCCCGAAAATCAGCGCATCGCGAATGTCGCTGACATCTTCCTGTTTCTTCAGCAGGTCGAAATACCAGTTGCCGTCCGCGGTGTCGCCGTAGAGCACTGCGCCGACGACCTTGTCGCCCTTTACGATCACCCGCTTGTACACACCGCGGGTTGCATCGCGCAGCACGATGTCTTCGCAGCCTTCGCCACCTGAAAAGTCGCCTGCGGAAAAAACGTCGAGGCCTGCCACCTTCAGCTTGGTCGAGGTTACCGAGCCTCGATAGCCCTTGGGTTCGGCGACCAGCCCGTCGGCAAGGCTACGGCACATGTCCCACAGCGGCGCGACAAGGCCGTACACATTGCCATCATGTTCGACGCATTCGCCAACCGCGAGAATATCGGGATCGCTGGTCACCATATTGTCATCGACATGGATACCGCGTCCGATGGCCAGCCCAGCCTCCTTTGCCAGCGCGGTTGCAGGGCGGATACCAACCGCCATGACCACGATCGAGGCAGGGATTTCGCGCCCGTCTTTCAACCGGATGCCTTCGACCTTGCCCTCGCCATAAATTTCCGCTGTGTCAGCGCCGGTCAGGATCGTCTGGCCGCGCCCTTCTAGCGCGTCTTTCAACAGCCAGCCTGCCGCTTCGTCCAACTGCCGTTCCATCAGCGTCGGCATGAGGTGGATGACGGTGACTTTCATGTTCCTGAGGCTGAGGCCATGTGCGGCCTCCAGCCCCAGGAGCCCTCCCCCGATAACAACCGCATCGCCACCCCGGTTGGCGGCCTCCAGCATCGCCCCCACATCGTCCATGTCGCGGAAGCTGATGACACCCGGCAAGTCCTTACCTGGAACCGGTATGATGAACGGGTCGGAACCCGTTGCGATCAACAGCTTGTCATAGCTTTCGATGCGTCCGGATTTGGCGGCGATAGTTTTGGCGACCCGGTCGATTGCCGTAACCGAGTCGCCTGCGACCAGTTCGATACCATTTTTATCGTACCAGTCATGGCCGTTGATCACTATGTCTTCGAACGACTTTTCGCCCGCGAGCAGCGGCGACAGCATGATGCGATTATAATTGACGCGTGGTTCCGCGCCGAAAATGGTGATGCGGAACTTGCCTGCATCGCGCGCCAATATTTCCTCCACCGCGCGACACCCGGCCATGCCGTTGCCGATCACTACAAGATGCGGTCGTTCGCTCATTCGATTGTCCTTCAGAATATATATTCGAGCTGCAGCCAGAATTTCTCAGTGTCTACGTCACCCGCGAAATCGGCAGCACCGGTCCGGTCGTAAAATGCAGCCTTGGCGAGAAAGCTGACCTTCTTGCCGATTTTCCAGCCCAACTGCGCGTCCCATTCATCGCCATAATCGAGCCCAAGCCGATCCGATGTGAAGCGGTGCCAAGTGACTGCCGCATTCAATCCGGGAAGCGATTTTGCCTTGGGAAAGACCTTCGACAGACCGACATACAGGTCGCGCAAGCCGTTGGCCGGGGTGGTAAGGAATTTGTCTGCCGTGCCATTGAACTTGTGCAGCGTCGCCAACGGGGTCTGGAAACTTGTAAGCGCCACGCCAGTATCAGCGCCCAATATTTCATAGCCACCGGTCAGCTTGAACCCTGCAACATCCAGAGCGGCTTCGCCCAGCCAATAGTCGGCCGAATAGTTATTGGGATTATTGTGATAATCGCTTTGCCGCGCATAGCTGCCGACTAGACCGAGCTTGGCCTTGCCAAAGTGGAGGGTAGCCGTTGCGCGCACGCCATAGGTCTGGCTCGAAAGGCGGAAGGCCTGCACGACCGCCTCATCCTGATCGACCAGATAGGCAAAACCGGTCAATCCGAAATTCTTGCCCTTGTAGCCAAGGTTCGCGAAAACATTGTCGCCCCCGATTGATTGCTGGCGCGCGCCAAAGCCGTCAACACCCCAGATGGCGCGGTCGCTCCACGCATAGGTGACATCGGCTTTCACGCCCTTGATGCCCGACCATTCAACCCGCGCTGCATCGAATGTCTGCTCGTTCTGGCGCCAGCCGACCGAACCGACAAAGCGCTGGTCGTCAAGGTTGATGCGCTGGCGCCCTAAGGTAACAACTGTCTTGGGCAGGCCAGTGAATTGCAGTTGCAGCCGGTTGAGCTCCACATTTTGCGGATCGGCCACGATCGGATAAGTACCAAGGCCGTTAAGGCCGCTGTTATAGCGTTCCGAAATTGCTAGCGTCGCTTCGGTTTCGGCGAAAATGGCGAATGGGCCCTTTTTTGCCTCCACCCCTGCACGCACGCGCAGGGTGATGGCATCGGCTTCATTCAGCACACCCGTCTGATCGACATTTTCATAGCGCAGCCGCGCCTCGATTGTGGATTTGAGCGTAACCTCTTCCGCCAGCGCAGGGCTCGAAACCGAGACCAGAAACAAAGTGATTGCTGTCTTTTTCATATCATTCTCCCTGAAGTTGGCCTTCAGGCATTCTCACCCAATGATTCATGCGGCTTCAGCATGTGCACCATGTTCATAGTCGGTGAGGAATTGCAGGACTTCCTCACGGTATCCGTAGAATTTCGGGTGTTCGAGCAACGCCTTGCGGTCGCGCGGGCGCGGCAGGTCGACTTCCAATATCCTGCCGATCGTGGCGTTTGGGCCATTGGTCATCATCACCACACGGTCGGCAAGCAGGATCGCTTCGTCGACATCATGGGTCACGCAGATCGCGGTGACCTTGGTGCGTTCCCACACCTCCATCAGCACATCCTGCAAATCCCAGCGGGTAAGGCTGTCTAGCATGCCAAATGGCTCGTCGAGCAGCAGTAGTTTGGGCGAAAGCGCAAAGGCGCGCGCGATACCGACACGCTGGCGCATCCCGTTCGACATTTCGGCTGCCAGCTTATCGAGGCTATCAGCCAATCCGACACGCTCGAGATAATAGTCAACAATCTCGCGCCGTTCTAACCGGCTTGCATGCGGGTAAACCCGGGAAACCCCCGCCATCACATTCTCGCGCGCACTCAACCAGGGCATCAGGCTGGGTGACTGGAAGACGACTCCCTTGTCCGGGCCAGCGCTGTCAATTTCGCGCCCGTCGAGCACGATGCCCCCGCCCGAAATGCTGTTGAGCCCGGCCGCCATGGTCAGCGCGGTCGATTTGCCGCAGCCCGAATGGCCGATCAGCGACACAAATTCTCCCTTGTCCATCAGCAGGTTGAAATTTTCGAGGACAGTCAGCGGACCTTTGGGCGTCGGATAGACCTTTTTCAGGTTGAAAAATTCCAGATAACGCCGCTCGATCCCGGACTTGGCCGCATCTAGATAAGCCTTGGGCGGCTGCATTGCCGTGATCGGGGTGACTTCGGGCAACGACTTGCTGGCATTGGCCAGCGCCGCCTTGGCATCATTTAATCCGCCTAGATAGTTGGCGATACGATTGCGCAATGCCTTATACGCAGCATCGTGATTGAGTGCAGTGCGCTCCCTAGGGCGAGCGATGCTGACTGGAAAAATCTCGCCAAACGTTCCCGTTGGCTCAAGCACAACCACGCGGTCTGCAAGCAAAAGCGCCTCGTCAACATCATTTGTGATGAGGATGATGGTACGCTTTTCCTGTTCGCGGATGCGGTCGATTTCGGCCTGCAACTTGGCACGTGTAAGTGCATCAAGCGCCGACAGCGGTTCGTCGAGCAGCAATATTTCTGGCGTCATGGCAAGTGCACGGGCAACCGCGACGCGCTGCCGCATTCCGCCTGAAAGTTCCGAGGGCTTGCGGTCGGTGGCATGCGACAGGCCGACAAGCGCAACCTTCTCCTGCACCAGCGCCGCACGTTCCGCCTTGGACTTGTCCCTGTGGACGGCATCGACCGCAAGCGCGACATTCCCTTCCACGGTCAGCCAGGGGAACAGCGAATAGCTTTGGAAGACAAGGCTGGTTTCGCTGCCCGGCCCAGTCACTGCCTTTCCGTGGATGGCAACCTCGCCATTATCCGGTTCCTGCAACCCTGCGATCAGCGAAATCAAAGTGGACTTGCCGGTGCCGGAAAAGCCGAGGATGGCGATGAACTCGCCTTCGGATACTTCAAGGTTGATATCCTTGAGAACGGGCGTTCCGGGATAGCCTTTGGAGACATTTTTGAGCGTGAGGATCGGTTCCATGATGGCCAATCCTCAGCGCGCTGCGTGGCGGGACGCATAGGCCTGGACGGCACCCATGATCCGATCGAGAACGAAGCCGATCAGGCCAATGACAACCACGGCAACCATGATGCGCGCCAGCGACTTTTCGCTGCCATTCTGAAATTCATCCCAGACGAATTTGCCAAGGCCCGGGTTCTGCGCGAGCATTTCGGCGGCAATCAGCACCATCCAGCCCACGCCCAGCGACAGGCGCATGCCGGTGAAGATATAGGGCACGGCAGAGGGCAGCACGAGCTTGGTAAGCTTTGCGGTCCAGCTGAGCCTCAGCACGCGACCGACGTTAAGCAGGTCTTTGTCGATGTTGACAACGCCAACCGCAGTGTTGATCAGCGTCGGCCACAGCGAACATAGCATCACTGTAATCGCGGAAATCACAAAGCTTTTGGCAAGCAGAGGATCTGCGCTAGTTATGCTGGCCGAAATGACCATCGTAACGATTGGTAGCCAGGCCAACGGGCTGACGGGCTTCATGATCTGGACGATCGGGTTGATCGCGGCGTTAAAGGTCTTGGATAGACCAGCGACCAATCCCACAGGAACTGCAACAATCGAAGCCAGAATAAAGCCGAAGGCCACGGTTTTCAGCGATGTGAAAATCTGGTCGACAAAGGTTGGCGTACCCGTCCAGACGCCGCCCGCAGCCTCAACCGCAGCAGCATCGGCGCGTGTTGCTGCATGTTCGATCATCAGCGCTTGAAACTGCGCAAACACTTCCCCGGGGCCGGGTAGCGCCCCCAGTGAAGTCTGCACCATCGGTGCGCACAGCGCCCAAAGCAGTAGGAACCCGCTTATGCCGACCAGCGGCGGCCAGCTGGCCGCGAACACAGCCTGCGCGTCAGGCAGTTTCAACCTGGAAAGAACGGCAGTGGCGGGCTTTTCTGCAGCCTGGGTGGCGGGCTGTTCGATTGCAGCGAGCATGTTTTCTTCCAAATCGTTTTCAACGACCTTTAGCGCAGGCTGTGCCATGTCATTTCACTCCTGCAGGGGTAACTTTTTGCGCGCCCTTCAGACCGATGGCGAAGCTGGCGAGATAGGCGTTGGGCTTGGTGGCGTCATAAGTGACGCCGTCGATAAATTTGCCCTGTTCCTTGCGAATGCCACTGTCGTCAGCAGGAAAGGCATCGGCCGGGGCTTTGCCCTCGTCCACCAGCGATTTGGCGGCGGACATGTACAGGTCAGGGCGATAGACATTTTTGGCCGTCGACAGATACCAGCTGTCATCCTTCCCCTCCGGGATTTGCCCCCAGCGGCGCATCTGCGTCAGATACCAAATGGCGTCCGAATAGAAGGGATAGCCGGCATAATGGCCAAAGAAGATGTTGAAATCGGGTGCAGGGCGGGTGTCGCCCGGGGCAAAGGTGAACTGGCCTGTCATTGATGCTGCGATCACCTTGGCATCGGCGCCGACATAGTTGGGCTGCGACAGGATCGTCACAGCTTCTGCGCGGTTCTTGCCATTGTCGGCATCGAGCCACATCTGCGCCTTGATGATCGCGCGAACCAGCGCCTTCACGGTCTTCGGGTTCTTTTCGACAAAGTCCTTTTTCAACCCGAAGACCTTTTCCGGATTGAAATTGGCAATGTCATGATCGGTGATGACGGGCACGCCAATCTTCTTGGTCACGGCGGCCTGGTTCCAAGGCTCCCCGACCGAATAGCCGTCGATAGTGCCAGCCTCCAGCGTGGCGGGCATTTGGGGCGGCGGTGTGACCGACAGCTGGACATCGGCACCGGTGGTACCGGCAACATCGCCCGGCAGATAGAAGCCGGGATTAAGCCCGCCCGCTGCCAGCCAGTAGCGAAGCTCGTAATTGTGCGGGCTAACAGGGAAGACCATGCCCATTTTCAACGGCTTACCTTCGGCCTTCAACTTGGCCGCGACCGGCTTCAGCGAAGCGGCGGAAATCGGATGGGTCGGCTTTCCGTCCGCCCCCTTGGGCAGGGTGGGTTCGATCATCGCATAGACTTTGTTCGACAGCGTGATCGCATTGCCGTTCAGGTCAAGGCTGATCGGCGCAACCAGATCACCCTTCACGCCCAGCCCGATCGACGCTGCAATCGGCTGGCCGGCCAGCATATGCGCGCCGTCCAGCTGCCCGCCGATCACGCCGTCGAGCAGCACCTTCCAATTGGCCTGCGGCTCAAGTGTGACAGTCAGGCCTTCCTCGGCAAAGAAACCCTTTTCCTTGGCAATTGCCAGTGGGGCCATGTCGGTAAGCTTGATGAAGCCCAGCTTGAGGATGGGCTTTTCAACATCGGTCTTTGCCGTCTGCTGCGTCGGTGCGGTTTCGCTGCCGCCGCATGCAGCAAGCGCGGTGGTCAGGGCGAGTGCGATGGCAAGTCCGAAATGTTTACGCATGAAATTCCCCTTCGTTCGATGCTGATTGCCTCGGCACAAACCAAAAAGGCCGCGAGCATCGGGTTGTTCCCGATACCGCGGCGCCATTGCCATATGCCATTGGAAGCTGGCCGCTAAACGGGATACGCCTTTGCATCCCCGGCCATGTGTAATGGGCTGCCTTAGCCCTTGCGTCTCAATTTGATGCGAATCTGCCTAAATGGCAAGCACTTTTTTGCAGTGCACAAATTTTGAGCAATTGCCTATTCTGGCAGCATCTCAGCGAACACGTCCGGATCAAAACTTTGCCCGTCGAAAAAGCTGTCTGCCGTCAGGATCAGGCGACCCTGAATGCTGCCTACCCCGGTGGGCGTGCTGATCCCGCCTTCCAGTTTCGAGCTGGCGCCCGGAAGAGTCGCGCCAATCGGCCCTAATGCTGATCGATAGATGTCGGGCCGAAAGACAGCCTGTGCGCGCTGGTAATCGGCATGGTGGGGCGGCGCATGCCCCGCCTCGACCATTTGCGCATATAGCCATGCAGCCTGGCTGACCCATGGGAAATTGGCGGCCTCACGATGCTGGAACATGAAGTCGGGAATGTGCACCGGATCAAAGCCGTCGGCGAACAGGACCAGATCCTGCACGACCCGCCTGATCGCGTCGGCTGAACCGTCCAGATATTCGGGCCGCGCCATGATCGAGGTGATCTGTTCAAGCCTGTCCGGATCGACAAAGGCCTCACCCGCGCGATAGAGCGCGCGTAGCAGCGGATCGAAGCGTTCACGCTCCTGCTCGAGCCGCTCCTGTTTCACCGCCAGCACCTTTTCGACCCCGCGTCGCCAGATTTGCGAGGTAGTCGCGATCACTACGCCAGCGCCGCGCTCGACCGCAACGCTGTTCCACGGCGCACCGACGCAAATGCCGTCAACCTCGCCATTGGTCAGTGCATCGGCGGCATAGGGCGGTGCTATAGTGACAATCTCCACATCCGCATTGGGATCGGTCCCGGTACCGCGCAGCCAGTAACGCAGCATGTAATTGTGGCTCGAATAGCGATGGACTACGCCAAGGCGCAATTTTGTGCCCGCTGCCTTTTGTGCCATCGCGACCCGGGCAAAACTTGCCCCAATCGCGCTCACATCGCCCGGGCCACCAACCTGCGTCACTTGTGCCGCCAGATCGGGGCGCAAGGTGATGGCATTGCCGTTGAGTCCCAGCACAAAGGGCACCGACAGCGGTACCGCAGGCCGCCCCAGCCCCAGCGTCGTCGCAATGGCGAGCGGCGCTACCATATGGGCCGCATCGCTATGGCCATAGAGCAGTCGATCCTGCACCGTCGCCCAGCTCATGTCGCGCACCAGATCGAGCGCCAACCCTTCGTCTTCCGCAAAGCCCAGTTCGCGTGCCAATATCGGCAGCGCCGCATCAACCAGCGGAAGAAAACCAAGCCGGAATACTGCCGTCACGCTATAGTCCCCCCATCAATTTGTCGGCGGTCAACAGCGCATCTGCCACCTCAGAAATCCGCCTACCGCTATCCATCGCCGCCTTGCGCAGTTGCGCATAGGCAGTTGCTTCGTCCAGCCCGCGCTTCTTCATTAGCAATGCCTTGGCTGCGTCGACCGCTTTGCGCTCGGCAAGCGCATTGCGCGCTTCATCCAGTTCGGTTTTCAATCGGGCAAAGGCGTTGAAGCGCTTGATGGCGAGTTCGACGATCGGTCGGATGCGCTCTGCTTTCAGGCCGTCGACAACATAGGCCGATACCCCGGCATCGATTGCCGACTCCATTGCTGTTTCATCGCTCTGGTCGACAAACATTGCAACCGGTCGCGCCAAAGCGCGCGACACTGCAAACAGCTCTTCCAGTTCATCGCGCTGCGGGTTGGCCAGATCCATCAGAACAACATCGGGCGCAAAAGCCTCCAGCCGGGCAACCAGCCCCGCACGCTCGGAAAGCACGAGCAGCTCGGCAAGGCCAGTGCCTTCCAAACCTTCGCGGATGACCGCAGCCCTAGCCGGGCTTTCATCGACAATCGCTATGCGCATTTTGTGCGGTGCAGCATATTCGATTGTGATAGACCTTCAAGGGATATATCGCTGTGGCGGTTAGCAGTGAAATCTACGCCGCCCGAGTTCCAAAGGGCAGAGATGAACTAATGGCTGGTTTCAGAGGCTTGAATTAGAACGATTGGCTTCCGCTTTGTTAGCGATTTCGGCCGCGAATTGGTTTGAAGCTTCGCCCGATTACATCCATCTACAGTGGGTGAATCGGAGGCAAACCAACTGTCACTTTTCCCGCATATAGGCGCTCACCCGCTCGAGCGTGCGTCGTCGCGGCGAACGGCCTGACCGCAAATCCTCGACAAATCGCGGATCTTTGACCGCCAGACGCCCAAAGCGCGTCGGCGAGATCCCGTGCTGTTCAATATATTGCTCGATTTCGCCAAGAAGAGGATGGTTCATGGAATCACTTTGCGTCTTGTGTTCATGTTATGTTCCTATTAGGAAGACTTCCTAGAGTCTAGGATAAATTCCTAGGAGCGAAGCAAAGGACCAAATGCGATGAGTGATCCCCGTGCAGCACTGGACGAGCTGATCCGGAAAAATGGCGATGATTATTCGACTTTATCGCGCATGCTCGGGCGCAATGCTGCCTATATACAGCAGTTCATCAAACGCGGCTCGCCGCGCATGCTCTCCGAAGGCGACCGCAGCATCCTTGCGCGCTATTTCGGGGTCGAGGATAGCTTGCTCGGCGGCCCATCGCGCCGCGGGGGTCCGGTGGTCGAACTTGTCCAGGTGCCTGTACTAGATGTATCTGCGTCCGCCGGACATGGCGCAGTTGCCGATATGGAGCAGAAATGCACGCAATTCGGATTTGACGAAAAGTGGCTGCGCAAACTGACCACAAGCCGCGGACCCAGCCTATCTATCATCCATGTGCTGGGCGATTCTATGGAACCAACGCTTGCCGACAAAGATGATGTCATGGTCGATCTGGGTGACGGCCAAGCCCGGCTGCGAGATGGTATTTATGTTTTGCGTATGGACGATACGCTCAGCGTCAAACGGATTGCGCTTGAACCCAAGGGGAGGCTGATTTCTGTAATCAGCGATAACCCGGCTTATCCGACTTGGAACGGCCTAGACCGGCGCGCGGTCAATATTGTTGGCAGGGTGCTTTGGTTTGGACGCAAGTTACAGTAAATCGCATTTGGAATGATGAGTTAAACCGACCGTGCTTAAAGGGTGACATAGTTGAAAATTCGACGATCACTGGCTTGGTGATAATAAATCTGGTTCCGCGAATTCCCCCGTTACCGGATTATCCGCCTGCCTTTATCCGCAGTCTTTCGGCTCGGTTAGCAATACCTGCAGCCAGATCTCCGACCTTACGCATGTCTGCGAGCCCGGGCACTTCGAACCCGCCTGCGATCATGAAGATAATTTTGTCAGCAAGTTCTGCAGCCCGGATCCGCATATAGGGCGCACCCAATTTGGCTTCAGCCGCGAATAGCGCAAACGTCTCCTTGTCGACTTCTTCCAGAGTAGCTGCCTTGCCAAAGCGCATCGCCAATTTGGGTGCCAGTTCGGGCCAGGCATGGGTTGCAACCAGATCATAAAGTGGTGCCAGTTGGACATGGCTATCGTCGCTGCACAACAAACTGAAATTCTTGGCGTGCGCATCGGCATTGCCGATGATGAGGTTGAACAGGGCTGCATCGGCGAGTTTCAGGACTTCGGTGGCAGGGCGTGTTGCGGCACGCCTAAGCAATGCAAAACAATCTGCAAAGACCGGTCCGCCATCGCCTGCATATTTCCGCTGCGGCGGCACCCCTAATGCCTGAGCAAAATCCTCTTGATGCAAGCGCTCGGTGCTTCCTTCATCGCTGTGCTTGCGGTCATAGCGCGCCACCAGCAGATAAGGCCGGTCGAGCGCAATCCGCCATTCCGCAATTGCCGCGTCGAGCCCCACCGCACGGGCAAGGGCCAGGCAATAGGCTTCGTTCGCGGCAAGCCCTGCAAAATGCAGTGGCTCGGGCTTTATCAAATGGGTCGAGATTTCACCGGCACGCGGGATGCGGATGCCGGCGCCGGATAGGATGACCGGAAGCTTGCTCTGGGCGCCTGCTAGGCTCAATCTTATGCCCTCTTCGCCCGCCAGCATGGGCGCTCGCGGCAGCCGCTCAAACAGGGCCAGTAAAGCTGCATCATCAAGCGGATCGGATGGCGGTGTTTTATGATCAAATATTGGGGGCTTCTCGCCTTCTTTCAGGAAGGAAAGCGCCCCTGCAACATCGCCGCCAAGCGCTGCTAAAAGGCGAAAGGGATTGTCTGGCGATATACCCAGTGCACGCGCGACCGCAATGCGCTGTGCTTCCTCGGGCAGCAGTCCACCAAAGACGGCTTTACACAAGGCATCGTCATAAGGCTCTGTGTGTTTCGGAAGGGCTTGCGACACAGGCAGTGCCGAAGCATCGGCCAGCCAATCGGCGCCATATGTAAAATGCATGGCACCGCCCTTGTCGATCGACAAGACGCCAACGGGCTGCTGACCCCACCATAGCACAAGATAGTCGAGGACAGGCAGGCTCATGCCCCTTGCCCGGATTGCGGCGCGACGACTTTCATGGTGGCACCTTCCGGCGTGCGAACTTCAAGGTCGCAGCCCAATGCTTCCAGCACTGCCAGTACTTTGTCGAGCTGGACTGTTGGTTTTCCCCGCTCGAGTTCGACCAGAAAACGCAATCCCACGCCGCTTGCCGCAGCAAGCTCGTCCTGTCGCAATCCAAGCAGTTTGCGTTCCTCGCGGATTATCGCGCCAATATGTGTTGAATGCATCATGACAATTTACCGTACGGGTAATATTCCATGAAGTTGCCGGAAATGCAAGTCATATTTCCCGAGCGGGTAATTTATTCGATCAATCAGATTAAAGCAGGCTATATTTCCCGTACGGGATATTTTCAATCACAACCCGATTTCGAATGGTTTGGCGATGGAACGGTCGCGTTCGGGCGGTGCGCGACCCTTATCCGTTTCGACCACCTGCCCTTTGGCAAGCCCAGCAGCGGCGGCCTGTTTGAGCATCCCGGTTGCCTCGAGCGCAGATGTTTTCATTCCCGAATTGCGCTCAACGGCCGCCTGAAGCCTGTCGCGATTGTCGAGGAATAGCGTCAATCCATCACGCAGGCGGGTGATAGTGACCAAGAAGGTCTGCTGGTTGGAGAGATTTTTCTCGCGACTGTCCATCACCGCTATCCCGCGATCAGAGGTCAGGCCCTGCGCCATATGGGCATTGAGGGCATAGGCAAGATCGAGCCGCTGCAGCATCGGATCGTCTCTGCCAAGCCGCTGTTCGATTCCCGTCGACGTGCGCACGGTCAATCCCTTGGTATTGACCGCCAAAATCTGCGCTTGATCTGCATTGAGGAGCCCCCGTTTGTGATCGGTATCAGTCCATCGGATACGGTCGCCCTGGTGCAAATCGAGCGGCTTGGGTTCGAACAGCCGCAAAGGATCCTGTTCGCCTTGCGGTCGCAACTGGCCGGGCCTAAATACAAATTGCTTTCCGCGCTGGTTTTCAAGAGTGATGCTCCCCTGCCCTGCATCGACGCTTGCTACTCTGTATCGGCCTTCGTGCAAGCCTTGGGTGCGCTGGCGTCTGGCGACCTCGACCAGCATGCCGGGCGCATAGCTTTTGGCATAGCGCAGTTCCTCGCGGGTGACATTGACGCGCGAGAGCGTTTCAACGCTCAGTATTTCCTTCCCCAATTCGCCATTGGCCTTGAGCCCAGTTTGAACCGCTTCATTGACAGCAGTTCGCAAATTGCGCCCCGAGGCATAGATTGACGTCCGTTCGCGTTCGGCAGGAGATAGCGACAGCCAGGCGCTGGCGGCTGCAAGTGCTGCATCCTCCTTCACTTCAACGATATGGCGCTTCAGGTGATTGAGCGCTTCGGAGACATTGCCGCCCTGCGCTGCATGTTGTGCAGCGCGCAGGGTCTTGTCGCGGGCGCGGATGTTGAGGTTCATGATTGCAGTTTCAACGCCCGCTTTCTGCATGACATCGAAGGGTTTCCCCGCATCGACCGCACCCAGCTGCTTGCGATCGCCGATGCTTGCGAACCGATCGACTTCGAGAAGGTTTGCAAGCCGCACCAGTTTCTCCTTGTCGGCATTTCCGACCATTGAGGCTTCGTCGAGCAAGAGTACGCTTCCCCGATACTGCGCGCGTGCTTCTGCAAGCTTCAACGGATCGGACGCGACAAGAAGGCACGCATGGCGCTTCAAAAACCGTGCCACCGTCATCGATGGGATGCCGGTATCGCGTTCGAGCATCTGGACGAGGGTGTTCTGGACAGCGAGACCCACAACCTCGCGGCCTTCTTCGCGCAAAATATCGGCGACCGGCTTCAAGGCCGTGCTTTTGCCCGCACCAGCGATGCCCTGGATGGCGATGATACGGTTGTGCGAGCTCAGGATCAGCCGTCCCGCGCTCTCCTGGCCATGGTTGAGGGTCATGCCATATTTGAGTTCGGACAGCGCCTGTAGCCGCTCGCCTGCGACATTTGGAGCAATAATCGGCGAAGTCCTGTTCCGTCCTTCGTCGACGCCCGCCAATATGCGCTGCTCGAGCGCGAGCGCATCGGCACTGGTCACCATGCCGCGGTCAGCGGCTTTACCGGTAACAAGATGGCCTTGGCGCAACAGCTGCGCGACGCGTTCCTCGATTTGCGGCAAGGCGGTCGGCAAGCCAAAATCGAGCGCTGCCTTGTAGATCGCATTTTTTGCAAAAGCGGCCTCACGTTCGGCCAAATGGCGCACAGCAGACGCAACTGCATGAATGGCTGCGACCTGTTCAGGCGTCCGCTTTCCTAAAGCCCGCGGTATCAACGGATCGCCGCGCGATAGCCCCAAATTCTCTGCAATACCTGCTGCCCATTCGCGCACATTGGTGGCGGTTGTCACAACCCGGTCGGACAAGGTCGGGATATGCCCGATATCCGATGCTGCACGCGCATTGGCGCGGGCGATAAGCGCCGAAGGGTCGAAACCGAGCTCATCAGCCTTGGCTGCCCAGCTTCTCGCAAGCGCCGCACGATCTTCGATCTTGGGCTTGGCGGATCGGGTGATCAATGTTGCGGCATCTTGCACCGATGGCCCTCGACCATCCATGCGCGCCACCTGCGCAAGCACCTCGGCGCGTCTGCTGCTAAAGGCATCGCGTATTTCTTTGGGCACTCCTTTGGCTTCAAAGTTTCCGTGCTTGCCTTGCTCGCCAACTTCATAGCCGAGTTTTTCAACCGACAGCCGGAAACGTGCCATCGTCATCGCGTTCAGGAGCGTATTATGCTCCCATAATTTGCCATTCCACACTGCGCGCCACTTACCGTCCGGGCCCTGGGTTGCATTGGCAACGACTGCATGAAAATGCGCATTGGGTTCCTGATTTCGGTTGGTATCGTGTCGGAACAGTGCAACGACAAGATTACCGGTTTGCACAGGACGGATCCGGCCTTTAACCTCCATTCTGGTTTCAGCCAGATGCTTTTCAGCCCAACCGAGCGTCTCCTTCACTGCCTGCGCATAAACATCAATGATGCGGGTGTCGCCGCCCACCAATGCTATCAAAGACCAGCTTTTGGGCATCGAGAAAGTGAGGTCGGTGCCGGCACGATGGGGACGCAGATCGCTTCCTAATCGCGTGCCGTCTGGGAGATAGCCTTTCAATATCGCTTCAAACTGTTTGGCCTCGACCCTCCCGTCTAGCCCGAGCCCTTTTGCACCCTGCCCAAACCACTCTCCCGAACGATCAGCGTCGGCGCGGGTGTAATAATTGTCAGCGGCAAAATAGTTTGCAGCGCCGCCTGCAGTGCGGACATTGGCTACCGACAGCATCGATCAGACTTTGCGGCCAAGAGAACGCCTATCCGACTCATAGGTCCATATCGAGGTCGCCCAGATCGACGACATCCTTAGCTTCATCCTTCACGCGCATACCATCTTCGAGCATCAGCCGACGCGCCGCGTCCGCTTTTCCCATGTCACGATCCGTTTTAGATTTTTGTATAAGAAGTGCTGGCCTTGGCGCAGGCAAAGTACCCTGCGGTGACCATTGCTCTTGCCCTTCTGTTTGAGGTGTACCGACCCGTAAAACCTTATCCATTGGGAGCGCAGGCTGTGTGGTGCCTGACCGGTTTTCTTGTGGGCGCTCAGGTGGCTTATCCCGATCGTCATTCGGGACTAGATTTGGACTTGGCTGTGATGTGGCTGCGACATCTTGCTCTATAATGCGAGATTGGTCACCTGGCATGGCTCGCTCGTTCTCGGTTACTATGTGCGCAGGTTTCAGCGCCAACTCTCCTTGACTAGGAACCACCCCCTTGCCCGCACCATCATCATTAGAAGATGGATGTTCATCGGCGTTGCTCTGTGCTGCAGGATCCACCAATTGACAAGGAGGAGTTCCGTTGGACGGGCCATCATCGCCCGCACGCCGGATAAAGGGTTCGGCCCTTTTCTTGCGCGATACCGGGACAAGCTTGACCGGTGCTGCCGGAAAGCCGTCGGGAAATTTGAGATAACCCGAAAGCCTTGGCAGGTTCATTAGCTGGTCGGGTAATAAGAGCGGTTCGATATTCTTGCGCGGGGTCAGGCTGACGGCGTCACGGGCATTATTATAGCCATAGGTGTAGCCCT
Source organism: Sphingorhabdus pulchriflava (assembly GCF_003367235.1). Classification (GTDB taxonomy): domain Bacteria; phylum Pseudomonadota; class Alphaproteobacteria; order Sphingomonadales; family Sphingomonadaceae; genus Sphingorhabdus_B; species Sphingorhabdus_B pulchriflava. Next base: position 1,791,596 of record NZ_QRGP01000001.1, read on the forward strand.
CCTCCATGTCGCGCACCTGGGTATGGCCGATAAAATCCGAACACCATGTTGCGGTCTCGCGGTCAGCGGTCCCCAGGATTAATTTGGTCCGGGCAAGCGAGGACAAGGTCATCGCCATATTCTCGCCGTACACCTCTTTGAGTTTGGCATAGGCATGGATGCCGGTCACAATCGCGCCACCAAAATTGCGGGCGGTCTGGAGACCCTTTTCAAGGGCTGGTAACCTGTGCAGCGCCCCCATTTCATCGATGAAAAACCAGAGCCGCAAGTCGCGCGTGCGCTCCATCGCCATCAACGTATTCATCGCGGTATCGAGCCAGACTGTCAGCAGCTGTGAACAGACGCTCATGTCGATATAGCGCGCCGAGATGTACAGCATCGAGCCGTCACGAGCGTCGCTTTCTACCCAGTCGCGTACCGAGAAGCGAGGTCCAGTTTTGGGGAGCAGCTTCAACGCTTTGGCATTGGCATTGAACACCGCACGGATCGATTCCGCCATACGGGCAGCCTCGGGAGCGGTGAGTGGATCGGCGATGGTGCCGCGCATCAGCTTGTGGACCTGGGTCAGGTCGGCGGTCATCAACTCGGTTGCAAGGGCCTCATTTGTGTCGCTGCCTTTTGCTCTGAGTTTGAGGCACATCTCAACAAAAAGAAGGCGTGCCGCCAGCACCCAGAATTGTTCCGAGCCTCCCCCGTCATGGGGAACAAGCGCTTCGGCAGCGGCTGAAAATTCAGCCTCATCACGGCATTCGTCGAACACGCTCCATTGCGGGCAACGGGCATCCAATGGGTTCAAGATGATGTCGCGGTCACTCTCGTAAAAATGCTCGATGAAGGTACCCGTCAGATCGAAGATGACAGCACGCTGGCCGGTAGATCGCGCCTCCTCGATCATATCCGAAAGCGCCACGGTTTTGCCCATGCCGGTGGTACCAATCAGCATGGCATGGCTCTGTTCGAGCCGCCACGGATAGCTCACTTTTGCAAGATGCGATGGCGCATAAGGAAAGAGCCGGCGCAGCTCACTGCCAAGCGCAAAGCGCCATTTGATGCCCATGGCCTCGTTCAGCTCGCGTTTCCATTCGCGCGCATTATGCTCGCCGATTTCCGCCGTCAGTTCGGGCAGCGTTGCAAGCAGGGCTCCGCGTTCATGCTTGCGCTCTTTCGAACGACTGCCGAAGCGCGCTGCAAACCAGTAAAAGGCGATCATGGCGGGCACGAGCGCGAGCGCCGAACGGATCAATGCCTGCTTGAGCAATGCAAGCATATGTGCCCATGCCAAGATGATCGGCGGGTAATCTTCAACCACGCCCAAGGGCATCTGGACGGTGCCGCCCAAACCGGTTTCAATGGCGATACTCTTTGCCGGATCAAACTCCATGAAGCCGTAAATTGCAGCGTATATCCGCATCCATATGAGATAGGTTTCGTGGGGAGAAAGTCCCTTTGAAAGGTTCCACCAGCACAAGCCGCCAATGACGACTGCGGCGATGATGACCGGACCTTTAAGCCCGGCTGCAAACATGAACCCGAAATGCCCAAGGAGCTGGCTGCCACGGGTGAAGTTCAATAGATTACGCTTCATTTTGAGGCCCCTTCCCCGGCAGCAGTGGCGATCCCCAATTGCTTGCAGCGGCGGGCATATGCTTCGTGCGCGCGGTCGCGTAATTTGGGATCGGTATGGCCAGCCAGCAGCGCATCGATGCCCACCATCGCAAAGACGGACTGGCGGTGGATGCGTTCGATTGATGATGCCTGAAGCGATGCTGGATCCTCGCCATCGCACGCGGCCATGAGCAGCAAGCGCACCCATTCGCTGACGCTCATACCCTTGGCTTTGGCAGCCATACGGACCCGGTGAGCCAGGTCATTCGATACGTAGATTTGCAGTGACAATGGACGTGCCATTGCGAACTCCTTTTCAAAAAAGGAGCCGGTTCACACTTGCGGAAGGCGATTTGGATTTAAGTCAGTTAGGAGAACATGTCAAGAACATTGAAAAGCGAGGAATACCGCCATTCCCGACCAGCGCTAATTTGGATTCAAGTCACACTGGCCGGTGATTTGAATATGATTGGAAAGTTGCCACTCCCCGTTTTCGGCGGAATTCCGCCAGAAACAGCTACAGCTTGCTGTGTAGGGTGTGCTTAGATTTTCCCAGCTGCGAGGATTGATCCAGCATATAGCTTTTAACGGGATGGTGGCTTGTGCGCTTATCTTAAAACGGAGTCGGCCTGCGCGTGAAACGCGTGCGTAAAAAGGCTAGCGCCAAGATCACTTTGGCACGCGAGCAAGAAAAAAGAGGAAGCCCGTGATGGACTTCCCCTTGAGCGTAATTTCTTCAAAACTCGTCGAGCATTTGGCTTGGAACCGAGTCCACAATCCGGTCGACCAGATGCTGCGGCAATGCCCCATAATCGCCTTCGTCGACGACGATATAGCCCCGTTCGAAATCGGTCAGAATATATTGGTTGAAATAGCTGTGAAAGGAGCGTGCATATGCGCAATGCATCGCAGCCTTCAGCGCCTGCTCATCGGCTTGGCGTTGCGTATATTCGAGTGCTTGTGAACCGTTCATGATAACCTCCTGATGTTAAGTTGATGCTTCGCATCAGGATGCGGACAATGGGTAGGATGGGCCGGGTCAGGGACCGCATGGCACATGCGGCCGCGCCAGCGGCGATGGGGGCAACGATTTTTTGGGGATGCAAGAAGGCGAAGCCGAGCTACACCCGGAAAAATGGTGGGGCCCCGTCGTCCTTGACGCGGTCCAAGCCCTGCCCATTAGACTTGGACTTTTGTGAGAGAGCCCCCTCCTCCACTCCCCGTTAAACCGGTGTGGAGGCTCGACTGCAGATTTCATTTTCCTACAGGCGCCCTGTCCGGATAGCGTCCTGATTTGGAGGGGACCAATGGCCAGTGAAAGGACATCTTATGGCCCGGTCCAAAACCAGCGCAGTCGATGCGCTCAAACGCCTGCAAGCCCAAAGAAGCGAACTCGATGCGCGCGAAACCAAGCTGCGCACCGATGCTGCCAATGAACTGGGGCGGGTGCTGCTTGAATGCGGCGCAGAAACCATCGAGCCTGCAAAATTGCGGCTGCTGATGAAACAGACAGCCGCGCTCGGGATCGATGCAGCGCTTGCCAAAGTCGGCAAGGCCTGAACGTCATAGGCGGCGGCACGGGGCTCGATGCCCCTGCCGCCGCCCCTTCCGCACAGACAAAAAGAAAAGACCCCGCCAGCTCGCGCCAGCGGGGCCTTTTTGTGGTGGCAGCCGATCAATCTTCGTCGATCGGCGGCGCGTCTTCATTCTCGCCCGAACGCGGCTTGGTGTGGAAATCGACCTTGTCCGCGTAGATTTCGCAGCCATAGCGCTTGACGCCTTCCTGATCTTCCCAGGACGAATAATGGAGCCGTCCTTCAACGCTCACCAGCTGGCCCTTCTTGCAATATTTGGCGACGTTTGCGCCCAAGCCATTGAAGCAGGTCACGCGGTGGAATTCGGCATCCTTCACGGTGTAGCCGTTTTCGTCCTTGTAGGTCTTGCCTTCCTTGTTGCGGGCGGGCCGGTCGGTGACGACATTGATCGTGGTGATCGAGCTGCCACCCTGGGCCTGCCGGGTTTCGGGGTCGCGTGAAATGCGGCCGACGAGGATAACGAGATTGGTCATGTTACTTCTCCTGAATGCTGCATCCGGGACCATCCCCGGCTGCGAACAGAAAAGGAGAAACAGCGAGCGGGCAGTTGCACCGCGTTCACGCGGGGAACCCGAGAAGCGCCGGGTGGTGCGGGCAGCGGCTTTAGCCGCAACACGGCCGGCAGCGTTCGGGTTGCAACCGACCGCTGGCTGGTTCACCTCGGTTCGCAAAAAGCCGGTATGGTCCCCGGTGCAGGCAGACAACAGGAGAGGCAAAGTCGCGATCTCATTGCTCGTTCTGCTATTTTCGCCCCTCCCGGTCCGCCCTCAGGCAAGGCTTGATCTCGCATCCTCATGTCGCCACTGTCAGCTACGCAGCCGGGAAGCTTCAAGCGGCAATCGGAAACGGTGCTGAAGGAACCTCCACCGGCGGCGTGTCATCAAATGGCTGGTCCAACCGGCGCCCTTTGAGCATCCAGGCCTGAGGTGCGATGAGGCGTCCCCAATCGGCAAAACTGGGAATGAAACCCAGGTCTTCGATCACATGCTGCTCGCCAATCAGCCGGACAGGGACATGCTTTCCATCGCTGTTAGTGATCGTCGCCCCGAAGAGCGTCTCGAGCATGAAGATACCCTCGGCATGGTGCCGCAACGCCCGGTGGCGCGGGTCGGCGAAGATCGCTTTCGACTGATCGAACCATTGGTGGAGCGCGAGATAATCATCGGGCGTTCCGCCCCATTTGCGCACCGAAGAAAGCGCGTGATAATAGCAATGGGCCATGATGTGCCTCGCTCACAATTCGGTCGAATGGCTGTCATGCGAGATGAAGCGCAAATTGCAGTCGAGCTGGAAGCTGGCGTCTGCCACATCGATCAGCAATTCACCAAAGGCGCCTTCGTTGATCTCCCATCCGCCATGATGCCGTTCGAGCGCTTCATAAGCTAAATCTTCGAGCAGCGAGGCGAGTTTGACATCATCCTTGCCCTCGCACGCGACATCGACATCGGGACATTCCATCACCTTGCCGTCGGCGCCAAAAAAGCTTGTCTCTTCGATCACGCCGTTATCGGCATAGCCATCGAAGCGGATCTCGACGGTGAGTATTCCATGTGCTGCAAGTTGCGGCAGCAACGCCGCTTTCATCGCCGCAATTTCTTGGTCAGCGATCGCGCTGCGTTCGGCCTGGCCTGCGAGATAGTCAACGGCCAATTGCGAAAAGTCATTCATGCGTTTGTCCTCCTGTGAGCGAAACCGCTGCGGACCATCCACAGCGGCTCAACAGCTCCAAGGACGCCTCCCCTCTGGGCATTCATACGCCAGCGCACGAAGGCGCTGGCGCGAATGAAGGGCGGCTCATTGCCTGGGCGTGGGGGTTCTTGCCTTCGGGCAGGTGCCAAGCGGACCGCGGCGGTCAACGACCGTCACGCGGGCGGCTTTGGCATCGATCACCAGACGTTCGAGGACGCCGTTTCCGGGAAAGGCGACGACATAGCGCGGATCGAGCGAAAGCATCTGTTCGTTGCGCTTGAACCCGGCGCGTGCCCCCAGTCGCCGGTCGAGCGCAAAGGTCAGTTGGGCAATCCCGCGACGTTCGGCCCAGGATGCCGCCAACCGGTCGACACCCTTGGTGTCGCCGCCATGCACCAGCACCATGTCGGGAACCGTGCCATGCACCTTGTCGAGTGTGGCCCAGACATTGGTGGCGAAGCTTTTGGCTTCATCGTCGGTTGGAAAGCGACAGCGTCCGCCTGCGAATATGACTGGCGTGCCTTCGGGCATCGCTGCACGTTTCTTGGAAGCGCTGCGGGCGCGCAAGAAGTCGCGCCCCTGCACCACCGCCGAGGTGAGCATCGCGCCATGGTTGAAGCGCGAACTGGAAACAGGTTTCCAGGACGATCCGAACTCGTTCATGTAGAGGGCTGCTGCAAATTCGCGCATCTCTTCCAGTGCCAACATGCTTGCTTCGGCACATTGCGCGCGTTCGATCTGGGTCTCGAGTTCATGCGTCAGTATCTCCGAGCCATCGTTCGAAGCAATGAGTGCGCGCACCTCGTCGGTCGCACGGTCGACACTCGTTGATTTGCGTTCCGCCGCACGGTGAAAGAGATTAACGAGGCCCCAGCCCAGATCCTCGGCATCGGCTTCAAGCGCTGTATCGCTGAACAGTGCAAAAAGATCCGACCAGACGCCTTCAAGCGTTTGTGCAACAGCTTCGGCACAGGGAAAGTCGGTCTGAGTGACGGGCGGCGGGCCAATGGTGAAACCGGAAAGATCGAGCCCGGCAAGTTGCTCGGCAAAAGTTGTTTGCATTGTGGTTCTCCTGACTATTGGCTGCTAGCGGCCTCTCCGCCAGCGAGAGCCCGTCAGGGCCAGCTTCAGGCAGGCAAGCGCACCGACGCGCCAGCGGAAGGGGAACCGGCCAAGGGCAGGCTGGCGCGGGCAGCGCTTGTGCAACAAGCGCAACACGGGCCTGCCCGGGCGGGTTGCGCAGGGCTGGCGGCTGGCCCAGGGCCTCTCTCGCTATGGCGATGGCCGCACGCCTCAGGCGTCAGGAATTCATGTAAGCGCGTCTGCGCCCTTCAGCCGGGACCAACCAATCCGAACCCGGCGGCTGTGAACACCAGCTGATCCTCGGCCGGAAAGGCGGCGAATGCTGTCAAACGATCTTCTTCGTAGCGCAAATGCCAGGTTCGCTGCGTCACGGGATCGCGCCCGCCAAAGACGCTTGGCTCCAGGATGACGATGTTGCAGCGCGCCTCGGGATCGCGCGCCGATATCGTGCGGATCAAAGCGAGCGATGCCTCACGAGCGGCAGCGGCAAGGTCCTGGCAGGCACCATAGTCGTTGCGGTCGATCCAGCGCGCTTGCTCAGCATCGAAGGGGGGACAGGTCAGATCGATCGCCTGCTCAGAGCGAACGGCTACCGTGAAGCTTGAATGCTCGCTGGTGGCTGAGGAAGGCTCGAACCCCGGTGAACGCAAGAAAAAGCGCAAGCGCCAATATGCCGTCTCGGCAATGGCGGTTGCCTCGGCTTCGCTTGCATAGAAAATCCCGGGGCGTTCATCGGCACGACGAAATCGGCTAGGAGTGCGATGGCCATAGCGGAAGGGCGAAGCCAGCAGATAATGGAGACCTTGTGCAGCCTTGGGCAAATCCGGTTTGGCGGCTTCCGCAAGCGCCTCAAGCCGTGCCTGATCGGCAAGCGAAGCGGCCAAGCGGTTGGTCGAGATGCGGTGCTGTGCCTCGACCACCCGCCAGACATGACCGTTGTAGGCGCGAACCTCAGACGCGAGCGCGGTGGGCGTCCACATAGTCGCAAACGGTCAATAGGCCCTTGAAGCTGTCGATGAGATCGAGCGGCCGGGCATCAAGGTCAAGATTATGCGTCTGGAGCCAGCGGCGCGCCGCCGCGTCGTCGCTTCCCAGAAGCGAATCCAGGCTTCTGAACAAGCGCAGCAGAAATTGTCCGGCCTCAAAGGACTTGGACGCCGGATCGAGCATAGTGCGCCCGGTGGTCAACCGCGAGGCGGTCGCCTGCGAGAGACCGAGAATGGTCCCCAATTTGGCGGTGCTCAGACCCCAATAATCTGCTATTTTTGCAATAGCAGAGGTGAGAACGCGGGCATCCTCCTGTGCATCAACCTTGAAGCGCGTAGCCATGGTTCATCCTTTCATTTGAATGTTATTACACAAATTCATTCAAATGAATAGATAAATCTCAATGCCCATGGTTTGGCTCCATTTAGGCTGCCTCTGACAGGGGCTCGACCTCCCCCATCTCGCATTCGCGGCCACCAAGCTTCAAAAGCAGCGCACTTGCTTCCTCTGCGCGCGCAGCGGCAGTGAGCATCGCACGGTCATCGTCGCGCAGCAGCTTGAGCCAATGGTCTATATAGCTTGCATGATTGTCGAGATGGGTGACCGGAAGTCCGAGTTCAGCGCCCAATATCGCGCTCGACAATTCGGCAATCAGTTCTTCGGCGGCATAGGCCGCACTGCCGAAGCGGTTTTTGAGATTACGGTCGAGCCGTGATCCATGCCCGGTCCAGTGCGACAATTCGTGACCAAGCGTCGCATAATAATGGTCAAAGCCTGAAAAGAGCTCGGGTGAGGGCATGGTGATCCGGTCGGCCACCGGTTCATAATAGGCTTCAGAACCTGAATGTCGGAGCGCTGCCGGGATCTGGCTGAAGAATAGGTCGAGATCGGCTTTGCGCCCCTCGGGTTCGACCAGCGCAAGATCGTGCGACGGGTGGTAGCGTTCGGGTAATCCGTCGATCTGATCGGCATTGAACACGGCATAGGCACGAAGCACGCGGCGGCTTTCTTCCTGTGTTTCTCCGGTGTCGGAAGCCTCGACCTCCCTGGAATAGCTTTTGTAGAAGATCGCGATGGTCGACTTCTCGCCCTTGCGCACTTGCGCGCCCATCTTGTTCGCCTGCGCATAGGTCATCCAATAGGGCGAGGCATAGCCGCACATATCGGCGACCATCCAGAGCCAGAAGACATTCATACCCCGATAGGGCGTGCCGCAACTGCGCAAAGGGCGCGAGACCGGCAGTCCACGCCACGGTTTGACCCAGGGTCTGGTTCCAGCCTCGAGCCTCTCGATGATCTGGTTGGTGATACGGGTTGCGGGCGACAGGCCAGCGCGTTTGGAATGATAGGCCATGTGAGAAACTCCTGAATGTCGGCCGGACCAGTCCGGCAATCGACATGGGGCACAGGCTCCCCTCTCCTCTCTTTCCATTTGGCGAAGAGAAGAAGCGGCCCCCTTGCTTGCCAAGGGAGCCGCTTCCAACGCAGGCTCAGACCCGTCCTGTCAGGAGGAGGTCAGGCGGCGAGTTCGACACCTGCATTGTCGGTTGTTTCCTGGCTGATCGCGGGATCCTCGGCGGTCGACCCATCGGCATCCATCTCAGCACCGTCAGCTGCGACTGCTGCGATGTCCGCATCGGTCTCGGTCGCAGGTTCAACGCCCGGCGCATCCGCAAAACGCATGGCGGCAGGCAGCCAGGCAAGCGCCCGCTCCTTGACTTCAACTTCGGTGATGAAGTTGCCGGCGAAGATGCGTTCAGCACTTGCGGCAAGATCACCCTTTTTCGAAGCCGAGAAACGCGAAGCAAGCGTAGGCCCGCCGACATCGGTCAATGCTTCGAGAATGACGGCCTTCGACACCCTGTCGAAATAATTGGCCGCGGTCGGACGCCACCAGGCTGCCATATCGATCCCGGTCAACTGCCCCAGATGATCGTGGAAGACATTGCCGCGATTGCCGCTCACATTGAGGCTCGCCTCAAGTGTGCGCCCCACAACCCAGCCAAGCCATGCGGAACGGGCTTCATCGTCGAGGCGGCGGAAGAGGTCGAAACGCTCGGCAATGCTGTCGCCCGCGCGCCAGCTTTCATCGAGACCGCCGCGAAGTTCGGCGATCGCAGCAGTGGCCGCCGCATCCTTAGCTTCAAATCCGTGCGCCGGACCCGAAGAAGCCGAACCCCGAATGGTGAGCCCGGGCGATGAAGACCAGCGATAAGTGTCCGCGTCGGCCAGAATGAACACGAACAGGTCGAGCGCGAGTGCGGGATCGCTTGCAACATGGAGCGCCAGAACGTCGCGGCGTTGCATGGCGAGTTCATCGACGAGCCGCTGCGACATGGCCGCGCGAGCGGGCTTGTCACCCGATCCACTGCTAACGACCTCGACCGCGCCTTCCTCGCTTGCGCTCACGACAAGCGTTTCAGTGAAATATAGCGGCTGGAGCGTGGGGACACCGTCGCGGCCGAGCGTCAGGATCATCCCGCTTTCGCGCTTGATGTCCGGATCGATCTCGACCGGGCGGTCACGGATTGCGGCAATTTCGGCATCGATGCGCTCGATTTCTTCGGACGCTGCACTTGTATCGTCCTCGCTTGCATCTTCATCCTCGAGGATGACCGCTTGCGCGTCATAGGCGGCATCGAGCTCTTCGATGCGGGCCAATTCGTCTTCGGTGTAGACGCGCTGGGGTACGGGAACGCGGTGCAAGCCTTCGACAAGGTCATGGCTCACATAGACGTCGAGTGTCGGCTTAACCCAGGCAAGGCCCTGCTCTGCCGCAACGCTGGCTGCCGCCTCTTCCATCCTGGCATTTGCGAGATTTTCCAGAAGTGCAACGTCGAGCCAGCTTTCATTCTCTTCATCGTCGAACAGCTCGCGGTCGACGCGCCCGCCGGCTGCAAGATAGGCGTCCTTCCCGACCAGTTTCGCACGCGGATCGCTGCCGCGCACCGTACTGTTCAATACCATGCGGCGAATGCTGTCAGGCGAAGCGCGGTAGCAGGATTGGACGACTTCATCATAGACACGCGCCTGGATGGCCTGATCCGAGGTTGCCCCGTAAGCTTTCGCCATATCGAGCGTGATCTCGCCTGCAGCCAGCGCTTCGAAGACCACAGGGGCAAGCGATGCCAGACGCAGGCGGCCTTCGACGAAGCGGACGGTCAAGCCAAAGCGTCGTGCGACATCTTCGGGCGTTGCACCGGTTTCGATGATGCTCGCAAAAGCTTGTGCTTCATCGGCCGGGTTCATCTTGAGCGTGTGAAAATTCTCGGCAAGGCTTGCTTCGCGAACCTGCGTTTCATCACCGTCGAGAACCAGACACATGATGGGGAGTGTGCGCGACAGATGCTTGTCTGCCGCAAGCGCGAGCAAAGCCCTGCGGCGGCGTTCGCCTGCTTCCACCTCATATTGGCCCTTCTTGCCTTCGCGAACCACGAGGTTCTGCAAAAGGCCGTGCGCTGCCACACTTGCCTTGAGTTCGGCATCGGCGACCGGATCGGAGCGCTTGCGGACGTTCCGAGGGGATGCAACAAGCTTGTTCAACGGAATTGACTTGATCATGGGATTTCTCCTGAAGTGCGAGCCGACGCACCGCCAATCGGACGCCAGAGCTCAGCTGCTCGAGGGCCCCCTCCCCTCTTTGCTCCAGTTGGCGAACTACCATGGCCCTACTTTGCCCAGCACAATCGGCCACGAGCATAAAATTCTTGAACCTTTCATATTGTGGAAGTATTGAGAATTTTATGCCAGCTTTGGTCAAAGAAATTTCAAAGGCGGGATTGGCAGGCCGCATCCTTGCAGAACGACAGCTCGCAGAGCTTGTTGGCGGGAGTGCTGCGCGCCGTTACGGGCTGGTCAACCGTGCGATCAAGGATGGAGCGCTGCTCCGCATCAAGCGCGGGACCTATGTGCTCGCAGCTCACTATCGGGCCGAGCCGGTCCATCCCTTTGCTGTCGCGCAGAGCCTGCTTCCCGGCAGTTACATCTCATTCGAAACAGCACTTTCCTATCATGGCTGGATCCCGGAGAGCGTGTTTACGACTGCCAGTGTATCGCCGGGCCGTAAGACGCTCGAATATACAACCGAAGCCTTCGGCAGCTTTGTCTTTCACCCGCTCGCTATCCATCAATATCGCCTGCTGACCAGCGTCGATCGCGTGGTCCTCGGCAAACAGACTGCTCTTGTTGCCCAGCCCTTGCGGGCCCTTCTCGACCTTATGGCGTTGCGCAAGCAGCCTTGGCAGGGCCTCGATTGGCTGACGAGCGGCATGCGGATCGACGAAGCGCAGCTGTTTGCGCTTAAGCGCACAGATTTTGCCGCATTGAAGCCCGTCTACAAGCATAAGGCGGTGAATGCGTTTCTCAACCAACTCGAAGACGCGCTGTTGAGCGGGAAGGCAACTGGCCGACGGAGTTCGCGAAATGATTGATCTGATCAAGGAACGGCTGCGCCGCTATGCTGCTGCAAATCCGCTCGAAGAAGAAAATGCGGTCAAGGAAATCCTCCAGGAAATCGCGCTCTACGCGCTTTGGCGCAGTGATTTTTTCGATGTCGCCCTGTTCCAGGGAGGCACCAGTTTGCGCATCCTGCACGGCCTGCCGCGGTTTTCCGAAGATCTGGATTTCCTACTGCGTACACCAAACCCTGATTTTGACTGGTCGCCCTATCTGGCCACGCTCACGCAAGTGGCTGCGGAGTTCGGCGTCAAGCTGGAGGCGCAGCCGCCTGCCCGGATGGATAAGGCCATCCATGCAGCGCTCATCAAGAATGATTCCATTGCCAATCAGCTGGACTTGTCTTTTGTCGGCCAAGACCGGCGAAAAACAATCCGGATCAAGCTCGAAATCGACGTCAATCCGCCCTTGGGATCGGGGGAGGCCACGAGCTTTCTCGATTTCCCCCTGGATTATGAAGTGCGCCATCAGGACCTACCGTCCAATTTTGCGCTCAAGATTCATGCGCTTTTATGTCGCGGCTTTTTGAAGGGTCGCGACTGGTTCGATTTTTCCTGGTATGTTTCGCGCGATATCTCGCCCAATCTCGCTCTCTTGCGCAATGCTCTCATTCAGGCAGGTCCTTGGAAAGGCGATGAAACCATTTCCGTCGATATCGCATGGCTGAAAGCAGCACTTTCCAGCACGATCGCCAAGATCGACTGGAAGGAGGCGGGTGAGGATGTTGCCCGGTTCCTCCGCCCAGCAGAGCTTCGCTCAATTGACCTGTGGAGCGAGCGGTTCTTCACGGCAAAGCTCGATAAACTTGCAATTGCGGCGATTGAAAAGCCGATTCAAAAGAGCAAATTAGATCGGTGATTTTTGCAGTCACTAACGAAGTAAGCCAGCCCGTAGGCAATTTGGTGCCGTGGGACGCTATAAAGTTTCAGACATAGGGGTATCTTGCACCATTGACCGCTTCCGCTAACAAAGCAGTCATAAAACGATCCTGGTCCATTTGTTATAATGCGTCATTCATTCATCAATAGAGTCGCTGGTCTCCGAAAGTGTCGGAGGCCAGCAAAGCCTTAAATGTCGGTTCGCTCCGACAGCGTCAGCGCGTCATCGACATCAACACCCAGATATCTGACTGTGTTTTCGATGTTGGTATGACCCAGTAGAATCTGAATAGCCCGCAGGTTACCGGTAGCCTTGTAAATCAAGGATGCCTTTGTCCGGCGCATCGAGTGGGTCCCATATTCGCGCTTGTCGAGCCCGACTATCGATACCCACTCATCGACAAGGCGTGCATATTGTCTGGTGCTGAGATGGCCCAAGTAATCAACCCTACTCGGAAATACAAAATTGAAGATCGTGCCGCCGCGACGCTGCAACCATTCTTCGACGCTTCTTCGCGCTTCGGTCATTATCTCGAACTGCACAGGCCTATTTGTTTTTTGTTGGATGACGGTGGCTCTATTACGGATTTGCCCTCCGCTGACAATGTCACCGATTTTCAGTTTAACGAGATCACAACCGCGAAGCTTGCTATCGATAGCTAGGTCGAACAAAGCCCTATCCCGCAGTCGCCTATGTTCATCCAGGTAAAAGCGAATTGCCCAGATGTCTCTGGGCTTTAATGGGCGTTTGGGCCCGACATTTCGCCCAGCATTCCAAGGTCGCCGTTCGTGTACGGCAGGGTCAAGATCCGAATGTCCCATGATGTTACTCCGTTGGCCGGAATGGCCGAACAGAGACTAACAGTATGTTGCCGGCAGGTTCAGACGATGTTAGTGAGAAAGCAAATTACATCAATCTTACAGACCATTACTGTAATTGCCTTAGAGGTCTAGCCACTCAACCTCCCCACTGCCCAACTCGTAAAAGGCGCCCACAACCTTCAATGTTCCTAATTCCTGCGGTCGGCGCAGTGCAGGGGACGCTTCGTCCTGCAATTCGCGCACCACGCGTTGGACATTATGGCGGGCGGCAGTGTTGACCAGATCGTGCTGGGAATCCTCTCCTACTTCCATGATCGCAGGGTACAGCGGCTGAAGCACCTTGTTGATGTTGGCCGAAAAGCCATAATGCTCCTTCACCACAGATACTGCAGCCCGCACGGCGCCGCAATTTTCATGGCCCATCACGACGATCAGTGGCACACCCAGCGCGGTGACTGCAAATTCGAGGCTGCCGATTGCCGTCGAACACAGGCTGTTTCCGGCGTTGCGTACGATGAAAAGCTCGCCCAGGCCGCGCCCGAACAGAAGCTCAGGTGCAACACGTGAGTCCGAGCAGCTGAGATAGGCGGCAATCGGATGCTGAGCGGCAGCCATGCGCAGGCGGCTCATGCGGCTGGCCTGGACCGTTATCGGCTCGTCCGAAAGGAAGCGACGATTACCTTCCTTGAGCAGCGCGAGCACGTCGTCGGGCGTCATAGAAAGGGTCATCCGGGCTTTCCGTCTTTTCTGGGCGAGAGATAGATGCGAGCGTTACGGGCCGCCCAAGGGAGGAATGCGATCAGGAAGATAATTGCTGAAATGACCAGCCAAAAGCCATCCTCGGCATACAAGGCGGTGGCTATACGAGCAGCCGCCGCTATTTGCATGCCGACAAAGGCAAATTTGCCTGCGAGGGGCAGTTCCAAAGGTCTACCCGAATGGCCCTGAGTGACGCGGGTGATCATCGCGATCAGAAGACTTCCTGCGAAGCCTATGGTCAGCGCATGCTCGGGTGCGCGTCCAATCGGCAGGCCAAGGCTCGAAATTGCCCATAGCGCATATCCGACGGGCGCCCAAGCAAAGCCAATGATCAGCACCCAGAACAGGGCGGGAGCCTTAGCGCGCGGCCACCATTTCCAGCTCATCAATAGCGTCAGTGCACTCAACAGGAGTGCCGCGAATGTCTGAAGAAAACTGACGGTGAGTAACTGCCCTGCAATCATGAGCATTGTCAGCCCCCAATAGGCCCCCAAGATCCAATTAGGTCGCCACCGGACATAGCCTTCGACGACGTTGCCAGCGAAGAATGGGATCATGCGGTGACACACCGTCACGAAAACAGGCAAAAGCATGGCCCAAAGCCCTAGGCTGTTGGCAAGAGATAGAGTTGCGGCTGCCGGATTGAGAATGAAGGCCATCAGGGCAATTTGTCCAATCAGACCAAAAACAAATGCGGCAAGGATTGACCAACCGTGCCAAGTGGGTGCCTTTCCATCGTGGCGTTCGCGCAGCGCAATCGAGAGCAGCGCGCTGAAACCCCAAAGACATGCAAATGACGCTGACGCGAAGGCTGCAGCGAGTAGCCTATCGTTACCAGACAACACTGCTCCCCAAGACAGCAATGTAGCGAGGCCATATCCGCCAGCGACGGGCGCGAAGGATTCGCGCTCTAGATCGGGATAACCCATCCAGCGCGGGAACACCGTCAGCAGGAAACCGAAAAACAGAGGCGGCAGTGCCAGATAAACCAGAATAGGTGCGTGCAGCAGCACTTGCGGAATATCTCCGCCCGCAGGAGCGGCCATTCCCAACAGCAGTCCTGACAGCACCGTTAGCCACCAAAGCATCATGGCGGCAAGCTGCACGACGCCAATCAGGAACAGCAGCCGATGGGGTGCAGCAAGCAGGATGTCGGGTTTCACCAAAGGCCGTGGCTCCCGCCCACCGCGCCTATGGTCGCAAGAATTGAAGCGAGCAGCAGGATGCGGTGCATCCGCTCCATGCGCTGGAAATCCTGTTGCGGCTGTGGAGAGGCCGCCATCCTTTTGTGCAGGAACAGCGGTTCGAGCACGAACAGCATCGCCGCGAATATCAGCCACACCAGCAACATTGCCCACATCCACCAAAAATGCAGATCGGCAAAGCGACTCCACAAATCGGCGCGCCATGTCATCCAGAATCCGCTCGCGCCAGCCAGAAGCACCCATATCCGTGCTTGCCAGGAAAAACCGCTTTCGAGCCCATGGAAGGCAGAGAGGCGGTCGGCAGATTGATGCGTGCGCCTTATGGATGGCAAGACTACCGTGGTTACAAATGCCACGCCGCCAATCCACATCAGAACGGCGACGACATGTATAACCCGTGCGAGTGTGAAATCATCCATCATGTGCCTCGGCATCTTTGTGAAATTGATAATCATCAATAACATTGATTAATGTCAATTATTGTAAGCGCTCCCTGCGCTAATTGAGCGGCATGGAAAAGCAAATCCTCAAGCCGAGCCTTGCCGTTCTTGCGGCGTTGACCTGCACATTGCCTGCTGTAGCGCAAACAGCCGAAGAGCCAAAAGCGATTACACCTTATGCCGACATACGTTATCGGCTCGAATTGATTGGTCAGGATGGGTTGCCGGAAAATGCGACTGCATCGACCTTGCGGGTTCGTGCGGGGTTCAAAACACGCGAGTGGAGCGGTTTTAGCGCACTTGTCGAAGGGGATGCGATAGCCCGCGTCGGACCTCGGCATTACAACGATACGGTCAATGGCTTGACCGCTTATCCGATTGTTGCTGATCCGTCCGATGTTCTGCTCAATCAGGCGTGGCTTCGTTACAAACCGGTGAAGGAAGTCGAAGCTGTCCTCGGTCGTCAAGCGGTCAATTTTGACAACCAGCGTTGGATCGGATCGGTGGGCTGGCGACAGAATGACCAGACGCTTGATGCCGCCCGCGTGACGATCAAACCGATGAAAGGTGTGTCGGTCGACTATGGCTATGCCTGGCGCGTCAATCGCATCTTTGGACCCGACTCACCGCAAGGAATCTGGCGCGACAATAATATCCATATGGTCCGCGCCAATTTTGAAGCGAAGCCAGTTGGAACAGTGACGACCTATGGCTATTTCCTCGACCTACCAGATGCTCCGCTCTCCTCTTCGAAAACGATAGGCGTCAGGCTGGCTGGCGAACAGAAGCTGTCGAGCAAAGCTAAGCTGCTTTATGCGGCGGAATATGCCTACCAGCGTGACCTTGGCTCGAACCCGAGAAACTTCTCGCTTGATTATTTGCTGGTCGAACCTGGCATTTCGTTGGGCGCTGTTACCGTCAAGGCCGGCTGGGAGCAGTTGGAAGGCAATGGTGTGAGTGCCCTGCAAACGCCACTAGCTACGCTTCATGCTTTCAATGGTTGGGCCGACAAATTTTTGAGCACGCCAGCAAATGGATTGCGCGATCTATACGCCGACGTCGCGGTGAAGCTTCCCGCTGTAGGTCAGATCAAGGGCGCTAGCGCGCAGCTACAATATCATGACTATAATTCAACACGGGGCGGGCTGAATTATGGCAGTGAATTGGAAGCCATGCTAGCAGTTCCGATCGACAAACATCTGACCGCAACACTGAAATTCGCTCGTTACAATGCAGACGATTTTGCCACCGACACCACAAAATTTTGGTTCTCGCTCGACCTGAAGCTCTGATTCAACCGGGCCGGTCAAGAAACGGATCAGGACGGGCAAAGGCAGCCAGCAGTTCGGCATTCGTGATCTGCACGGTGTTGCCGGATACGACGACGCCATGCGCGGCCAGCGCACTAAACGCGCGTGATAGATTCTCGGGCGTCATGCCCAGTAGTGACGCGAGGATGCGCTTTTCCACGGGCAGGTCGAACTGCACAGCGCCACCGCGCTCACCACTTTCGAGAAGGATGAAATTGCCCAGCCGCTCGACCGACTGGCGCAGTTTCATGTCGGTGAGTGCACGGACGAAGTAACGAAAACCGAATGCGAGTTCCTGCATTGCCCCGCGCATCAGCGACCGGTCGTTGTCGATGGCATCGCGGATTAATGGCGAAGGGATCATCAGGATGCGCGATGCAGTTAAAGTGCGCGCCGACATCAGATACGGCTGGTCGGTGTAAGCGGCGGCGAGAATGAAACTGCGCACCGGTCGCACGATTGCCATCGATGTTGTCCGATCGCCGTTGCCGGTAAAAAGTTCGACCATACCATCGATCAATATGTGCAGGAAATCGGGTTTCTGCCCGGTATCGAACAGCTTCAGCGCTGGCGGGAAGACCTGCAGGAAGGAAGCAGCAAAAATCTGTTCACGTTGCTCGGGATCCATCGAAGCGAATAAAGGCAGTGCAGCAATTTCCGGTTTTTCAGCAGCGCGCACAATTGTTCCCCAACTTCGATGCGGTCGAATGTAAACGCCTGATTGATAAATATCAATCGCACTAGTGACGAATGGCACCTCGATTTTTGACCATGATCAGGCCTGCGTGATTTTGACGGGTTTGCCAGGTGCAGGTTGATCCACATCAACAAACCCAGCGGATAAGAATGCAGACCAGAACCAGATTTCTCTCGCCGCAAAAGGGGCTGGTCATGGTTGCATCAACGGTTTCGTCAAAACAGCAGCAAGGGGCGCTGTGGCTGAGCACCGGAGCGTTCACAGTCTGCTTTGCGGTTTGGACGATTTTTGCGATCATCGGGATCGAGATCAAGGCTGAGCTCGGCTTGAATGACACCCAATTCGGGCTGTTAGTGGGAACACCGATCCTGACAGGTTCTCTTGTCCGTGTTTTTCTAGGGATCTGGACCGACCAATATGGTGGGCGACTGGTGTTCCCGCTGACGATGCTTGCTTCTGCGGTTTCGACCTTCCTGCTGTCTTATGCCGATACCTACATTCTAATGCTTGTAGCCGCTTTGGGGCTTGGGTTGGCAGGTGGCGGGTTCGCGGTTGGTGTCGCCTATGTTTCCAAATGGTTCCCACAGGAAAAACAGGGCACTGCGCTCGGCTTTTTCGGCATGGGCAATGTAGGAGCGGCAGTCACAAAATTCGCAGCACCTTTTGTGATGGTCGCGATGGGCTGGACGGCGGTTGCACAGATTTGGGCAGCAGCACTCGCCATTATCGCTGTGCTGTTCTTCTTATTCGCAAAGGACGACCCGGATTTTGCCGCGCGTAAGCTAAGCGGGGCTAAACCCAAATCGCTTGTCGAACAGCTCGAGCCGCTCAGGCACCAGCAGGTCTGGCGGTTTTCGCTCTATTACTTTTTTGTCTTCGGGGCCTTCGTCGCGCTTGCGTTGTGGTTGCCCAAATATCTGAGCGAGGTCTATCATGTTGACGTGAAGGTTGCGGGCATGCTCGCCGCCACTTTCTCGCTCTCGGCCAGCCTTTTCCGCGCTTATGGCGGGATGCTGTCGGATAAATATGGCGCGCGCAAAATCATGTACGCCACCTTTGGCGTGTCGATGCTCTGCCTGTTCATGCTGAGCTATCCGTCAACCGATTATGTCATTCATGGAATCAAGGGCGACATCGCCTTTTCGACCTCGATGGGGCTTGTACCTTTCGTCATCACGGTGTTCGTGCTGGGCTTCTTCATGTCGCTGGGCAAGGCCGCAGTCTACAAGCATATACCGGTTTACTATCCCGATCATGTCGGCTCCGTTGGCGGTATGGTGGGCATGGTCGGCGGCCTGGGTGGCTTTGTACTTCCCATCGTCTTTGGTGTCGTCAGCGATCTCACCAATATCTGGACCAGCTGCTTCATGGTGCTGTTCGCGCTGGTGGTTGTCGCACTTGGCTGGATGCACATGGCGATCCGTCAGATGGAACAGAAAGCCAGCGGCATCGATGCGCGCAGCCTTCCGCAATTCCCCGAAATGGCAGAGCTGCATGATCCATCCAAACATGCCGCAGGCGAAACCCGCGTGCTGGAGGAATGGAAACCCGAAGATGCAAATTTCTGGGAAGCCACAGGCGAACGTATCGCACGGCGCAACCTCTACATCTCGATCCCGGCACTCTTGCTCGCCTTTTCGGTGTGGATGGTCTGGTCGATGGTTGTCGCAAAGCTGCCGCTGATCGGGTTCGACTACACGACTGACCAGCTTTTCTGGCTGGCGGCGCTTCCGGGGCTGTCGGGGGCGACCTTCCGGATATTCTACAGCTTCATGGTGCCGATCTTCGGCGGGCGGCTGTGGACGACGCTGAGCACGGCTTCGCTGCTGATCCCCGCTTTTGGAATCGGTTATGCAGTGCAGAACCCGGAAACGCCGTACATCATCTTCCTGGTGCTAGCGCTTCTTTGCGGTTTCGGCGGTGGCAATTTCGCTTCTTCGATGTCGAACATCAGCTTCTTCTTCCCCAAGGCGCAGAAGGGCAATGCGATGGCCCTGAATGCAGGTCTCGGCAATCTGGGTGTGTCGGTGATGCAGTTCATCGTGCCTTTGGTGATTACCGCCAGCGTGTTCGGCACGATGGGAGGTGATCCGCTGCCCAACAAAGAAGGCGGCGAGCTTTGGCTGCAAAATGCCGGCTTCATCTGGGTGCCGTTCATCATGGCATCGTCGCTGCTCGCTTGGTTCGGGATGAACGACATTGCCGATGCCAAGGCGAGCTTTGCCGAGCAGTCGGTGATTTTCCAGCGCAAGCATAACTGGCTGATGTGCTGGCTCTACACCGGCACCTTCGGTTCGTTCATCGGCTTCTCGGCAGGTCTGCCCTTGCTGGCGAAGCACCAGTTTCCTGACGTTGACGTACTGAAGTTCGTATTTCTCGGCCCACTGGTCGGCGCGATCAGCCGGGCTGCAACCGGCTGGGTATCAGACCGCTGGGGCGGCGGACGCGTCACCTTCTGGGTGTTTGTTTTCATGATGATCGGCGTCGTTGGCGTAATGTACTTCCTGCAGGCAGGGAACTGGTGGGGCTTCCTCGGCATGTTCATCTTCATGTTCTTCGTCACTGGCGTAGGCAATGCCTCAACCTTCCAGATGATCCCCAGCATCATGCGCAGTGAAATTCCGCGCTTGATGCCGGAGTTGAGCAAGTCGGAGCAGGTGCGGCAAGCCGAGAAGGAATCGGCCGCTATTGTCGGTTTCACTTCGGCCATCGCAGCCTATGGTGCCTTCTTCATCCCGAAAAGCTTTGGCAGCGCGATCGCGGCTACCGGAACGCCGATGGCGGCGCTGATTGGCTTTTTCATTTTCTACGCCAGCTGCGCCGCCCTGACCTGGTTTGTTTACACGAGACCGGGCGGGCTTCTCCATTCCATCGAACGTGCGCCCAGCGCCAAACTTGCAACCGCTTGAAAGGGCCAAGACCATGAGCCAACTTCTCGACCGCCTGACCTTCTTCAACCGGAGCCGTGAAACATTTTCTGAAGGCCATGGTGTCACCACCAGCGAGGCGCGCGACTGGGAGGATGGTTATCGAAAGCGGTGGCAGCACGACAAGATTGTCCGATCGACCCATGGCGTGAATTGCACCGGCAGTTGTTCGTGGAAGATCTACGTCAAGGGCGGCATTATCACCTGGGAAACGCAGCAGACCGACTATCCGCGCACACGCCCTGAACTGCCCAACCATGAACCACGCGGCTGCCCGCGCGGGGCGAGCTACAGCTGGTATATCTATTCGGCCCAGCGGCTGAAATACCCGCTGATCCGTTCACGCCTTGTGCGCTTGTGGCGCGAGGCCAGGCAGACGATGAGCCCCGTGGCGGCATGGACCGCGATTGTCGAGGATGAAAAGAAGCGGAAGAGCTACACCGCTATTCGCGGCCATGGCGGTTTCGTCCGCGCGCATTGGGAAGAGGTGACCGAGATCATCGCCGCCGCCAATGCTTATACGGCGAAGAAATATGGCCCCGACCGGATCATCGGCTTCTCACCGATCCCGGCGATGTCGATGGTCAGCTATGCAGCGGGTTCGCGCTATCTGTCTCTGCTCGGCGGCACCTGCATGTCATTCTATGACTGGTATTGCGATCTTCCGCCCGCCAGCCCGATGACCTGGGGCGAGCAAACAGACGTCCCCGAAAGTGCAGATTGGTACAATGCGGGTTTCCTGATGATGTGGGGCTCCAACGTCCCACAGACCCGCACCCCCGATGCGCATTTCATGACCGAAGCACGCTATCGCGGCACCAAGGTCGCGGTGGTGTCTCCGGATTATGCAGAGGCCACCAAGTTTGCAGATCTCTGGCTGAATCCAAAGCAGGGCACCGACGCGGCGCTCGCCATGGCGATCGGCCATGTCATCCTGCGCGAATATCATCTCGACCGGCAGGTTGAATATTTCGAGGACTATTGCCGCCGCTACACCGATTATCCGATGCTTGTCCGCTTAGTCGAAAAGAATGGCGCTTATGTGCCCGAACGGCTGCTGCGCGCGTCCGACCTGAAGGGCAATCTGGCCGAGAAGAACAATCCCGAATGGAAAACCGTCGCCATCGATGATGCTAGCGGCAAGCTGGTAGCCCCCTTGGGCTCGGCGGGGTTCCACTGGGGTGAAGAGGGCCAATGGAACCTTAAGGAAAAGGATGGCACAGGCGGTGATGTAAAACTGCGCACTACCTTCATCCTCGATGCGGATCGCGATGATGTGGTCGACGTTTCCTTCCCCTATTTCGGCAATCGCGAGCATGATCATTTCAAGGGCACCGACCATCCCGATGTGTTGAACCGTCGCGTCCCCGTCCGGCAGATCGAGACCAAAGAAGGGAAGACATTTGTTGCTACCGTCTTTGATCTATTCTGCGCCAATTACGGTCTCGATCGCGGGCTGGGTGGAGAGCATGTCAGCAGCGATTATAGCGACAATGTCCCGTACACTCCCGCTTGGGCTGAGAAAATTACCGGCGTCCCTGCTGAACAGATCATCACCGTAGCCCGCGAATTTGCAACCAATGCGGAAAAGACCAAGGGCAAATCGATGGTCATCCTCGGTGCCGGCCTAAACCACTGGTATCATATGGACATGAACTATCGCGGCATCATCAATATGCTGGTGATGTGCGGGTGCATTGGCCAGTCGGGCGGTGGTTGGTCACATTATGTGGGGCAAGAAAAACTGCGACCGCAAACCGGCTGGGCACCGCTCGCCTTCGCGCTCGACTGGGCGCGCCCGCCGCGGCAGATGAACTCAACCAGTTTCTTTTACGCGCATACCGATCAATGGCGCTACGAAACGCTGGACATCGACGAAATCCTGTCACCGACTGCACCCGATGGCGACTGGTCGGGTTCGTTGATCGACTATAATGTTCGTGCCGAACGCATGGGCTGGCTGCCCAGCGCGCCGCAGCTCAAGCAAAACCCGCTGGAAATCGCCAAAGCGGCGAAAGCAGCAGGGATGGAGCCGAAGGACTATGTAGCCTCCGCGCTCAAATCGGGCGAACTGGAAATGTCGTGCCGCGATCCGGACGATCCAGCGAACTGGCCGCGCAACATGTTTGTCTGGCGTTCGAACCTTCTCGGTTCGTCGGGCAAAGGGCACGAATATTTCCTCAAGCATCTGCTCGGTACGCAGCATGGTGTGCACGGCAAGGATCTGGGCGAAACCGGTGCGCAAAAGCCGCAGGATGTCGTATGGCATGATGATGCGCCACAGGGGAAACTCGATCTGCTGGTAACGCTGGATTTCCGCATGTCGACGACTTGCGTCTATTCGGACATCGTTCTGCCGACCGCCAGCTGGTATGAGAAGGACGATCTCAACACCTCGGACATGCACCCCTTCATTCACCCGCTGTCGGCGGCAGTTGATCCGGTGTGGGAATCCAAGTCCGACTGGGAAATCTATAAGGCGATTGCGAAGAAATTCTCTGAGGTCGCGCCTGAGGTGCTCGGCGTCGAAGAGGATGTCGTATTGACGCCAATCCTGCATGATACGCCGGGCGAAATCGCCCAGCCTTTTGATGTTGAGGACTGGGGCAAAGGCCAGACACTGCCGATCCCCGGCAAGACTATGCCCAATGTGGCTGTGGTCACTCGCGATTATCCCAACGTCTACAAACGCTTCACCGCGCTAGGCCCGCTGATGGAAATGATCGGCAATGGCGGCAAGGGGATCGCTTGGAATACCGAGCATGAAGTCGATCTGTTGCGCCGCCTGAACGGAGAGGTACTTGATGAGGGCACGTCGAAAGGCATGGCAAAGATCGACAGTGCGATTGATGCCTGTGAAGTGATCCTTAGCCTCGCACCCGAAACCAATGGAGAGGTTGCGGTAAAGGCCTGGGCGGCTTTGTCGAAGAACACTGGCCGCGATCACACGCATCTGGCGCTGCCCAAGGAAGAAGAGAAAATCCGTTTCCGCGACATACAGGCGCAGCCGCGCAAGATTATCTCCTCGCCTACATGGTCGGGTCTGGAAAGCGAGCATGTCTGCTACAATGCCGGTTACACCAATGTGCATGAGCTAATCCCTTGGCGCACGTTGACCGGGCGACAGCAGCTCTATCAGGATCATAAGTGGATGCGCGCCTTCGGCGAAGGTTTCTGTGTCTACCGTCCTCCGATCGATACTAAGGCCGTCAAACCGATGCTCGACGAGGCGAAGGATGCGCCGCATGTTATCCTGAACTTCATCACGCCGCACCAGAAATGGGGTATCCACTCCACCTATACCGATAACCAACTGATGCTCACACTATCTCGCGGCGGGCCGATTGTCTGGATGAGCGAGACGGATGCCGCCAAGGCGGGGCTGGTCGATAATGACTGGGTGGAGGCGTTCAATTCTAATGGTGCGCTCGTTGCTCGCGTGGTCGTTTCGCAGCGCATGAAAGAGGGAACGCTCTTCATGTACCATGCGCAGGAAAAAATCGTGAACGTCCCCGGTTCGCCGCTGACCGGCCAGCGCGGGGGCATCCACAACAGTGTGACCCGCGCAGTGCTCAAGCCAACGCACATGATCGGCGGCTATGTCCAGCAGAGCTACGGCTTCAACTATTATGGGACGGTCGGTTCCAACCGCGACGAATACGTCATCGTCCGCAAGCTATCAAAGGTCGACTGGCTCGAAGGCCCGGCAGCCCATCTGGAGGCAGCAGAATGAAAGTTCGCGCACAAATCGGCAAGGTCTTGAACCTTGATAAATGCATCGGCTGCCACACCTGCTCGGTCACCTGCAAGAATGTTTGGACCAGCCGCGACGGCATGGAATATGCGTGGTTCAACAATGTCGAGACCAAGCCCGGTATAGGATACCCCAAGGACTGGGAAAACCAGAAGCGCTGGAACGGTGGCTGGGACGTGAAAGGCGGTCGGCTTAAGCCGCGCATGGGTGGCAAATGGCGTCTGTTGTCGAAGATTTTCGCCAATCCCGATTTGCCCGAAATCGACGATTATTACGAACCCTTCACTTTCGACTATTCACATCTGCAGCAGGCGAAGGAAAGTCAGGCCTTTCCAACTGCGCGACCCCGTTCGTTGATCACAGGCGAGCGGATGGAGAAAATCAATTGGGGCCCGAATTGGGAGGAAATCCTTGGTGGAGAATTTTCCAAGCGGTCGGAGGACTATAATTTCGAAGGCGTGCAAAAGGAAATTTACGGCCAGTTCGAAAATACCTTCATGATGTATCTGCCGCGCCTGTGCGAGCACTGCCTCAACCCCACCTGCGTTGCCGCTTGCCCGTCGGGGTCGATCTACAAGCGCGAGGAAGATGGCATCGTACTGATTGATCAGGACAAATGCCGCGGCTGGCGCATGTGCGTTTCGGGCTGCCCTTACAAAAAGATCTATTACAACTGGAAGACCGGCAAATCCGAAAAGTGCATCTTCTGCTATCCGCGCATTGAAGCGGGGCAACCGACAGTTTGTTCGGAAACCTGCGTCGGGCGCATCCGCTATCTGGGCGTGATGCTCTATGATGCGGACCGCATTGAGGAAGCAGCCTCTGCCGAAAATGTTGAGGACCTGTATCAGGCCCAACTCGACATCTTCCTCGACCCCAACGATCCGGCGGTTATCGAACAGGCGCGCAAGGATGGCGTGCCCGAAGCTTGGCTCGAAGCGGCGCGCCATTCGCCGGTGTGGAAGATGGCGATGGAATGGAAAGTCGCCTTCCCGCTGCACCCCGAATATCGGACGCTGCCGATGGTCTGGTATGTCCCGCCATTGTCGCCGATCAGCGCTGCGGCGAATTCGGGGCAGATTTCGGTCAACAACAATATGCCAGACATTCGATCCTTGCGGATACCACTTAAATATCTCGCCAACCTGCTGACGGCGGGTGCGACCGAGCCCGTGGCGCTGTGCCTGGAACGGATGCTCGCAATGCGCGGTTATATGCGTTCAAAGACGGTCGAGGGTGTGGTCGACGAGAACATCGCCCGGGCTGTCGGCCTTACGGGCGCGCAGATCGAAGACATGTATCATGTCATGGCGATCGCCAATTATGAGGACCGCTTCGTCATCCCGACCGGCCACCGCGAAGATGCTGAGGACATGTACGACGAACGCGGCAGTTGCGGCTTCTCCTTCGGCAATGGCTGCTCAGGCGGAGAAACCAAGACTAACCTGTTTGGCGCCCCCGCGCGTAAAAAACTGCAAACTCCTACGGAGGTATTCTGATGGGCACGGTCACTTTACGCGCGCTGTCGGCGCTGCTTCACTATCCCGATAAAGACTTGCGCGCTGCGGTCCCGGAAATCCGGCGGGCGCTATTGCTTGAACGTGTTGTCGGTGAAAAGCAGATGCTCCGGCTCGAACCACTTCTGTTTCGTCTCTCCGGCGGAGATCTGATTGCGTTGCAGGAACATTATGTCGAACTGTTCGATCGTGGGCGGACGCACAGCTTGCACCTTTTCGAACATGTTCATGGCGAAAGCCGTGATCGGGGACAAGCGATGGTTGATCTGCGCGACCGTTATGTCGCGGCGGGTCTCGATCCGGCTAGCAACGAGCTGCCGGACTATCTGCCCCTGTTCCTCGAATATTGTTCGACCTTGCCGAAAGAAGAGGCGCTGGCCGAGCTTTCCGAACCAGGCGCGATCATTGCGATGCTGGCAGACCGGCTCGACGCGCGCGGTACGGATTATGCGGGCCTGCTCGCGGTTCTGCGCGATCTCTCCGGAGGCCAAAGCGTTCCGCCCGAAGCGATGATCGTGGTTGAGGACCCCGACGATCTGGATGCATTGGACGCAGCTTGGGAAGAGGAACAAATTACCTTCGGCGCAATGGCCCCTTCGGCCCCCGATGCGGCCCCGGCATGTCCGCAGGCGCAGTCCATGGTCAGCCGTATCCTCGATCCTCTCCACGCAAACCAACCGTCAAGGAGCTTGTGACATGGCCGAATTCCTGAATCACATGCTGTTCGGCATATACCCATATATCGCACTTGCGATACTGGCGCTGGGCTCGGTCATTCGATATGATCGTGAACCTTATAGTTGGCGCTCTGGCTCCAGCCAGCTTTTGCGGCGAAAACAATTAATGTGGGGTTCGGTGCTGTTCCACGCGGGTGTTCTCGTGATTTTCTTTGGACATCTTGGTGGATTGCTTACACCGATCGCGTTGTTTGACGCGTTAGGTATTCCGCACAGTTCGAAACAGATATTGGCCATCGTTGCGGGCGGTTTGGCGGGCATTTTAGCCTTTGCCGGAGCAACATTGCTACTACATCGCCGCCTGTTCGATCCGCGTATCCGCAACACCTCCAGTTTCAGCGACATCATGATCCTGGTGCTGCTCTGGCTGCAACTGGTGCTGGGTCTGGGGACCATTCCGGTATCGATGAATCATCTCGATGGCCATGAAATGGTCAAGTTCATGACTTGGGCGCAAGGGATATTCACCTTTCAAGGCGACGCGTCTTCTTATGTCGCTGACGCACACATCATTTTCAAAACGCATCTGGTGCTCGGCCTGACGATCCTGTTGTTGTTCCCTTTCACACGCCTTGTTCACATGCTTTCAGCGCCTGTGCGCTATGTCTGGCGTCCTGGTTATCAGGTCGTGCGCTCGCGCAAACTGGGGCTGCGTCATGGCTGATGTCCTCGAGCACCCTTGCGTCACCGTGAATGGCAGAGAGATTGACGCTGCATTGATTGCTGCCGAAGTTCAGAACCATCCCGCACCCGATCCAGATCAAGCGTGGGAGGCCGCCGCACGAGCGCTTGTCCTGCGTCAATTGCTGCTTGATGAAGCCGACAGGCTGGAAATCATGAGCGTTGGCCTAGTCGACGCTGAAGGGCGCAAGCTGGCGGAAGAAGATGCGCGTATTGAAGCTCTGCTGGAGCAGGAAGTGCAATGCCCGCATGCCGATGAATCAGTCACACGGCGTTTCTACGCGCAGCATAGCGATCGGTTCAGGTCGCCGACTTTGGTGGAGGCCGAACATATTCTGTTCGCTGCCTCTCCAACAGACAGTTTGGCTTATGGGCTTGCAACCGGTGATGCGCGCACCACGATACGTACGCTTCAGGCACAGCCCGGGCTTTTTGCAGAATTGGCACTGAAGCATTCGGCCTGTCCCTCCAAGGAACAGGGCGGGAATTTGGGGCAGATCGGGCCAGGGCAGACGGTCCGAGAGTTTGAAGATGTGCTGTTTGGGCTTGATGAAGGCATGCTGCATTCAGAGCCCGTGAAGACACGCTTTGGTGTCCATGTCATCCGCGCCGGTCGGCGTGTCGAAGGCCAGCAATTGCCCTTCGATCTGGTTCAAGAAAAGATCGCCCAATATCTGGAGGAGGCCAGTTGGCGGCGCGCCGTAACCCAATATCTCTCCATACTGGCGTCACAGGCGAACATTGAGGGTATAGATATGGGCAGCACAGACGGGCCGCTGGTGCAGTGACGTACAGATTGTCTAGCACTGCTAATTTGCAAACGCTCGCGGACAGCCACGGTCGCCATTTTGAATATCTGCGGCTGTCGCTGACTGACGTCTGCAATTTCCGCTGCAGCTATTGCCTTCCCGATGGCTATAACAAGGCGAAGGGGACACCCACAAATCTCGCGGTCGATGAAATCCAAAGGCTTGTTTCGGCCTTCGCCAAATTGGGACTTTGGAAAGTCCGGCTTACCGGCGGCGAACCGACGTTGCGCCAAGAATTTCTCGAAATCGCGCGGGCGGTGTCGGGTATTGACGGAATTCGTCAAGTTGCCGTGACGACCAATGGCTATCGGTTGGTCGAACGTGCGCAAAGCTATGCGGATGCAGGAATTAGGGCGATCAATGTCAGCATGGATTCATTGAAACCCGAACGGTTCCGCTCGATTACCGGCCATGACAGGCTATCCGAAATTCTTCGCGGCATCGAAGCCTGCAAGCAGGCGGGGATCGCAAGCGTGAAACTCAATTCCGTCTTGTTGAAAGGATTGAACGATGATGAATTCGACGACTTCATCGCTTTTGTCTCCGAGCAAGACCTGACACTGCGCTTCATCGAAGTGATGCGGACCAATGACAATCCAGTCTTTTTCACGGCACATCATCTGCCAGGTACATTTGTCACTGCTCGGCTCGAGTCGCTTGGCTGGCAAAAGCAGATGCGATCTGAAGGGGCGGGCCCAGCGATTGAATATGCTAGTCCGCAAGGCTCTGGACGGATTGGTATCATTGCGCCTTATTCCAAGGATTTTTGCGCCAGCTGTAACCGATTGCGCGTTTCCGCGACAGGTAAGCTGCATCTTTGCCTGTTCGGCGACGCGGGGATCGATCTACGCCCCCTGCTACAACGGGACGGTCAAGCAAAGGAGCTGATCGAGCGACTGCAACGGCTGGTTATGACCAAAGCGCCCGCGCATCTATTGCACCAGGGCAATAGCGGTGCGACTCCGCATCTTGCTTCGATAGGGGGATGATTATGGCAGGGATAAATGAGAGCCTAACCTTTTACCCGCTCGGTGTCGCGGTGCTGACGATTTCCGATACGCGTAATGAAGAGACCGATACGTCTGGTGCTTTGCTTGTTGAGCGGCTGACGGGGGCCGGACACAAACTGCGCGACCGTGCGATCGTACGGGACGACGTCGACGCCATTCAGGCGGTCTTGCAGCGCTGGATTGCCAATCTGGAAATCGAAATCATCCTTACCACGGGCGGCACCGGATTTTCGCCACGCGATAACACGCCCGAAGCCGTCAAACCCTTGCTCCGCCGCGAAATGGACGGCTTTGCCATCGCCTTTCAGCAGAAGAGCCTGCAGACGGTGGGCGTGGCCGCAATGCAATCGAGGGCATTTGCAGGGCAGGCGGGTGACTGTTTCATCTTTTGTATCCCCGGCTCCACCGGCGCCTGCCGCGATGCATGGGATGGTTTGCTGGAGCTGGAGTTCGACAGCCGCCACAAGCCTTGTTCGATCGCGGGGGCATTGCCCAGGCTGCGCGATGTCTGTTCATAGCTGAAGGCCCGCATGCTCTCCGATACGTATGTCGGGGGACTTTAGCTCGGTTGATATCGGAGGCCGCTAGCTAGGCACCTAAAAGTGAGTGAACTGAAACGGAATTAGGATCTCTGTCATCACAACGATAAAATATGGTCGTGAACGGACGTCCGGAAAGCCTAAGGTTCGAATGAAAAGCAGACATTCCGGACTGTTGTCTAATTGTTTCATTCACGGGTTTCTCCTTTTCGCTTTCCCGATTGGCCAATGGTTGTCTTCGAGGTCATCGGACGGCTGTGGTGAGCATGATGTCCGGGCCTTCATGATCGCGGCCGGGCGAGATAGGGTGGGCGTCTCTGTGTCCAACTCGAGGTTTTAGCCTCTACGGTCCTGGCGAGATCGCCCTGGCATGGCTGATTGGGAAGAGAGTCGCTGGCGTCATGTCCAGCGGAACTCCGTCTCGTTCAACCACAGCCGATGAAGTAGCACGGCGAGCTTTCGGGCAACTGCGATCCTTGCGCGCTTGCTGCCTTTTGCGTCAGCGATCCGCTTCCCCCATAGCTGAAGGGCAAACGGTCGCTGTACGCGCGACAGCATGATGTTAGCGGCCTCGAAGAGTGCTCGTCGCAGCATCGGATCACCGGCCTTGGATATGTTGCCGCGGACATCGCGCTCGCCTGACTGGTTCCTTCGAGGTACCAACCCAGCATATGCGCCAACATCCTCACTGCGGGCGAAGCGATGCGGATCCTCGACAGTTGCGGTAAAGGTCAGGGCGGTTATCGGGCCGACCCCGGGCACACTCATCAGTCGACTGCACACAGCATCTTCAGCTGCGCGGCTCTCCAGCAGCTTGTTGGAAGCGCGCAGTTGCTCTTCGAGCACTTCCATGGTGGCGACAAGAGGAGCAAACAACGGCTCGAGATCGGGCCGCTGTTGGTACAGGGCGTGCAGTCGCTCGCGGCGCTTGCCCGGTGTTCGGGCAGAACCCAGGCGCAGACCGAAGAGCTTCAGCAGTCCGCGCAGCTGGTTGCCAAGCGCGACCCGCGTTCCAATCAGTTGGGTACGGATACGCAGAGCAGCACGGTCGATGTGGGTTGCCGAGGCTTTCATGTGCACGCGCTTGAACCAGCCAGTGCGAGCAAGCTGCGCCAGCCCTTCGGCATCATGCACGTCGCTCTTGTTCACACGGGTCGCCAACACACCCTTGGCATGACGGGCGCAGATGCACTCGACCGGAATGCTGCGCTCGACAAGGCCATGATACAGGAATGTCGATAACGGGCCGGTCTCCAGCACAACGCGGACTAGGCCAAGGCAGTGCTTGCCGAGCCATTTGGCTATCACGTCAGGATCGCTGGCCACAACGTCGCGCTTAAGCACCACGCCATCTGCATCGACCACACACAAATGGGTGGTCTTGTCACTTACGTCCAATCCTGCATAAATCGTCATCGGTCACTCTCCTGCGTTGAAGCGCTCATGCGACTTCGTAGCACTCAGGAGGGTGGCTAAAACAATTACGCGGTGTCCAACTTGGCTGCCCCTGATATCATCCGCTCAATCTTCAAACATGGGGCTTTGAAATAGCAGTCAAGATCGACGCCGCATCTGCGCATGGCAGAAAGAGCCGCGTCTGATAACGAATGATCTCGGTGAAGCAGCCTTTCGCTTTGTACCAATCCAGCCTCTCCGCCGACCAGCCTGACAGTTCCAGACGCTGACTTCCATTGACGAGCGAGCGCTTGACGGTCAGCGGCTCGACACCCAGGAGCAGCAAAGGCTTTCCAGTCCGCATGACTAGCGAAGCAAGCTCGGCTGGCGCGATTGCTTGAGGCAGGTCTGTGCCCAAGGCCGCCGCCAACTCTGGAATGTCGCCCATGCCGATCTCGCGCCCCAGCAGTGAACGGCCATCCTTCGCCGCGATCCGGCTCACTCTGACATAGTCGCCCGGAAGCTTGTCCCAGATCGGCAGCAATAGGCCGGTCGCAAGATGCAGCCGCTCGCGTTTTGGCGACGCCAGCGCTTCGGCGGTTTCGGCCCGCCAATCATTCTCAAACTGCTCGCGCCCGACCGGTTGCCAATTGCTCTCGGCAAGCTGTCCGGATGTCAGATATTCGGCGCGCAAGGGCCGGACGAGTTCAAATCGTTCGATACGCTCGCCGTCATCGGTGAGAAGCCCGCGTGCGCGCACGGCCAGCGCGACGCGCCCCGAACGCTGGTTTTGCATCGGACGGGTATGAACATGGCCTAGATCGTGGATTTTGGTAAGGTCTTCAAGGCCGAGCGGTCGCTGGCGGCGGGCAATCTCGATCTCGAGCAAATGCGTCGTGGCACCCGATGCAGCGTCGATGCGCAGGACTTGATCTGTGAGTATTTGATAATCCTCGACAGGGATTGTTTCGACGCCAAGATCAAGCGTCCCTGCGACACGCGCCGCATCGACACGCGCTTCAACTAGGCCCAGATATTCATCGAAAATGCCGTTCTGCAACTGGATCGGAAAGGCGAGGATGCGATTGAGCCAGCGCTGAATGGTCGGCAGCTCGTCTAGCAATCCGCCACCTTCGGCCTCGATTCTGAGACCCGACAGCTTTTGGAATCGGTCCAGGCTGACGGCGTCGAGCTTGCCTTGGTAGAGCAAGTGGAACCAGCGAGTGAGTGCGTCTTTCGCGTAAATGCTCTCGAGATTGTCGGCCGGATTGAACAGGTTCTGCCCGCCCGTTTGGCGCTGACCGCGGGTGAGCGCGCCAAGGCTGTCGAGACGGCGCGCTATCGTCGAAATGAAGCGCCTTTCGCCCCGAACATCGGTCGTGACGGGCCGGAATAGAGGCGCTGACGCTTGATTGGTCCGGTTGGTGCGGCCAAGTCCCTGAATGGCTGCATCGGCGCGCCAGCCCGGCTCGAGCAGGAAATGGATCCGGCGCTCCTGGTTCTTCGCATGCAGATCGGCATGATAGCTGCGTCCCGTGCCCCCCGCATCGGAGAAGACGAGGATACGCTTGTCGCCATCCATGAAGGCCTGGGTTTCGAGGACATTGGAGCGGGACGAACGCGACTGCAGCTTTTGACTACCGTCGGTTCCGACCACCAACCGCCGCGAACGTCCCGTGACCTCGGCCACTGCATCGACACCGAAGCGTTCGATGATGGCATCAATCGCGGTTGCTACAGGCGGAAGCGCACACAGCCGCTCGATCATCGCGTCACGGGCTGCGACGGCGGCACGGCAGCGGACCGGATTGCCGTCGGCATCGCTCATTGGCTCGGAACGGGCTTCGCCATTTTCATCGACAAAGACCTGCATCAACCGGACGGGAAAGCTCTGTACCAGATAGTCGATCACATATTCGCGCGGCGAGAGATCGATTTCGAGATGCTCACGCTCCTCAGGTGTCAAATCGGCAAGCCGGCGGTCAAGCATGGCTTCGGCGGTCGATACGAGCTGGATCACGGCGGAGTTTCCTTCGGCCAGCGCCGCATCGATCGCTGGCAACAGGCTTGGCAGCTTCATTGAGAGGAGAAGCTGTGCGAAGAAGCGCTGCTTGGTGCCTTCGAAGATCGAAAGCGCTGCTGCCTTGGCACCCTTGTTGAGCGTATTGCCGCTATCTGCGTCAACGATGCGGGTGGCTTCGAGCACTTCGCCCAGATTGCTGTGAATGATCGCCCAGGCCTCGGCATATGCATCATAGACCTTTATCTGCGCCTCGATCAGTTCATGCTCCAATATCTCATATTCGACACCCGCAAAGGAGAGCGCACGGGCTGTGTAAAGGCCCAGTGATTTGAGATCGCGGGCGACCAGCTCCATCGCTGCAATGCCACCTTTCCGAATATCATCGACAAAGCGCTCACGCGTCGCAAAGGCGGTCTCAGGTCCCCACAGGCCAAGCCGCGCTGCATAGGCCAAATTATTCACATCAGACGCGCCGGTTGCGGAGACATAAAGGACACGCGCGCGGGGCAGAAGATTTTGGAGGCGTACACCAGCAACGCCCTGCTCACTGCCTTTGACCTTACCGCGGCTTCCCTCGCCGCCTGCAGCATTGGCCATTGCATGGGCTTCATCAAAGGCAATCACACCATCAAAATCTTCGCCCGTCCAGTCGAGGATTTGCTGCAGCCGTGTCGCATCAGCGCGGCCCGACCGGAGCGTCGGATAGGTCACGAACAAAATGCCTTCTCCCATTGTGACATTCTGGCCGAGTTTCCATTGCGATAGCGGCTGGACGTCGAGCGGCAAACCGCCAAGCGAACTCCAATCGCGCCGTGCGTCCTCCAGCAGCGCTTCATTCTTTGACAACCAGATATGGCGGCGTTCGCCGCGCAGCCAGCGGTCGAGGAAAATGGCTGCAACCTGCCTGCCCTTTCCGGCTCCGGTACCGTCGCCCAGAAAATAGCCGCAACGATAGACTGAGCCTTCTTCATGCGGCTGCAAAGTGCATCCATTGTCATGGGGCAGATAGAGGCCGGGAAGATCGCGCTCGAAGGCATTTGCTGCATAGACCAAGGTTTCGAGCTGCGCGTCGGACAGCAGCCCGTCAGCAACACAATTTGCCATGACCAGCGGCTGGACATGGGGAATGGGTGCGGCAATCGAGCCCATCGCGACCGATTCCACAAGTGCCGTAGGGTGATTGCGCGCGCCGGTAATGATCATCCGGCTGGGCCGATATGGGAGATAATGACCGACCTGTTCGGATATGGGAGCCGCTTCATTGAGCGGCACAAACTCGAGCGCATGCGGTTCAGCAGCGTTGGATGAGATCGAAGGAGCCGGCGCGATTGGGCGGCTTATCGTTCGCGGCGCAACTCGCAGAGCGGGCCTTAAGGGTCGGGCGGGCACAGCCAGCGGCTGGCGCGAAGCACGAATCGGCAGGGCATCGACAAGCGACACAAGCTCACTGAAATCACCGATATGGCAGGTTACCGTGGCTCGGCTATCGTCAACCTTTTCGAGAACGATAAGCCGCGTTGAAATTGAAGTTCCCGCACGTGCGAAAGCGCGATCCATTGATGCATTGAGCCGGACGGCAACGGGCATCCGCGAACGCTCGACAAAGGCATGGAGGTCGAACCATTCGGGCATGATCGCAACCGCCCTGCCGCCGACCGCCAATCGGGCGAGCGCAGAGCGCAAATGGCGAGCGCCCGTTCGGCCATCTTCGCCGCGTTCGAGCCCGACTGAATAGGGTGGATTGATCAGGACCGTATCCGGCAGGATCGCAGGATCGAGAAGCTCCTCGATGAGCTCACCGTCATGCATCGAAATCCTTACGTCCGGGAAGAGCGCATGGAGTGCATCGCGCCGCAAGACATGGATTTCATTGAGCGCAAGTTTGGAGCCGCTCTGCTTGGCCCAGAAGGCGAGCATGCCGGTTCCCGCAGACGGTTCGAGCGTCAGATTGCTGCTCGACAATGCAGCTGCACGCGCCGCAATCCAGGCTAGGCGCAATGGTGTCGAGAATTGCTGGAAGCGAACCTGTTCTTCGGACCGGTTATGCTGGATGGGGGTTAGGCTTTCGAGCTTGTCGAAGCAGGCAAAGGCTTCTGGCATTTGGCTATCGGGCGTGATCGAGGATGTCGCCTGCAGATAGAGGAGTTGCGCCAATTCCACCGACGCGTAGGTATCAGACAGGGACCAGCGGTTGTCTGCATCGGTTGCACCCGTCAGTCGGGTGAAGGTCTCTGAGAGAAGCTTGCGGGTGATTGGTACATTGGCGGCAAGATCGTCCGCAAGGCTGCGCGCAGCGGTGATTGCTGGAAGTTCGTTAGGCGAGAATTCGAGAATGAACGCGGGCTGGTTCATGGGTTGGGCCTCCTGAAAGAGGCCAGCGATCTTCGCAGGATTGCCGACCGGGCCTCAGAAGACGAACGGCCTCCTCCACTCTACGCTGCCGTCAGGCAGCCGCAGTCGTGCCAAGCTGTTCTCGCAGCGCATCGTTCCAATCATCGTCCGGACGGTCAGGCTTGTGCGGGATGATCGTTCGTCCGGCGCGCTCGTAAGCCTCCATTCCGCGCTTCAGCGCCAGATCGCCCCCTTTGTCGTTATCGACAAACAGATGCAGCTCGGTGACACTTTCGGGAATGGAGACGATGCCGAACCGCTCATTTCCGAGAGTGGCCCAGCAAGGAATGCCAAACAGCACCTGCGCCGAAAAGGCGCTTTCGGTTCCTTCAGCCAGTCCCAGCCTTCCATCAATCGGATCTGCCAGACGGATGGCGCCTGCCCCAAATTGCCCCAGCGCACGCTTGGGTTTGAAGAAATCAGCTTTGCTAGCGGTGACAGGGTCGAGGAATGTCCGATGGATAGCGACGATGCCGATATCCATTCGTACCGCGGCAATGAGTGCCGGCAGAAAGCGAACGTCGGGTTTTCGTCCCAACGGCGTTCGGTCGAGATACCGCAATTCAGATGAACGAAGTGGTATTGATCGATTGACGAGATAGCGCTCGGCAATCGTCCCCGCGAGCGGAACAGCTTCGCGCCAAAGCCTGCAAGCGTTGGCATCTGGTCCGAATGGCTTCGCGGCCATAGTGATCGGTCCGCCCTTCCCATCGAACAGATCGCGCGGCTGGATGCCATGACGCTTGAGGCCTTCTAGTACCTCATCGCTGGTGCAGCCCGCAAAGCAATGGAACAGGATCGCATTGCTTGTCAGCCCGACGGAAAGCGACGGGGTCTTATCGTCGTGGGCCGGACAGCAGCACATGCCCTGCCGGCCCGTCCAACGGCCGCCAAGCGCGTCAACAATCTGTCGTGCGCGTCTTTCGAGGGCAATGGGCACATGCTTTGCGGTCTTCGTCATCGATCATTCCTGTTGCCAAAGGCTTGCTGTGGCCTTGGCTGCCTCCACTCTGCGCCGTGTGGAGTTTTCCTACACATACATGTTCATTGTATGTTCTCGCATCAACAATCGCGAGAAGGAATGAGTGATGAGATATATCGCCCTGGGATTTTTCGCCGCACTGCCACTTTCAGCGGCTTTTGCGAGCGAACTACCGGATGAACCACAGGCTATAGTTTCGAGCCAAACGCCCATCGAAGCCTCCGAAACGTCCTCGCTCGGCTACCGAATCAATGACGCGTCGGGATTTCAATTGATTGAACATGGCCACTGGGCACCACCGCTGCGGGAAGAAGTGGCCGAACATTTGGCCAATGATGGCGGTCAACGCGGTCAGTTGAAGACGACTCCTCAGCCCAAGCCAAAAAAACCTCGGACAAATTTCCGACGAGCGGCATTTCTTCCTCACGTTTATGCCGCCGAAACCCGGTTCGGACTACCGGTCGGGCTTCTCGATGCTCTCATCTGGACGGAATCGCGCTACGATCCAACAGCAGTCAGCCATGCTGGTGCTGCAGGGCTTGGTCAGTTGATGCCCGGAACGGCCAAGGATTTAGGTGTCACCAATCGCTTCGATCCCTATGCCAACATAAGCGGCGCAGCGCGCTACCTGCGCCAGATGCTGGATCGGTTTGGCGTGGTTCATCTCGCGGTAGCAGCATACAATGCTGGACCGGGCGCAGTTTCTCGTGTGAGAGGAATTCCTCTCAATGGTGAAACACCGTCCTATGTCCGGAATGTCCTGACATTCTGGCAAAATTGATGTGGAGGCAATGTGAGCTCGGGTGAAAGAATTCGCGTGTCAGGCCAAGTCAGGCAAAGCCGACGTGGGAAAATCGTAAAAACCGATGACAACACGATCTGGGTCATTGAGGTGCCTGACGACATCGAATTTCCTGGATCGGGAAGCGTAATCGTCGAGGGCACCAAGATCGGATTTGATCGACTCCGGATCGATTGGTTCGGGCTGGCTGTCTAACGCCGAAACGGCAAAACTTGTGCGCCGAAATTGGCTGCTTCTCGTACTTCATCCAAGACTTCAACGGCCTTCAATTTAAATTCAGGAGCAAGATGTGCGTATCGCAAGGTCATTGCATAGTCGCTATGGCCTAGCAGTTCGCGAATGGTGTTTAGATCAACGCCACCCATCGCCAATCTCGATGCGAAATGGTGCCGCATGTCATGCCAGCGGAAATCTTCGATTTGAGCGGCTTTGAGCAGTCGTCTCCAGGAGGAATTGACGCGATCAAAACGCTGGCCTTGCTCATTCATAAATACCAGGCCCGACAAATCATCGCATTGAGCCCGCCAGTTTAGCAATGTGGATGTTGCTTCGCGATTCAGCGGAATATGCCGTGTTCTTCTGGATTTGGCGGTGGCGCCCGTGACAGTCAAAATTCGCCGATCTAGATTCACATTCGACCATGTAAGATCAAACAACTCGCCGCGACGGCATCCCGTGTTGAGCGATAATAGAATGAGCGGTTTTACATGATCAGTAAACACGACATCCCTTAAATCTGGTAGGACAACATATCCACGCTCGGTTCTCCATCGATTGGCGGATTCCCGTTCGACCCTTCGGCTCTCTTCACGTTCTTCGATTGCTCTTCGCAACCGTCCTTCTTCGCCTTCGCTGAGGAAGCGCACTTTCAGACAATCATCAACCCGCGCCTTTTTGACCTTTGAAAGGGGATTGTGCGGCAAAATGCCCCAGTCAACCGCCCGATTAAAGCTCGCTTTGATTGACGCAATGTCGCGATTGATCGTTTGATTGCTTAATCCTCTTTCGACCTGTTGCCCTCTCCAGCGCTCAATATCGAGACCGGTTATCTTGTCGAGTTTCTTGTCGAGCAGCGATTTGAACGCAGTCTGCAACCGATTTACGTTCTGCTTCCAGGAGCGCTGGCTGGATTTGGCCCAGGCCAAGTAGTCGCCCTGAAGGAACGCGCGGTAGGTCGGAACTACTTGTTTGGGCTTCCGAGCCTCCATGGGATCTATACCCCGGTAGACATCCGCAAGTATCGCCCGCGCACTTTCACGCGCATCTGCTACGCCCAAAGCATCCGCTCGACCAAGCATGATGCGCTTTCCCCGCGCATATTCACAGTACCAAGACTTTGTTCCAGTCGGTGTAATGCGAAGAACAAGTCCTTTGAGCCGCGTGTCACGATGCTCCACCATCGCGTTAGGAATTTGCATTTTGTCGATCGACATTTGTGTAAATGCATAGCGCATATTAAGAGCACCCCTCATGGAACAAAAAGGGTACTGGTGGTGCACTCATGGTGCAACTTGACGAAACAAAATGGAACATAATGGAAACACTTTGAACAACGATATTCATCTTTTCATATCGTTTTTCAGTTACTTATACAAGTATTTCCGTTCCATTAGGTTGCACTAAAAACACCCCAAAAGTCGGCTGGGGGTGTGGGGGTCGGAGGTTCGAATCCTCTCGTCCCGACCAATTTTCCGAACAATTTTATGCCTCCCGCCGACTTTGGTTTTTTGACTTTGGTGCGACGCCTAGAGATTTTCCATTTGTCGGAAATCGTTAGCGCATCACGCCGTATTTTGGCACTATTGCTAAATGGCTGAACAACGTTCTCCCCGCCTCGCCGTTTTGATCGATGCCGACAATGCCTCAGCGCGAATAGCGCCTGGATTATTCGAAGAAATCGCGAACATCGGCGAAGCGAGCGTTCGTCG
The DNA here is from genome assembly GCF_003367235.1 of Sphingorhabdus pulchriflava. GTDB lineage: Bacteria > Pseudomonadota > Alphaproteobacteria > Sphingomonadales > Sphingomonadaceae > Sphingorhabdus_B > Sphingorhabdus_B pulchriflava. The sequence goes on from NZ_QRGP01000001.1 coordinate 1,830,616, forward strand.
AATCTATGGCGACTTTTCTGGGACCAGACTGAAGCAATGGTCGGAAATTCTTTCAACTCATGCAATAATGCCGCACCAGAATTTCGCGTACACATCAGGCAAAAACGCGTCCGACATAGCCCTAGTCATTGATGCGATGGACTTGTTGCACAGCGGACGTTTCGACGGCTTCTGTCTGGTTTCGTCGGACAGCGACTTCACACGACTCGCTGCCCGCATTCGCGAACAAGGCGTCGATGTTTATGGCTTTGGCGAACAGAAGACGCCTGAAAGCTTTCGACAAGCCTGCAGGCGCTTTTTCTACACAGAAAACTTGCTGCCCGATGCTCCAAAGCCCGATGGCGGAGAACAACAAGCTGCACCAAAGGCACTCAAGCCACCAAGCGCAGCCGTTCCATTGATCCGTAAAGCCATTGGCCAATTGGCAAATGACGATGGGTGGGTCGCCCTTGGCCCCGTCGGCAGCCATCTTTCAAAACTGGCATCTGATTTTGACCCGCGTACCTATGGCCACGCAAAATTAAGTGATCTTGTCAAAAAGTCCGGGGCGTTTGAGCTCAAACGCCCCGAAACTGGTGGGATGTACATCCGTGTGAAGCCAAACAAAGCGGCGGCGGCGAAAGCCTAAGACTCTCGCCACATTGGTTGTCAGGCAGCAATCCGTTTCCGTACGGCCTCCGCCTGCGCCATGATATTTTTCACGAGGTCGGCACAGGTCGGGATGTCGTGGATCAGCGCTTGGCTCTGCCCGCTTGTCCAGATGCCGCCGTCGGTGTCGCCCGCGGCCAGCACATTTTCACGGCCGCGCACGCCCGCCATCAATTCCTTCACATCAGCGAAGGTCTTGGTCGGGTCTTTCTGGATCTCAGCAACTTGCTCCGAAATGGCGTTGCGTGCGACGCGGGCGGTGTTGCGCAGGCTGCGTCCGACCAGCACCGTGCCGAGTTCGTCGAGCTCGACAATCTTGTCTTTCACATTTTGGTGAATCTTGGCCTCGACGGTCGCGCAGAAACGGGTGCCCATGTTGACGCCATCGGCACCAAGCGCGAGGGCGGCAACCAGGCTGCGGCCATCGGCCATGCCGCCCGAAGCAATGATCGGGGTATCAGGCAGCGCATCTACCGTCGCAGGGAGCAACACGACAAGGCCCACATCATCCTCACCGGGGTGACCGGCGCATTCAAAGCCGTCGATCGAGATCACGTCGACACCTTTTTTAACCGCAGACACCGAGTGACGCACGCTGGTGCATTTGTGGATCACCTTGACGCCATTTTCCTTAAAACGCGGCAGGTGGTCGGTCGGTGCGCGGCCTGCGGTCTCGACGATCTTCAAGCCCGACGCGATGATTGCCTCGCGATAATCATCATAGGGAATCGGGTTGATCGAGGGCAGCAAAGTCAGGTTCACGCCAAAAGGCTTGTCCGTCAGCTTGCGGGTCTTTTCAATCTCGTCAAACAGCGCCTGCCCGCTTTCAAACATATGCGCGGTGATGAAGCCGAGCGCGCCTGCGTTGGCGACAGCCGCCACCAGTTCGCCATAGCCCACGCCGGTCATGCCGCCCATGACAATGGGGGTTTCCACACCGAACATTTCGGTGATGCGGGTCTTGATTGCCATTTTTCCTTCTCCTGATTCTGTTATGTCTGAATTAGTTACGCGCACTCTGCCCGTCGTCGACGCGGATCACTGCACCGGTGACGCATTCGGATGCGGGTGATACGAGATAGAGCAAGGTGCTGTCCATCTGTGCGGGATCGCAGATGCGCTTGCGCACCACATGCTGGCTGAGATCACCGACGCGTTCGAGCATACCGTCGAGCATTTCGGTCTTGAACATGCCTGGGCAGATCGCGTTGACGTTGATGCCATATTTCGCCCATTCGAGCGACAAGGCCTCGGTCATCCGCGCGACCGCCGTCTTGGTAATCGCATAAAGCGCCGCGCCGTTGCCCGAATAGCTGTAATGCGCGACCGAGCTGATGTTGACGATACGCCCCGGCTTTTTTGCCGCCATCAACCGCCGCGCCACCTCGCACGATAGGATGTAGGGCGCACGGAGATTGACCCCGAGCACTCGATCGATCAGATCGACCTCCATCTTGTGTGCGCGCTGGGCATCGGGAATCCCCGCATTGTTGATGAGGATATCGACCGTTCCATAGGCCTTTTCGAGCGTATCGACCGCCGCGAACAGCTGATCGGCATCGGTCGCGTCCATCGGAATGCAAATTGCTTCGCCGCCAGCGGCGCGGATTTCCTCCGCAACCGCCTCGAGACGGTCGACGCGGCGCGCAGCCAGCCCGATCTTGGCGCCGCACGCTGCGAGCGCCTTTGCAAAACGGACACCGAAACCCGAAGAAGCACCGGTGACGAGCGCCACCCGCCCGTTCAAGTCATTCGACACATTGGGCAAGGGAAACGTCATCACCTGTCCTCCTCTCAACGCCCGGTGGGCAGATCCTTGAACGGTATGCCCTTATCCACGCGGATTTCTCCGGGCAAGCCAAGCACGCGTTCGGCGATGATGTTACGCAGAATTTCGTCCGTCCCGCCTGCAATACGCCCGCCGGGCGAGCCGAGGAACATCTCCTGGAAATCGGCATTTTCAACTGCTAGCGACGGATCGCGGATGATGCCTGCCTGATCCTGCAGGTCAACCATGAATTCGGCGAGATCCTGCATGGCGGCGGCCTGCACCAGTTTTGAAACCGACTGCTCCGGCCCCGGCGTCTTGCCTTGCGACAAAGCGGTCAGCGAGCGCATGCCGGTGAAGCGCAGACCTTCGGCGCGAACATAATGTTCGGCAATCTTTTCGCGCACCGTGCTGTTGTTCGACAGCGGATCACCATTTTCATCGCGGATTTTCTGCGCGACCTGCAATGCCTTGATCGCACCGCCGCCCCGCGCACCGCCGCCACCGCCAACCGACGCGCGCTCGTTCATCAGCGTGATGATCGACACATTCCAGCCGTCATGCAACGCGCCGAGACGCTGGCTGTCCTTAATGCGGACATCGGTGAAGAACACCTCATTAAAACCGCGCGCGCCCGACATCTGGTGGATCGTCTTGCACTGTACACCCGGCGATTTCATGTCGATCCAGAACATGGTGAGGCCCTTATGCTTCACCGCATCGGGATCGGTGCGGACGAGGACGATGCCATAATCGGCGTAGTGCGCGCCCGAGGTCCAGATCTTCTGGCCGTTGACCACCCAGTCGAAATCGCCATTGGCGTCGACCGAGCTTTCATCCTTGATCGCACGGGTGCGGATGGCCGCAACGTCTGAACCGCCAGCAGGTTCGGAGAAAAGCTGGCACCAGATGGTTTCACCGCGAACAGCGGGCCCGACAAAACGCTTTTTGGTTTCGTCATCGGCGGTTGCCATCACGGTCGGAATGCACATGCCTAGGCCGATCGCGAACGGGCCGCCAAGCTGCACGCCCATGCGCGATTCTTCCTGCGCGAAGATGACGCTCTGGATGGTGGTGCCGCCACCGCCGCCCCATTCCTTGGGCCAACGGATTTGCGCATAGCCAGCAGCAGCCTTTTTGGCCTGCCATGCCTTGCACGCATCCATCTGGCTTTCATCCTCGTCACCGAGCGATGCACCCTTTACGCCGCGGGGTGCGTTTTCTTCGAGCCAGGCGCGAACCTTGGCGCGATATTCGGCTTCTTCGGGAGTGTCGTTGAAATCCATTTTCTCGTTCCTTCCCTAAATATTTCAGGCCGCGTTGCGGCGTTCGAGCATGCTGACCAAACGGTGTTTCCAATTGCGCGCCGAACCGGCGACCAGCGCCAGCTGGCGGCTCCGGCGATAATGGAGGTGGGCGTCGATTTCCCAAGTGAAGCCCATGCCGCCATGCACTTGGACATTCTCCTTGGCGGCAAACCAATAGGCATCGCACGCCGAAATACGCGCACCAGCCGCCGCAATTGGAAGCTCGGGCGCATCGCTGTTGAGTGCCCAGGCGCCATAATAAGCATTGCCGCGTGCGAGCACGTTCTTGGCGTACATATCGGCGAGGCGATGCTTGATCGCCTGATATCCGCCGATTGCGCGGCCAAAGGCGAAGCGGTCTAGCGCGTAGTTTTTGGCCATTTCCAGGCACATGTCGGAGCCGCCGACCTGTTCGAACGCAATCAACACCGCGGCGCGGTCGTTGATGGCTTCAAACAGGGCGAGACCATCGCCGACTTCGCCGAGCCGCTCGACCGGCGCATCCTTGAATTCGACGCGCGCTGCTTCGCGTGATCGATCAATAGTGTTGACGGCTTCACGCGTGACGCCGGGACCATTAAGGTCGACGATATACAGCGTCGGCTTCCCGCCCTCCTTGGCGAGGACAACCGCATGATGTGCGACCACGCCATCGGTGACGGGCAGTTTCACGCCGGTCAGCTTGCCGCCCGATACTTCAGCGCTGATATTGGCGACCGATACGGCTCCGGCCTGTTCGGCGCTGGCAATCGTCCCAATCAATTCGCCGGTCACGACCTGCGGCAAATATTTTGCCTTCTGCTCGGCGCTTCCGGCACGCAGCAACGCTTCAGCGAAGAAATAAACGGTCGAAGCGAAAGGCACCGGCGCGACTGCGCGGCCCAATTCCTCGGCGATGCAGCACAGCTCAAGATAGCCAAGGCCAAGCCCGCCATGCTCTTCCGGAATTGCAGCGCCCAGCCAGCCCTGCTCTGCAACCTGCGACCAAAGCTCCGGATCAAAACCCGGGCTATCTTCATCCATCAATTTGCGGACGCGGTCAGGCGGGCATTTCGCTGCAAGAAATTTGCGCGCCTCATCCTTCAGCGCGAGTTGCTCTTCGGAAAAATCGAAATTCATCTTGGGACCTCTCCTGTCATGCCTTCGGGCAGTTATTGATTCTTCAATACGCCATTCAGACCGTCGGGCAACAAGATTTAATCGCGCGATTAAAAAAATTACGCGATGCAGGAAAAGTCCCGTAACGACTTCATTGGAATTTTATCTGTCCTACATTGAACCTATTTGGTTACATGCGATTCGTTTTGTGAAGGACGGATCGAAAAATGCAGAATATCGATGAATTGATCGACGAAGTCATCGAGCGTGAGGGCGGATATGTGAACCATCCGGCGGATCGCGGCGGACCTACAAATTGGGGAATAACCGAGGCCGTGGCCCGGCGACAGGGCTATGTCGGCGAAATGCGCGCTTTGCCCCGCAGCGACGCGGCAGCGATCTACAAAAGACTCTACTGTTTCAAACCCCGCTTTGACGTAATCGCAAATCACGCCCCAGCCCTCGCCGCCGAGCTTTTCGATACCGGCATCAATATGGGAACGGGGACCGCAGCTGCCTTCCTACAGCGTGCACTCAATGCCCTTAATCGCGAAGGCCGTGACTATACCGACCTTGCCATCGACCGGCAGATTGGCCCCGCAACCATCGCCGCACTGCAAGCCTTTCTGTGCAAACGCGGCGCAGGCGGTGAGGCCGTGCTGCTTAAGGCCGTCGAGGCACTGCAGGGCGCGCATTACATCAACATCGCAGAAGCGCGACCAAGTCAGGAGGCCTTTGTCTATGGCTGGCTGGCCAACCGGATCGGATAATTTTGTTGCGCAACGTGGCGTCAACTTTGTCAACTTTGAAAGGAACCAAAATGCCAATCATCGAAACCCTGATCGGCCCCATCGCTGCGCTGATCGACAAGCTGATCCCCGATCCCAAGGCGCGCGACGCGGCCAAGATCGAACTGATCAAATTGCAGGGCAGCCAGGAACTGGAAACGCTGCGCACCCAGCTTTCGGCGATCCTTGCCGAAGCGCAATCGCCCGACCCGTGGACCAGCCGCGCACGCCCTTCATTTCTCTATGTGATGTATGCGATCCTCCTCTGGTCGCTGCCCATGGGCCTGATCGCCGCCTTCCGCCCGCAAGCCGCTCTCGACATAGCAGCAGGCATGAACGCCTATCTGAATGGCCTGCCAGAGCCGCTCTACGCGCTCTTTGGCACCGGCTATCTGGGCTATACGGCCGCGCGGCAATGGGGGAAGGTCAAGGGGGTGGAGAGATAAGGCGCGTCGCCCCGGCGGAGGCCGGGGCCGCTGGAAGTTTATCCTTCACCGTTTGACAACTCCAATAGCGGCCCCGGCCTCCGCCGGGGCGACGGGTTGACCAACACAATTTCCTCATCTACCCGCCCTTCCCGTAACAGGTGCCCCGGGAAACCGGGGTGAAAAGGGAAGCCGGTGTCAATCCGGCGCTGTACCCGCAACTGTGACCGGCGAGCGAAGCCCAGAATGACCACTGTGCAAACGGGAAGGTCGGGCCAAGCGATGACCTGGGAGCCAGGAGACCTGCCTGTTGCAGCCAGTCCTTCGCCCGTGCGGGAAAACGCGGACGATCGAATGAAGCTCCTCAGGAGCTTTCCTTCGCGTGACGGCATTTGAATGCAACGTCACAGGAAGGATATTTCATGACCATATTGAAACTGACGGCAGCCGCATTGACGATACTGCCAATGAGCGCGCATGCCCAAACCACAACCGAAACCGAAGATGCGATCGAGGACGATGGCGGGTGCTGCAGCTTTTATTCGGAGCGCCTGCCGTCTCGAGACACGATAGTCGTCACCGCCACCGGTACAGAATTGCTGGCGAGGAAGAGCGGCTATTCGGTTTCGAATATTGGTATCGACGATATCGAACTGCGCCAACCTTCAACCCTGTCCGATCTGCTCGCAACCCTCCCCGGTGTAACGGTATCCAACACCGGCCCTATCGGCGGCTTCTCCGCGGTCCGCATTCGCGGCGCTGAAGGCGAGCAGACGCTGACCTTGATCGATGGCGTTCGCATAAACGACCCCTCCTCCCCCGGTGGCGGTTTTGATTTCGGCAATTTGCTGATCGGCAATATCGACCGGGTCGAGGTGCTACGCGGGCCGAATTCGGTACCCTGGGGCAGTCAGGCAATTGGCGGCGTAGTCAACATCATCACCGCCCGCCCCGGATCCGCAAGCAACCGCGCCTTACGCGCCGAATATGGCAGCAACAACCGCACCAATCTGGTCGGCCAATATGGGATATCGGGCGACCGGGTTTCGGCCAGCCTTGGCGGTGGCTTCTTCCGCGACGACGGGATTTCCGCAGCGGCCAACGGCAGCGAGGCCGATGGCTATAAACAATATGCCGCCAACGGGGCTCTTGAGGTCATACTCAGTGACGCGGTGAGCATCGATTTGCGGGGATTCTATTCGCACAGCCGCGCGGAACTGGATGGATTTCCCCCGCCCTTTTACAGCCTATCGGACACACCCGAATATTCGACCGGTCAGCAGGTGATCGGCTATGCTGGCATCAATGCTGAAATCGGCAATCTGAAGAACCGGATTGCCCTAACTGTCAACGACATCAACCGCGACAATTTTGCCGCTCCGGGAGCAGCCGCACCCGACTTTTTGTCGCGCGGTCGGACGGAACGGTTTGAATATCAGGGCGATTGGCAACTCGCCCAGCCGGTTCGCGCCGTGTTTGGCATTGAACATGAACGGTCGCGTTTCACCGACGGATCTGCGCCCGCAAAAACCCGGCATTCAGGTGCATATGCCCAAGCGATCATCGATCCGAGCGAAACACTAACGATCACCTTGGGCGCCCGCGTCGACGACCACAAAAGTTATGGCAGCAAAGCAACATTCAGTGCGAACGCCGCATGGCGACCTACGGCCCAAACGGTCATCCGCGCGGCCTATGGCGAGGGTTTCAAGGCCCCAACTTTGTATCAGCTTTTCAGCTTTTACGGAGACCCCGGGTTGCAGCCGGAAGTCGCCAAAAGTTATGAGCTGGGCTTTGAGCAAGGCCTGCTCGATGGTCAATTGCGCTTTGGCGCAACGGCTTTCCAGCGTCGCACGCAAAACATGATCGATTTCGATTTGCTTATCTACCGTTACAACAACATCATTCGGTCACGCGCCAAGGGGATAGAGAGCTTTATCGAGCTACGCCCCAGCGACCGCTTCAGCGTCCGTGCGAACTACACCTATGTCGATTCCGAAAAGCGCGAAGATGGTGCTGTGGATTTTGTCCGCCATCTGCGCCGTCCGGTGCACAGCCTGAATGCCAGCATCGATTGGCAAGCATCTAGCAAGTTGAAACTGGGCGCCGACCTGCGTCTGGCCAGCGATAGTCTCGATGGCTCTGGCGGTTCGGTACGGATGGACGGCTATGTCTTGGCGGGCATTCGCGCCGCTTACGATATCAGCGACGCACTTGAACTTTATGGTCGCGTCGAAAATGCGGGCGATACCGATTACCAGACCGTCGCGGGCTACAAAGCCTATGGCCGCAACGCCCATATCGGGCTGCGCGCGAAATTTTAGGGAGTTGACGGTCGGGCGTTGCCCGCTACCGTCGGAATGACAAGGAAGGGAATATGATTATGGCAAATGAATTGCTGAACGCGAAAACCGCCGCATGGCCTGCCACTTTGGCCGGTGCAACGGTGCTGGGTAGCCTTGCGCTGGCCTGCATATTCCCTTTCGCAGCGATTGCAGCGCTGGCTGCGTTGACGCTTGATCGCCGAAGCGGCATCGCACTGGTCGGTGCCGTCTGGGCAGCCAATCAGGCGGTCGGTTTTCTGCTGATGAACTTCCCCTGGGATGCACAGGCTGTTGGCCATGGCATCGCGATCCTCGCTGCGACGCTCGCTGGCTTTGGCGTTGCGCGCGCCGTTACAAGTAAAGTCGAAGGCAGCGTGTTTCGCAGCGTTGTCGCACTCGCCTCGGCCTTTGCCGTCTATGAAGTGCTACTGCGCGCTTATGCCCAATTTGGCGGTGGTGCAGAGAATTTCTCAGCAGAAATCGTTTCCGGCATCGCGATTAATGACGCGATGTGGTTCGCAGGTCTGATTGCGCTGCGTTGGACAATTGGCCAAGCCACGGGTGAAAAGGCAATCTTCAGCGCCGCCCGCTGAATTTCCAGCTCTGGATAGGCTCCCAAGGGCCGCCGCGATAATAATGCGCGGCGAGCCCTGAGATTTCCAGCGGCCGCGGTGCAAAGCCGGTTGAAAGCTCGGCGAACAACGCCTTGGCAACAGCTGGCTCAACCTTATTCTGCACGGTGATATGCAAGCGCGGCTTGGCCTGATCCTGCGGTGTCAGCAGGCCGTGCAGGTCAGCCGCCAGTTCCTCGCGCATGGCCAAAAGATCGGCACATTCAACCCGATAAGCCACGCCCCGTCCTAAAAACATCACGTCGCGCAACCATGCTTCGGGCTGCGGAAATTCATGGGCCAGCCCTGCCAGCCGCGCCTTGATCTCCGGCCAATGCCCCGGCGGCAGGTGATGGAACAGCGTGATATGCGCCTGCAGATAATTCCGCTCCGGCGGGAAATGCATTGTCCTAAGCGCATTGGCCCAGGCCTGATCGGTCTTTCCCATGGTTGCTGTGACGATGATAGGCGCGGTTTCCTGCATCGCGATGGACTATGCGCTTCACCGACATGCTTCAAGATAGGGAGATTGCCGGAACCGGGCGAGGGTTTGGAGGGGGGAGGTATCGGCACCGGCCCCGGCGATGAGGGCGCGATAGCCGTGCGTCTCGCTGGAGTGAAACCGAGTGTCTCACATTCACTAATCGACTGGAGCGATATCAATGAGGGTTGCGGTGCATCGCCTTACTGACTTAGGTGTCAGTCGAGGGAGAGAATATATGCGCTTGATTCCGCTTTTGCTGCTGGGCGTGGCCACGCCTGCATTCGCCACTGATCCGGCACTTGAACCTAAACCGGCCAGCGAAGCCACCATCGCCGCGCAAAAGGCCGAGGCAGCGAGCCTGCCGATAGAGGACGGACGCGATCTCCAATTTGCGCAGCAAGGCTTTGTGGCTACCCGCACCGACCCGATCATCCGCGCCAAGGATGGCCGCCCGGTCTGGAATCTTGACGCCTATAAGTGGATGGAAGGCGATGCTCCCGCCACCGTCAACCCCAGCCTTTGGCGGCATATGACCGTCCTGCGCCATCACGGGCTGTTCAAAGTCACCGACAATATCTGGCAGGTGCGGGGTTTCGATGTGTCGAACATGACTGTGATCAAGGGGCAAACAGGCTGGATTCTGATCGACCCGCTGACCACCCGCGAGACCGCTGCGGCTGCACTTGAACTTGTGAACAAGGAGCTAGGCACGCGCCCCGTCACCGGCGTGATCTACAGCCATAGCCATGGCGACCATTTCGGCGGCGCGCGGGGCGTGACTACCGAGGCGGACATCAAGGCTGGCAAAGTCACGATCATAGCCCCCGAACATTTCATTGAGGAAACGGCGTCTGAAAATGTGATGGCCGGTGCAGCCATGGGCCGCCGCGCCAACTACCAGTTCGGAACCGGCCTGACACCAGGGGCGCAAGGTCAAATGGGCAGCGGAATTGGTCGGGGTGTGGCTGGTGGAGAGATCACCTTGCTCACGCCGACCGACACTATCCAGAAAACGGGCGACAAGCGCGTTGTTGACGGGGTTGAACTGGAGTTCCAGATGGTCCCCGAAACCGAAGCGCCAGCGGAAATGAACGTCTACGTACCTTCGGCGCGCAGTTTTCTTGCTGCCGAAATTGCCACCTGTTCGCTGCACAATGTGCTGACGCCGCGCGGGGCGAAGGTGCGCGACGCCCTTGCCTGGTCGCAATATCTTGGCGAGGCTGTAAATCTTTACGCCACCCGCAGCGATACGGTGATGTCCAGCCACTGCTGGCCGCGTTTTGGCCAGAAGGAGGTCGACGGCTGGCTGTCCGGGCATCGCGACAATTATCGCTATCTGCACGACCAGACGGTGCGGTTGATGAATCAGGGTTTGACCCAAACCGAAATCGCCGAGCGGTTGAAAGCCCCGCCTGCCCTCGCCAACCAATGGTTCAATCGCGGCTATTACGGCACTTACAGCCATAATTCGAAGGCCATCTATCAACGCTATCTCGGCTGGTATGATGCAATTCCAGCCAACCTCAATCCGCATCCGCCAGAGGAGCGCGGCAAGCGTCTGGTTGCGGCTATGGGCGGGACGAAGAAGGTGATTGCCGAGGCCAAACGCGCGATGAAAGCCGGCGATTATCGATGGTCATCCGATCTGCTGCATCAACTCGTTTTCGCAGATCCGAAAAATACCGAAGGGCGAGCGCTCCTCGCCGACAGTTATGAACAGCAGGGCTATCAGGCCGAATCTGCCATCTGGCGTAACCAGTTTCTAACTGCGGCGCGCGATTTGCGGCAGGGTCTGACGCCCAGCATCGCCTCGCAAAGCGTTGACATGATTTCCGCAATTGCCACGCCGTTGCTGCTCGATTCCGTCGCGACGCGCCTCAATCCGGGCATCATCAAGGATCGGAAACTAGCGATCAACTTTGTAATCCCTGATCGGCAAGAAAAAGCGAAGATTAGCGTCGGCAATTCGGTGATGTTCAGCGAGATGGGGGCGGCACATGCAGCGCCCGACGCAACCGTGACTGGCCCGCGTCAACTGTATCTCGCCATGCTGTTCCTGAAAATGCCGTTGGCGCAGCTTGAAGCCGCAGGATTGAAGATTGAGGGCGATAAAGCCGCCGTCGAAGCCCTCCAAGCCGCGCTCGATCCGATGCCAGCCGCCTTCAACATAGTCGAGCCGTAAGCGGGGTTACATTTCCCCCCGCTCACGGCGGATAGCGTACCATTTCTCGACATTGGCGTTATGCTCTTCGAGCGTCTTGGCGAAGATATGGCCACCTGTGCCATCGGCCACGAAGAAGAGATAGTCGGTCTTTTCCGGATTGAGCACCGCCTCAATCGCTGCGCGCGACGGATTGGCGATCGGGCCTTTGGGAAGTCCGACCATTGAATAAGTGTTGTAATCATTGACCGATGCGATTTCGGACTGACGGATACGCCGCCCTAATGGTTTGCCCTTTGTTATAGGATAGATGATTGTCGGATCTGCTTGAAGCATCATTCCGGTTTTCAGGCGATTTGAATATACGCCCGCGACCATCCGCAATTCAGACTTTTTCGAGGTTTCTTTCTCGACGATCGACGCAAGCGTTACCGCTTCCTGAGGTGTTTTGACGACCGTGTCCTTACTGCGCCTTGGCCAAAGATCGTCGATCGCTTTCTGCATCGCCCCTTGCATCCGGGCGACCACCGCGGCGCGTGGCTCTCCTTTTTCGAAGGCATAGCTATCCGGTAGAATCGAGCCTTCGGCGGGCACCGGAATTTCGCCGGTTATCCGGTCATTGGCCATCAATCGCTCATAGACCATGATCGACGGCATGCCCTCAGGCACGGTCACCATGCGTTGCACGGTTTTCCCACCGGTCAGGATCGACAGGATTTCCGAGTTTGAGGCACGCGCCGGGATTAGGAATTCGCCGGCCTTGATCGTGCTTGAGGCACCGAAAATCCGCGCCCGATTGGCGAACGCATCGGCCGATTTGATCGCACCGATGTCTTCCAGCTGCTCGGCTGCCGAGCGTATGCTCGCACCCGACTTGATCAGCACGGCTGTTTCCTTTGCCAGCGGCCCCGCGGCATTCCATCCATAGACGAAATTGCCTGCGATAATCAGGAACACCAGGCCACCTGCAATCAGCAGCCCTTTGAACAGCCGACTCATCCGATCAAACGGCTTTCATGACAAGGCTGGCATTGGTGCCGCCAAAGCCGAAACTGTTGTTAAGCACCGCCTTCACCTCGCGCTTGCGCGCGACATGCGGAACCAGATCAACACCCTCGGTGCCCTCATCCGGATTGTCGAGATTGAGCGTCGGCGGTACGATCTGGTCGCGGATCGCGAGGATGCAAAAAATGCTCTCCACCGCACCAGCACCACCTAGCAGATGGCCGATGGCGGATTTGGTGCTGCTCATCGAAGCGCCGCTCAGATCGTCCCCTAGAACGCGCTTTACCGCTGCGAGTTCAATCGTGTCTGCCATAGTAGAGGTGCCGTGCGCGTTGACATAGTCGATGTCGCCCGCAGCGAGCCCTGCCTTGCGCAGAGCCATCCGCATGGCCAGTTCTGCGCCCTTGCCTTCTGGATGCGGCGCGGTAACGTGATAAGCATCACCTGACAGACCGTAGCCCACCACTTCGGCATAGATTTTCGCGCCACGCGCCTTGGCATGCTCATATTCTTCAAGCACAACCACGCCTGCGCCTTCGCCCATTACAAAGCCGTCGCGATCCTTGTCATATGGGCGGCTGGCCTGCTCGGGGCGGTCGTTGAAGCTAGAGTTGAGCGCACGAGCCTGTGCGAAACCGGCCACGCCCAATGGATTGATCGTGCTTTCGGCACCGCCTGCCAGCATGATGTCGGCGTCATCATCCTTGATCATCCGCGCGGCATCCCCAATCGAGTGCGCGCCCGTGGAACATGCGGTTACAACGGCGTGGTTGGGGCCCATAAGGCCATATTTGATCGAAACCTGTCCGCTAATCAGGTTGATCAAGCGACCATGGACGAAGTGTGGTGAAACTCGGCTCGGGCCTTTTTCATGCAAAACAATCGATTCGCTTTCGATTCCCGGAAGGCCACCAATGCCCGATCCGATCGAGCAACCGGTACGCATTTTGAGCTCATCAGACATCTCTGTCAGACCCGCATCTTCCAACGCCTGCCCGGCGGCATCGATGCCATAGATGATGAAGGGATCGACCTGGCGCTGCACCTTATGGTCGACGCGCTTGTCAGGATCAAAGCCCCAGGGATGGTCCTTTGGCTTCACTTCGCAGGCGATGTGGCATTTCTGGTCACTCGCATCAAAGCGGGTGATCATCCCTGCCCCCGATTTGGATGCCAAAAGATTTGCCCAGGTGGTTTCAACGTCGCCCCCCAGCGGCGTGACCAGCCCAAGCCCTGTTACAACAACCCGACGCATGTGACGCTCTCCATCGTGCAATTGGTTCGCGCCCATTAAGGCGAGCGCGAGCAAAAAAGCAAACGGCTTTCCAGCAGGTTCACGCCTGTCCGGAAAGCCGTTTGAAAAACTCGATCATATAGCTGCGAAAAGCAGCCTCAACTCAGCTGTTGGCGTTGATGAAATCGATCGCGTCCTTGACGGTCGAAATCTTTTCAGCCGCATCGTCAGGGATTTCGACGTTGAATTCTTCTTCAAACGCCATGACGAGCTCGACAATGTCAAGGCTGTCTGCGCCAAGATCGTCGATGAAGCTGGCTGCTTCAGTAACCTTGTCAGCTTCAACGCCGAGATGTTCGACGACGATCTTCTTTACACGATCCGCGGTGTCGCTCATTTTATGCCCCTTCTTGTTTGGGATTTGAATTTCGAAATCCGCCCCTAATGCCCAGCAAGGCGGCTGGCAAGGGGGGAGCGGTAATTGAAGGAAATCCGCCGCCCAATATCGAAGCGACGCGGGGATTCTAACGCCAATATTACGTGGCCGCCTCGGCAAACCGTCTCGCTGCTAGTCGCGATTCCGCCAAATGGGCAAAATAGCGCCCTAAGTTATCGGACATTTCCTGCGTCCACTTATCGCCCATCTCGCTAACCAGCATGCCAGCTGCCTGACGCAAGATGGCACTATTTTCGGAATCCTTTATAATCTCATGAAGCTCTTCGGTCGATTTTCCATCCAGCAAAGCTTCATATTCAATGATCTTTACGCCTAGGCCGGTCAGCTTTTCCTCAAGCGCTGCCCCGGAAATGATCGAAACATTGAATTCAAACGCTGCCAACGCGTCGGCATCTCCCCAGCCATTATCTTCTGCGCATATGTCGATTGCGGCCTCAATTTTATCATATTGCGCATCGGTCAGCTCGCCATTCGCCGCGACCAGTCCATCATGCCAGCTGTTAAGCTCTGGCTCGCCAAGCCGTTCAAGCGGGCACAGCACGTCTTTCATCGACAGATCGCTTGCGTACGCAGGCAATGCACATACTAAACTGGCACTGAAAATAGCCGCTCCGGCTGAAAGATTTACTCTCATATCTGCCCCCAACATTTAGCCCTATTACAGCATTGCCATCCCGCCATTCACGTGGAGCGTCTGGCCAGTGACATAGCCGGCCTCTTTCGAGGCAAGATAGGCGACTGCAGCGCCGATATCGCCACCTTCGCCCATTCGCCCCATCGGAATGCGCGCGTTGAGTGCTTCTTTTTGTGCGTCGGGCAACACATCAGTCATCGCGGTGCGGATGAAACCCGGGGCGACGCAATTCACTGTGACGTTACGGCTGGCGAGCTCTGCCGCCAACGCCTTGGACATGCCCACAAGTCCTGCTTTCGATGCCGCATAGTTGACCTGCCCGGGATTACCTGTCGCGCCAACCACGCTGGTAATCGTGATAATCCGCCCAAAGCGCGCCTTCATCATCGGCTTGGTGGCCGCACGCATCAGGCGGAAGGCGGCTTCGAGGTTGATTTTGATCACCTCCTCCCACTCCTCATCCTTCATACGCATGGCAAGATTGTCGCGGGTCACGCCAGCATTGTTCACCAGGATATCGATCTGGCCCAATTTCTCGAGCGCAGCCGGAACCAGCGCTTCGACGCTGTCTTTGTCCCCAAGGTTGCACGGCACCGCAACATGATCATTGCCGAGCGAAGCACGAAACGCCTCCAGTTTCTCAACATTGCTGCCCGAAACCGCCAACCGCGCCCCCTGCTCCGCCAGCGCGTGGCAAATGGCGCTGCCGATACCGCCAGAAGCACCCGTGACAAGGGCCGTCATCCCTGAAAGATCGAACATCCTATTCTCCCGTGAAAACTGGCGCGCGCTTTTCGATGAACGCATTGATAGCCTCGTCATTGTCACGCGTGTTGTGCGCTAAGCTTTGCATCGCAGCCGACATTTCGAGAATATTCTTGAGGTCCGCCATCTGCCCTTCGCGCAGCAGGCGTTTGGTCATGCGAACGGCGTGCGGCGGGTTGGCGGCAATCTTTGCCGCGATTTCACGCGCTTTGCCTAGTAGGTCGTCATTGGGCACGACGTGACTGACAAGGCCGATTTTGAGTGCTTCTGCGGCGTCTATCATTTCGCCGGTCAGAGCCAATTCAGTCGCCCGACTGAAACCCACAATGCGCGGGAGGAGCCAAGCTCCACCGTCGCCCGGGATGATGCCAAGCTTGACGAAACTCTCTGCAAATTTGGCGCTTTCTGCGGCCACACGCACGTCGCACATCGTCGCAAGGTCAAGGCCAGCACCGATAGCATGGCCGTTGACCGCCGCCACAACGGGTACTTCCAACGCTTGGAACATCAGCGGCAGGCGCTGGATGCCGTATTTATAGTTACGCCGCGTTTCAACCGGATTACCCGAACGCAGGCCGCCACTGTCAGGACGCATCTGTTTCAAGTCGCCGCCTGCGGAAAAGGCCGTACCCGCGCCGGTCAGGATGACACAGCGTACCGAGATATCGCGATCGGCCTCTTCAAATGCGGTGCAAATCGCATCCACAACAGCAACGTCCGAAATAGGATTACGCTTTTCCGGCATGTTGAGGGTGATCGTCAGGATCGACCCGTCACGTTCTTGCAAAAGCATGGTTTAAAGCTCCTTCAAAACGGCTTCGATGTCATCCATCGAAATGATGCTGGTGGTTGAAATCTCGTCGCCTGCGCTGCGCTTCACCATCGGCGAGAGCACCTTGCCACCAAATTCATAGAAATGCG